>CAXTVZ010000027.1:21448-23171 GCA_964247685.1 uncultured Acetobacteraceae bacterium
AAGTTCGGGCACGACCGGGTCGTCGGCGGTGGGGCTGTTCACGTTCTCACTGGGCGCGCGCGGATCGGTGCTGCTTAGGGCGGCGGCGCGCCGTCACGCAAGGGGCGGCGCCGTAGTTGCGTCAGCGGATCGGTGCCTGTAACGGCAGCCCGCCCCCTGTGAGGGGCCAGGCTCACATGCGGCGAGGGACGGCCATCCGAGTGACGACGAGTGGCCGGATGACCTGGAGGGACGGATTCGCAATCGTGAGCGTGCTGCTCGCGAGCTTGGTAGCGGCGCGGGCCTTCCTGGCGCTGCACGTTCCTCTCTCCGCGCCGCAGACTCCATCGCTGTCGCTGCTTCGCGGTCCGTCAGACGTGATGCCACCGATCTATGGCTGGTGGAGCTGGTACGACCAGGAGCGCTACCTCAAGAGCGCGCTCGCCTGGGCGCACGGCATCACCGACTGGTGGATGCACTGGTATCTGCCGGGCTATCCGCTGCTCGGCGCGATCTTCGCCCGCGTGACGCCGACCGATCCCTTCCTGCTGCCCGATCTCGCCAGCCTGCTGGGCACGCTGACCCTGTTCTGCGGCCTCGCGCGCCACCTGCTCGGCCCGTCGCCGCTGTGGATCCCGCTTTGCGCCGCGATCTTCCTCGCGACCTCGGTGCTGCCCCATCAGGTCCTGACCGTCTGGGTGACGCCCTGGACCACCACGCCCGAGACGTTCTGCGTCTACGCCACCCTGTTCGCGGCACTGCGGATGCGCGAACGCTGGCACCGGCGCGACGCATTCCTCGCGGGTCTCGCCGGCGGCGCCATCGTGGGCTTCCGGCCCGCCGACTGCGCGGTGGTCCTGCTGGTCGTGCTCGTGGTCACGGGACCGGCGCTGCTGGCGCGCGGCCTTCGCCCCTCGAGCCCGGTCTGGGCGCTGGCCGCGGGCTGCGCGCTGCCGCTGCTCGTGTTTGGCGCCGCGTACCTGGCGGTGTGGGGGCCGCATCCGAGCGGCTACATCCTGCAGTCGCGGCAGCTCGGCTTCGAGCCGCGCCTGCTGCTGCTGCGCTGGGTGAACCTCATGGTGGATCCCGGGGAGCTCTACCCGCCGGGCCAGGGCCTGGCCGCGGTGTTCTTCTGGATCGCCCCCGGTGTCGCGGGCATGGCGGCGACGCTGGCCATGGGGCGGGCGCGCGGCGCGCATCTGCTGGTGATCGGCGTGCTGGCCGCCGACATCGCGCTGTTCCTGGTCTATCGCGACCTGCACCCGACCGGCCTGTGGCGCTTCGAGCTCTACCACTACTTCACCTGGTCGCTGCCGCTGTTCGGGCTCTACGCGCTGCGGCTCGTGGTGATCGCGTCGCAGGCGGATCCGCGCCGCATACGCGCCCTGGCGATCGCCACTGCCTCGACCGCCACCCTGTTCCTGTGTCACGAGCGGCTGCGGCCGGTCGCGACCCTGGCCCCTGTCCGCGACGCCGTGCTCGTCCTTCCCGGCGGCCTGGCGCCGATCGACATGGCGGTGACCGTGCCGGGGCACGGGCCGGGCGTGGTGCCGGTGGTCGACGCCACCGCCATCACCGCGGACGGACGCGTGCTCCGGAGCGGCTTCGATTTCGTGGTCTATGACGGTGCGGACGGCCTGCTGCGGATCGTCCCGATCCGGCCGCTTCCGGCCATGCCCACGCGCATCCGGCTGAACGACGGGGCGTTCACGGCGAGCGGTGCGGCGCCTCGGCTGGAGGAGCA
>CAXTVZ010000028.1:0-22926 GCA_964247685.1 uncultured Acetobacteraceae bacterium
GCGCCCTTAACGGGGTCCAGGGGCAGAGCCCCTGGCCTTCTTTCCGACCCTCAGTGCACCAAAGCCGGCACCATCTCGTTCTGATTCACCGCGGCCATGGCAACATCGAAATCGGCCGCGAGCGCCATCGGTGTTCCGTCGGCGGCATGGATGGAGAACGCCACCACACCGTTGACCTTGACCGGGCGCACATAGGCGATCTGCGAGACGCCGAGTGCTGCGAGCTGCGTGTCGGTCAGGTGGCGGATATCGAGCTTGACGCCTCCGGCGTTCTGGCTGTGTTCGTCGTTCACGATTGGCACTCCCCGTCAGTCCCGGCGATGGCGGCGACATGACGATACAGGGTGGAACATTGACGGTTTGTTTCGACGGCAAGTGCCGGGAAGTCGCCCGTGCTCAGCTTTTCGTCGCCTGCACCATGCGCGGACCAGTGCGCACCGTCGGGGTCTCCTCGGCGCGCGGGCTGCTGATCTCGATGTGGCGCACCCGGACTTCCGGTTGCGGCCGCGCGAGGTCGATGTGCAGGAGGCCGTGATCGAGCCAGGCGCCGGTGATGTCGATCCCCTCGGCGAGCACGAAGGCGCGCTGGAACTGGCGCGCCGCGATGCCGCGATGGAGGAAGACGCGATCCTTGGCGTCGTCGTTCTGGCGGCCGCGGATCACCAGCTGGTTGTCCTCCTGGGTGATCTGGAGGTCGTCCATGCCGAAGCCCGCGACCGCGAGCGTGATGCGCAGGCCGTTCGGACCGGTCTGTTCGATGTTGTAGGGCGGATAGCCGTCCGACGACGCCTTCGAGGCCCGCTCGAGCATCTGCTCGAGGTGATCGAAACCGAGGAACATCGGCGACGCGAAAACACGCGTGGTCATGGGGGCCCCCTCCTCCGAGCGAGACGATGCGGCGGGACCCGTTCGGCATCCCGACAACAGCAGATATTGGCATCAGGGCTGCCGGATGCAACGACGGCCGCGGGGCGCTCCGCGTTGAAAGATGCCGCCCCGGAAGCTACATCGCGCCTGCCATGTCCTCAGCCACGCCCGCCCAAGACGCCGTCACCGAGCCACGCGATGAGCACGCAGGTGCTGTGCCGATGCCAATCCGGCTCGTGCCCGACGCCGCACTCCGTGCGAAGGCGCGGCGCGTGACGGAGGCCGATCGCACGCGGGTGGCCGAGCTGCTGCCACGCATGTTCCGCACCATGTACGACGCGCCCGGCATCGGGCTCGCCGCGACCCAGCTCGGCATCCCGCTCCGCCTCGCCGTCGTCGACCTGCAGCCGGACGAGCAGCGCACGCCGATCGTGCTGGTCAATCCCGAGATCGTCGCGGTAGGCCCCGACTGGGCGACCCGCGAGGAGGGATGCCTGTCGCTGCCCGGCCTCTATGCCGATGTGTCGCGCCCGGCGCGCGTCACCGTGCGCCACGAGGACGAGCATGGCGTGTCGCACAGCTTCGAGGCCGAGGGCCTGCTCGCCGCCTGCGTGCAGCACGAGATAGACCATCTCGACGGCGTGCTGTTCGTCGATCATCTGTCGGCGCTGAAGCGCAATATTCTGCTCCGCCGCGCGGCCAAGGAGCGGCGCCAGGGGAGCGGCGCCTAGGCCCATGCGCCTCGCCTTCCTCGGCTCGCCACCGTTCGCGGTGGCCGCGCTGGACGCGCTGCACGAGGCCGGTCACGAGATCGCCGCGGTCTATGCGCAGCCGCCCAAGCCCGCGGGTCGCGGCCACCAGCTGACGCCGTGCGCGGTCCATGCGCGGGCGGAAGCGCTCGGGCTGCCGGTGCGCACCCCCGCCCGGCTGCGGCGCGACGAGGCGGAATGGGCGTTCTTCGCAGGCCTGGAGCTCGACGTCGCGGTGGTCGCGGCCTACGGGCTGATCCTGCCGCCGACGATGCTGGCCGCACCGCGGCGCGGGTGCCTGAACATCCATGCGAGCCTGCTGCCCCGCCACCGTGGCGCCGCACCCATCCAGGCGGCGATCCTCGCCGGCGATTGCGAGAGCGGCGTCACCATCATGCAGATGGATGCGGGGCTCGACACCGGGCCGATGCTGCTCGCGGGCGCGATCCCGCTCGCGCCGCGCGAGACCGCCGCCAGCCTGCACGACAGGCTGGCCCCGCTCGGCGCACGCCTCCTTCTGCAGGCGCTCGCCGAGGCGCCGGCGCCGATGGCACAGTACGACCACGCGTCGACCTACGCCCCCAAGCTCGGTCGCGACGACGGCGTGCTCGACTGGACCCGGGAGGCACTCGAGCTCGACCGACGGGTCCGGGCCTTCGATCCCTGGCCGGGCACTCGCACCACGCTCGCGGGCGAGACGCTGAAGGTGCTCGCGGCCGAGCCTGCCGCGGGAAGCGGGCCACCCGGCACGATCCTGGACGACGGGTTCACGGTCGCCACCGGACGCGGCGCACTCCGGCTCACCCGCGTGCAGGCGCCGGGCCGGCCGCCGACCGACGGGGCCGCGTTCCTGCGCGGACGGCGGGTGGCACCGGGCGTGGTGCTCGGGACGGGATGAGTGCGGCGACGCGGCGCTGGGCGCTGCGGATCGAGTATGACGGCGGCTCCTTCGTGGGATGGCAGCGCCAGGCCGCGGGCGTGTCCGTGCAGGCGGTGCTCGAGGCAGCCGCGAGCCGTCTCGAACGGGACGCGCCGGTCGCCGCCATTGTCGCGGGGCGTACCGATGCGGGAGTTCATGCGCGCGGCCAGGTCGCGAGCCTCGACCTCACGGACGCGCCGGGGCGGCCGCCATGGACCGGTCCGCGCCTGTGCGACGCGCTGAACTTCCACATGAAGCCGCATGCGGTCGCGGTGACCGAGGCACGGGAAGCGCCCGCCGGCTGGAACCCGCGCTTTTCCGCGGTCACGCGGGCGTATCGCTACACCATCCTCAACCGGCGGGCGCGACCGGCGCTGGCACTCGGGCATGCCTGGCATGTGAACGGCACGCTCGATCTGGCGGCGATGCAGGAGGCCGCTTCCTGCCTGCTCGGCTGGCACGATTTCACCTCGTTCCGTGCGAGCGCCTGCCAGGCCAGATCGCCGCTGCGCACGCTCGACCGGCTCGCGATCGCGCGCGCGGGCGAGCTCATCACGGTGGACGCGGAGGCGCGGAGCTTCCTGCACCACCAGGTGCGGAACATGGTGGGCACGCTGGTGCTGGTGGGCGAAGGGCACTGGCGGCCTGCGGATGTGGTGGCGGTGCTCGAGGCACGCGATCGTCGGCGCGCGGGGCCCACGGCGCCGCCGGAAGGGTTGTGCCTCATGCGGGTGGGCTACCCCGCGGACGCGGATCCGTTTCTTGGGGCGCTGCCCCAAACCCCGCCAGGATCAGCGATCCTGGACCTGCCTGACTGATGCGGGTCCAGGGGCCTCAGGCTCCTGGCGGGGTTTGGGGCAGAGCCCCAAGTCTTCTTACGCCCCCAACGCCAACCGAGCCTGTGTATCGAACCCACCCGCAATCGCGATCAGCGCCGCGTAACCGATCACCTCGGCCGCCACCAGCAACGTCGCCCGCGTACGGGTCAGCTGCAGCCCTGCCCGCGCCAGGAAGAAATGCAGCCACAGCCAGTATCCACCCAGCACGATGCAGAGCGCATACGGCGCCGCCTTCTGCGGCAGACCGGCGGCAAGCGCCACGCTCGCGAGCAGCAGCCCCACGAGATAGGCGAGCGGCATCAGCCAGGCGCACCACAGGCTTGCCGTGGCGTAACGCAGCCACTGCGCCTCACGCCGCCAGACCCGCGCGAGGATCTCGGAGATCACGGGCGGCAACAGCAGCGAGCAGAGCGAGAGCGCGCTGAGATCGGCGCCGGCGAGCGGATGGTCGCGCAGCACCAGCATGGCGCCGCCCACCAGGAGAAAGGCGATCCATGGGGCAAGTCCCGACAGGACGCCCTGCGGCGTTGCCTCGAAATGGCGCAGGCCCTCCTCGCGACCACGGCCCAGCAGCACCAGGCCCTGGACGACGTTCTGCGCCGCGCCCTTGCTGCCGCCACCACCCTCGGATCCGCGCCCGCTCATCGCAGCAGCTCCTCCAGCCAGGCGGCATAGATCCGTGTGAGCTGCTCGAGATCGGCGACATCCACGTGCTCGTCGACGGCGTGCATGCTCGCACCGACCAGGCCGAACTCGGCCACCGGGCAGAGTGGCGCCAGGAAGCGCGCGTCGGACGTGCCGCCCCCGGTGTCGTAGGCCGGGCGGCGGCCGGTCACGCTTTCGACGGCGCGCGCGAGCGCGTCGGTCTCGCGCGCGGGCGCACTGAGAAAGGGCTCGCCGCTGATGCGCACGGCGATGTCCGCGCCGGGCGCATGCGCCGCGGTTTCGGCCAGGAGCCAGTCCCGGAGCGCGGACCCAGTGTGGCGATCGTTGAAGCGGATGTTGAGCGAGGCGCGCGCCGCAGCCGGGATCACGTTGGTCGCGGGGTTGCCGACATCGACCGTGGTCACCTGCAGCGAGGAGGGTGCAAAATGCGCCGTGCCGTCGTCGAGACGGTGGGCCACAAGCGCGCCGAGCAGGGCGAGCAGCCGGTGGACGGGATTGTCGGCCCGCTCCGGGTAGGCCGCGTGGCCCTGCCGTCCGTGCACGTTGATCGCGGCATTCAGGCTGCCACGCCGGCCGATCTTGATCGCGTCGCCCAGCACCGCCGGGTTGGTGGGTTCGCCCACGAGACAGAAATCGGGGACCTGGTCGGTCTCGCGCAGCCATTCGACGACGCGGACCGTGCCATCGGTGGCGTCCCCTTCCTCGTCGCCGGTGATCAGCAGGCTGATCGAACCGCGGGCGAGGCCGGTGGCGATACGCGCGGCTGCCGCCGCGGCGAAGGCCGCGACCGCACCCTTCATGTCGCAGGCGCCGCGCCCGTAGAGCCGCCCGTCATGCACCTGCGCGCCGAAAGGTTCCACGCTCCACGCACCGTCACCGGCGGGCACCACGTCGGTGTGGCCGGCAAAGCAGAGATGCGGACGCCCGGTGCCGGCACGGGCGAACAGGTTGCGTGTGGCCCCGAACGGAAGCTCGGTGACCGTGAAGCCGGCCAACGCGAGGGAGGCGGCGAGCAGCGCCTGTGCGCCCGCATCGTCGGGCGTGACCGAGGGGCAGGAGATCAGCGCGCGCGCGAGCGGCAAGGCGCCGAGTGGAGCCGCGTGGTTCAAGCCCGCAACAGCTCGTTGATCGAGGTTTTAGCGCGGGTCCGCTCGTCCACGCGCTTGACGATCACGGCGCAGGCGAGCGACGGGCCAGGCGAGCCGTCCGGCAGCGGGCGCCCGGGAAGCGCCCCGGGAACCACCACCGAATAGGGCGGGATGTGGCCGGAGAAGATCTCGCCCGTGGCCCGGTCGATGACGCGGGTCGAGGCGCCGAGAAAAACGCCCATCGAGATCACCGCGCCGCGGCCGACGCGGAACCCCTCTGCCACCTCGGATCGAGCGCCGATGAAGCAATCGTCCTCGATGATCACGGGATCGGCCTGCAGCGGCTCGAGCACGCCGCCGATGCCGACCCCGCCGCTGAGATGGCAATTCCGGCCGATCTGCGCGCAGCTGCCGACCGTGGTCCAGGTGTCGACCATGGTGCCCGCACCGACATGGGCGCCGACATTGACGAAGCACGGCATCAGCACCGCGTCGGGGGCGATGTACGCCGAGCGGCGCACCACCGCGCCCGGCACCGCCCGGATGCCCGCGCTCGCGAAGTCCCGGTCGCCCCAGCCGTCGAATTTCAGCGGGACCTTGTCGAAGAACGTCGCCGCACCGAAGCCCGCCATCGTGGCCGAAGCCTCGAGGCGGAACGACAGCAGCACCGCCATCTTGAGCCAGCCATGCGTGATCCAGGCGCCATCCGCCGCCGGCTCGGCCACGCGCAGGCGGCCGGAATCGAGAGCGTCGAGGGCTGCGGTCACCGCGTCGCGCGCTTCGCCCGTGGTCTCGGGCGTGAGCGAGGCGCGGGCCTCCCACGCTCGCTCGACCGCGTCACGAAGCATCCGATCGTCCATGCGCACCCTCTTCGGAAGGGCCGGACCATGCTCAGCCGCTCGCGGGGTTGTCAATTCGGCGGCGGGGATGCCGGACGGCTGGGCGGGCCGCACCACTCATTCTTTCTTTACCCGCCTCGAGCATCCTCCTCGCGAAATGTTCGGCGGATCGCGGATGGAACAGGGCATCGCCAGTCTCGAAGGCAGCTCGATCTGGCGCGAGCTCTGCGCGCTCGCGGGTGACGTCGTATTCGCGACGGATGTGCGCGGCCGCATCGAGCTCGTGGTCACTCACGACGCCAACCGGCTCGGCCACTCGGCCGACACGCTGGTGGGACGCACGCTCGCTTCCCTGCTGCCGCCGGCCGAGCCCTTGCCCGAGCATGACGTGCGCCTCGCGCCGGTGCGGCTTCGCGGCGGAGACGGCGCCTGGCAGCACTGCCTCATCTCGTTGCGCGCTCGGGTCGAGGGCGGCCGTGTCGGCCTGCTGATCGCCGTGCAGGAGGCGGACGAGGACGCATCGAGCGACGCGCTCTCCGTCCGCAAGCTGCTCGACCGCGTGCTCGACCGGATGCACGACGAGATCCTCGCACCACGCGTGATCAGCACCGCACTCGACGAGCTGGTGAAGTGCCTGCACGCCGACGGCGCCGCGGTGGTGGCCCCCGCCGCCGCCTACGACCCGGATCACGGCGCGCCGCGGCTCGCCCATGTCGTGGGGCAGACCGGCGCGGTCGCGACCCTGCCGATCGTGCCGTGCGCGCGCCGGGCGCTGGAAGACGAGCAGCTGTTCGCGGCCGGATCGATCGAGGGACACGGCCTGGTCGCCGCCCCCATTCCGCTGCGCTACGGCAAGCCGAGCGCGCTGGTCGCCTGGCGGCTGGGTTCGCAGGAATGGAGCCTGCACGACCGCGCCCTGCTGGTGGCAACGGCCAATATCCTCGGCGCACCGCTCGAGACCGACAACGTGCAGCGCGACCTCACGCGCCATGCCCGGACCGACATGCTGACCGGCCTGCTAACGCGACGGAGCTTCCTCGAGGAGGTCTGCCGCCGCCTCTCGCGCCTGGACCGCGAGGGCCTCGCCGGCACCATCATGTCGATCGATCTCGACGATTTCGGCAGCTTCAACGAGCGGCACGGTCCCGAACGCGGCGACGATGCGCTGCGCTACGCGGCGGCCCTGCTGCGGGACGCCATCCGGCCGACCGATCTCGCGGCCCGGCTGGGCGCCGACGATTTCGTGGTCTGGCTCGATGGCGCGGACAGTTTCGCCGCCGCCGAGCGCGCCGAACGGCTGTGCAGGACCGGCATCGCGGTGCGGCAGGACGACGAGACCCACCGCTTCGCGGTGTCGGTCGGGCTCGCGTCGCGCTCACCCGGCAGCGACGAGAACATCGACGAGATCCTTCGCCGCGCGAACGCCGCGCGGCTCCATGCCCGGCGCAGCGGCGGCGGCAGCTGGCGCACCTCCCAAGAGGAAATGAGCCCATGACGGCTGAGCAGATGACGGTCCTGGACGATCCGCGGATCGCTGCCCCTCGAGATGTGCAGCCTCCGACCGTCGCACCCGTGACAATGGATCCGCCAGCCATGTCCTCCCCGCTTCCGATCACGATCGATCCGCCCCGCGGCGGCGTTTTTCCCGCGCGGGGGCGGCGTGCTGCCACCAGGCCGGTCCCAAGCCGAAGCGCGCGGGACGTCGTTCTGAGTGCGATCTGGCCGCTCGTGGGTTCCGCGGCGGACCCGGCGCCGGGCCCGGCCACCGCGACGATCTGCGATGCCGCGGTCGCCCGGATCCGCGCGATGATCGGGAACGCGGTGGTGTCGTTCCGCATCCGTCTCGGGACGGTGGCGCGCGAGTTCGACGGCGCCGACCGCGTGGCAATCGAGGATTTCGCCCTGATGGTGAAGGTGGACGAAGCCGAACTGCTTGATCGCGCGGCGGCCCTCGTGTCACCTCAGGATCTCGTGGCGGCTTCCGTGCCCGGCCGCCATTCCGCGTCGGAGGCCGCCGAGCGCGCCGTCGCCTCGCTCGTCGAGATACACATGCTCGG
The DNA here is from genome assembly GCA_964247685.1 of uncultured Acetobacteraceae bacterium. Taxonomy (GTDB): domain Bacteria; phylum Pseudomonadota; class Alphaproteobacteria; order Acetobacterales; family Acetobacteraceae; genus CAXTPV01. The sequence goes on from CAXTVZ010000028.1 coordinate 8,025, forward strand.
TCTCGTCCGGTCCGAGCGGCGGCTCAGCGAGACCACGAAGGCGTCGGCGCTGTTGGCACTCTCCGAGCCGCACGGCTGACGGGACGAGGAAGGCCAGGGCTCTGCCCTGGACCCGCCAAGGGACAGTCGTCCCTTGGAACCCTGATTGTTGGATTGCCTGGTCGACCCTACGCACTCAGCCTGCGGCCTGATACTCCAGCCTGAACGATCGGGTTTTAAGGGCTCGCCCTTAACGGGGTCCAGGGGCAGAGCCCCTGGCCTTCCAACCAACTCTCAGTCTTCCTTGTATCCGAACTGCGGCTCATTCCCGGACGCGCCGTAGTAGCGATAGGGAAGAAACTTGCCGCTCGCTGTCAGCTTCACCCGGTCGCCTCTCGGGTCGGGCAGCCGCTCGAGCGCCAGGTCGAAGTCGATCGCCGACATGATGCCATCGCCGAATTCCTCCTCGATCAGGGCCTTCAACGCGGGACCATTGATCATCACGAACTCGAACAGGCGGTAGATCAGCGGATCGGTCGGCGGCATCGGCGCGCCCCGCATCGGCACCTCGTTGAGCAACCGCTTCTCGTTCTCGTCGAGCCCGAAGAGTGCCGCCGCGCGCTCGCATTGCGGCTTGGTCAGCTTCATCTGACCGAGCAGCGCGCCCACGATCAGAACCGGCGACATGCCGCCGATCTCGTCGGCGATCTCGCGCCAGCTCCACGCCCGCTCGCGTTTGATGTCCATGATCTTCTCGGTGAGACCGCAACGTTTCATGACGATGCCCTCTCCGTCTGCGACGCCGCCTTCGCCTCGGCCGCACGACGCCCTTTCTCGGCGATCAGCACGGCCACCAGCCCGGTCCAGCCTGTCTGATGCGACGCACCGAGTCCATGCCCGTCCTCGCCGTGAAAATACTCGTAGAACAGCAGGAGATCTCGGAAGTGGGGATCCTCGCTCAGCAGCGCGTTCGCACCATGCACCGGTCGACGCCCGTCCGGGCCGCGCCTGAAGATGCCGATCAGCCGGTCCGAGAGGTCGTCGGCGATCGGGGTCAGCGAGAGTGTTCCGCCCTTGTCCGGCCGCTCGACCTGGAAGCTCGGACCGTAGTACTTCTCGAACCGCCGCAGACTCTCGATCAGCATGAAATTGACCGGCATCCAGATCGGGCCGCGCCAGTTGGAGTTGCCGCCGAACAACCCCGTCCGGCTTTCGCCGGGCTCGTAGTCAAGCTCGAAGCGGGCGCCGTTCCACTGGAAGCGGAACGGGTTCGCGCCGTAGACCTTCGAGACGGCGCGGACGCCGAACGGCGACAGGAACTCGGCAGGATCGAGCATGCGCTGGAGCAGCATCGTAAGGCGGTGGCCGCGTAGCAGGGAGAGCAGCGACGAGCGCCCTTGCCCCGGCTCGTCCCAGCGTGAGACGAGTTCCGCGAGCTTCGGCCGGTGGCGCAGGAACCAGGCCATGCGGTCGCGGAAATCCGCGAGCTGGTCGACATGCTCGGACCGGAGCACGGCCACCGCGAAGATCGGGATCAGGCCGACCATCGTGCGGGCGCGCAGCGGGATTTCCTGCCCGTCCGGCAGGTTGATGACGTCGTAGAAGAACTGGTCCTGCTCGTCCCACAAGCCGCCATTCTCCTCGGCGGCGCCGGCGATCAGCAGGAAATGCTCGAAGAACTTGGTCGCCATGTCCTCGTAGGTGTGATCGACGAGGGCGAGCTCGGCCGCGATCCGCATCAGGTCGAGCGCGAACATCGCCATCCACGCCGTGCCGTCCGACTGGCTTAGATCGCCCCCCGTGGGCAGCGCCGACGAGCGGTCGAAGATGCCGATATTGTCGAGCCCGAGGAAGCCGCCCTGGAACAGGTTGCGGCCATGCGCGTCCTTGCGGTTCACCCACCAGGTGAAGTTCATGATCAGCTTGCGGAACATCCGGCGCAGAAAGTTGTGGTCGGGCGCGCCGTTGAGGTCGCGGTCGCGCTCGAACACGCGCCAGGTGGCCCAGGCGTGCAGCGGCGGGTTGGCGTCCGAGAACGACCACTCGTAGGCGGGAAGGGCCGCATTCGGGTGGAGATAGGACTCGCGCGTGAGCAGAATCAGCTGGTCCTTCGCGAAGTCGGGATCGAACTCGGCGAACACCACGGTCTGCAGCGCCAGATCCCAGGACGCGAACCACGGATATTCCCACGCATCGGGCATGCTGATCACGTGGGTCGCCCGCAGGTGCTCCCAGTCGGCGTTGCGGCCCGAGCGGCGCGATGCGGGCGGCGGCGGGCCGGCGGGATCGCCGGCCAGCCAGTCGTGCACGTCGTAGTAGTAGAACTGCTTCGACCAGAGCATGCCGGCAAAGGCCTGGCGCTGGATCAGGCGGAGTTCCTCGTCCGCGACCGGCGCCTGCACGACCGCGTAGAACGCGTCAGCCTCCGCGCGGCGCCGCGTCACGATCGCGTCGGCCTCGGCCACGCCCTCGCCCACCTGGTCGAGCGGCGAGAGGCGCGCGCGCACCAAGCCCGTGGCACCCGGCGCCAGCGTCAGGCGATGCAGACCGCCGCATTTGGTGCCGGTGCCGGCGGAGTTCACCGCGTCGTGCCGCCCATGAACCACGTAGTCGTCGAACGCGTCCTTGAAGAAGCCGCGCGCATCCTCGCCCCACAGACGCGCGCGGTTGCTGTCATTCTCGGTGAACAGCATCTCGACGCCCGGCTCGAAGCGTACCCGGAACGGTTTGAGGTGGGGGTGGCTGGCCACCACCTGCATCGTTCCCTCCCTGGTGAGCGTGGGCCGGGCGGCACCCGGGAACCAGGACCAGCCGTTGCGCGCCCAGATCTGCGGCAACACCACGAGGGAAGCGGTCTCGGCGCCCCGGTTGGTCACCGAGATGCGCATCACGATGTCGTCGGTGTCGGCCTTCGCGTATTCGACCACCACGTCGAAGTAACGGTTGTCGTCGAAGATGCCGGTGTCGACGAGCTCGAACTCCGGCGCGTCGCGACCGCGGGCGCGGTTCTCCTCGACCAGTCGTTCGTAGGGGAAGGCGCTTTGCGGGTATTTGTAGAGCATCCGCATGTAGCTGTGGGTCGGCGTTCCGTCGAGGTGGTAGTAGAGCTCCTTGACGTCCTCGCCGTGATTGCCCTCGCTGTTGGTCAGCCCGAACAGTCGTTCCTTCAGGATCGGATCGTGCCCGTTCCAGAGCGCGAGCGAGAGGCACCATTGCAGCTTGTCGGTGCCGAAGCCGGCGATGCCGTCCTCGCCCCAGCGATAGGCGCGGCTGCGCGCCTGGTCGTGGGTGAGCGCGTTCCACGCATCCCCACCCGCGCTGTAGTCCTCGCGGACGGTGCCCCATTGCCGGTCGGACAGGTAGGGTCCCCAGCGGCGCCAGGCGCCGTCGGTCCGCGACGCGAGCATCCGCGCGCCCTCCGCCGTCGCGAACAGAGGCGCCTCGTTCGTCTTGTCCGACATCCATCGCTCCGCAACACTTGGCGGCGCAGCTTACAACGCAGGAGGCGGGGCGCGAATGGCAGGCGGCATCACGACGATCTCCAGCCGGATCGCCTACGAGAACCGGTGGACGCGCGTGCGCGAGGACATCATCCGGCGTGCGGACGGCTCGGACGGCCTGTATGGCGTGGTCGAGCGCAACGACTTCGTGGTCGTGTTGCCGCTGCACGACGACGGCCACGTGACCGTGGTCGAGCAATACCGCTACCCGGTGCGCCGCCGCATGATCGAGCTGCCGATGGGCATGTGGGAGGATCGCCCGGATGTGTCGCCGGAGGCGGTCGCGGCGGGCGAACTCGCCGAGGAGACCGGCCTGGTCGCGAGCCGCCTCCTCCGTGCGGGCGAGGTGTTCCAGGGCGCGGGCTACTCGACGCAGCGCGGGCACGTCTTCATCGCCACGGGTCTGACGCAAGGTCCACCCCGGCGCGAAGTGGCCGAGCAGGACATGACGGCGCGGAAGGTCCCGATGCCGCTCTTCGAGTCGATGATCAGGGACGGCGTCATCACGGACGCGGTGACGATGGCCGCGTTCGCACTGCTGAGAATGAAGAGCCTGGTGTGACGTCGCGAACGCGACCGACAGGCTTTGTTAACCCGATGCGCTCAAGATAGGGGTCGGCAGGAGGGTTTCGGATGCACCAGGTCGAGACGATCGGACCGTCGGCGAACGCGCCCGCTTCCGGGAGCGATGCCGCCTCGTCGTGCCGGGATTGCCGTGCCGGCAGCGCACTTCCATTCGACTTTTCCTCTGCGTTCCAGCCGATCGTCGATCTCGAGACCCGCAGCGTCTTCGCATTCGAAGCGCTGGTGCGTGGACCCGCCGGCGAGGGTGCGGCGAGCGTGTTCGCGCAGATCAACGACGGCAACCGCTACGCGTTCGACCAGGCCGCGCGCCGGCGTGCCATCGAGCTCGCCTGCGAGCGCGGCCTGCACGAGTCCGGCGCTCGCCTCTCGATCAATTTCATGCCGAACGCGATGTATGAGCCCGCGCGTTGCGTGCGCTCATCGCTCGCGGCCGCGAAGCGCGCGGCGCTCGATCCGTCGCGACTGATCTTCGAGATGGTCGAGCACGAGCAGGTCGGCGATCCGGCGAAGGCGCGCGAGATCTTCCGCGTCTATCGCGAGCATGGGATGTCGAACGCACTCGACGATTTCGGCGCCGGTCATTCCGGCCTCGTTCTGCTGACGGAACTCGAGCCCGACATCATCAAGCTTGATATGGCGCTGATCCGCGACATCGACAGCTCGGCGCGCAAGCGGTCGATCGTGGCGGCGATGGTGGGGCTTTGCCGCGATCTCGGGATCCGGCTGATCGCGGAAGGGATCGAGACCAAGGCGGAGGCGGCGACGCTTCGCGGGCTCGGAATCGATCTGATGCAGGGGTATCTGTTCGGGCGGCCGGCGTTCGAGCGGCTGGAGCCGCCGTTGCTGTAAAAGCCAGGGCTCTGCCGTTCAAAAGGGGCCTGGGGTCAAGACCCCAGCGGGGTCCAGGGGCAGAGCCCCTGGCCTTCAGCGACCGATGCAATCACCAGCGCGGTCCCCTCATCGATAAACCCATCAACCCGCTCCGGCCGCCAGTGCCGCTGAAACGCCGTGACCACGATCCCGAGCGCCGCCTCATCCTCGACCCGGTAGCCGATACGGCGAAGTGCCTCCGCCGGTGACCCCGCCAGCGTGCGAAGCGTGGCGGGCCAGAAGCCGATCCCCTCGCCCGCCAGCGACTCCCACGGAAAGAGCTCGCCCGGGTCCTGCTTCCGATCGGGTGCGATGTCGCTGTGAGCGACGACCTGCCGCGCCGCTATCGGGTGGCGGCCCATGATGTCGTGGCAGAGTGCAGTGACGGCGGCGATCTGGACCGCTGGAAACGGCTGGTAGCCCCATTCGTGGCCGGGATTGACGATTTCGATGCCGATCGAGGTCTCGTTCAGTCCCTCGACGCCGCGCCAGAAGGAGATCCCCGCATGAGCGGCGCGCTCGGCCTCGGGCACGAGCCGCAGCACGCTGCCGTCCTCGTCCACGACGTAGTGTGAGGAGACCGCGGCCTCGGGATCGCAGAGACGCGCGATCGCCTCCTCGGCATTTCGCATTCCCGTGTAGTGCAAGACCAGCGTGTCGATGATGACGCCGGGCGCGCGCGCCCGGCGATTGGGGGACGGATGCTCGCTGATCGCGATCAGAGCCCGCGCTCCCGCTTGATCCGGTCCCAGGCCGCGTTGATGCGGGCGACGTGGTCGGCGGCGCGGGCGATGCGGGAGGGTGCGGCACCCTGGCTGGCCAGGCTGTCGGGATGGTTCTCGCGCATCAGGCGGCGCCAGGTCAGGCGGATGTCCTCGTCGCTCGCGGTCGAGGCCAGACCGAGCACCGCGTAGGCGTCGGGCTCGTCGGCCGAGCGGCGGGCGGCACCATCGCGCACCCGCTCGTAGGTGCGGCCGCCAAGGCCGAACTGATCGGCGACGCGGCGGAGGAACTTGTCCTCGCGCTCGTTGATCGCGCCATCGGACCGCGCGATTGCGACCAGGGCGGCGAGCGCCTCCTCGAGCGTGTGGAGTTCGCCCGCGAAGGCGCGGCCCATCGGGCGGGCATAGTCGTCCGGCCCGTCATTGGCGTCGCGGGCCTGGTCGAACAGGCGACCCACCTCGCGGGTCTGCTCGGGCGGGATGCGAAAATGCCGCTTGAAGGCGTCGATCTCGGCCCGGGTGACCGGGCCGTCGCATTTGGCGACTTTGGCCGAGAGCACGATCATGCCGATCGCGAAGATCTGCTCCTTGCGGCCGAGCATGGCGGCCACGTTGGCCGCCACCTTGGCGACGTTGGGGCCTTGCGGCTTGCCGGTGAGTGGCGCGCCCACGCCCGGCAGAGATCCGCGGTCGGCGGCGTGCCCGAGGGCCGCTCCCACCACGGCCCCGATCGGACCGCCCATCCAGAGGCCGGTGACGCCTCCGAAGACCTTCCCCCAATAGCTCATGACGCAGCGCTCATGGACGCGAGTGTAGCATCCTCGCGCGCCGGCGGTATGGGGACCTGTTCAGGCGGCGCTGGCCGGCGCCAGGCGGGTGACGTTGGCGGGGAGCACGGTGACGGGCGCGGTGCGGACGCACTTGCGGGGGCGGTCGGAGCAGACGCGCAGTGCGAGCTCGACGAGATCGGAGGCGCTGCGGCGGAGACCGGCGCGATCCGCATCCTCGGCGAGCGCCAGGAGCTGGTGGGACAGCATGAGCGGGCTCATCGGCACGCCATGGCGGAAACGGGAGTCTGACATCGAGAATTCTTCCCTGGCTTGCAGGCCCATCATGGCCGCGTCTCGATGCTGGTCCGAATTGATTTAGGACCCGTTAACGGCGGCGGCAAATCGCAATGCCTCAATCCTGAGCGCGGAGGCGAGCGGGTGAGACGGGTCGCGTGCACCGTCGACGCGGGTGAGCAGTTTGGCCAACGTCTCACCGCTGTGGGCGGCCTGGGTCTCAAGCGCGGTCCAGAATGCCGGCTCGAGTGCCACGCTCGTGCGGTGACCCGCGAGCGAGAGGCTGCGCTTGCGCAGGTGCGCGGTCACCAAGCGCCAGAACCCGGGGCGAGCCGCGACACGGCCCAGCGCGCGGCGTCGGCGACCACCGGATCGGCGTCGTCCGCACGCATCCTTGCGGCTTCCCCCAAGGCAGGGTCTGCGGAGTTTCCGATCGCGTAGAGAACGTTGCGGACGAAACGATCGCGTCCGATGCGCTTGACCGGAGAAGCAGAAAACAGGGCACGAAAGCCCTGATCATCGAGTGCGCTGAGGCTTGCGAGCGACGGGGCCGAGAGCTCCGGCCTCGGTGCGAGCTTGGCGTTGCGGGCAGCAACCGCGAAGCGGTTCCACGGGCAGACGGCGAGGCAGTCGTCGCAGCCATAGATGCGGTTGCCGAGCAACGGGCGCAGCGCGTCGGGCACGGGACCGGCATGCTCGATCGTGAGATAGGAAATGCAGCGTCGCGCATCGAGCTGGAAGGGTGCGGGGAACGCGTCGGTCGGGCATGCGGTGAGACACCTTGTGCAGGTGCCGCACGACCCGACGCGGTGCGGGCTGGGCGGGAGTGCGAGCGTGGTGAGGATTTCGCCCAGGAACAGCCAGGAGCCGTGCGCGCGTGAGACGAGATTGGTGTGCTTGCCCTGCCAGCCGAGCCCGGCCGCGGCCGCGAGCGGCTTTTCCATGACCGGTGCGGTGTCGACGAACACCTTGATGTCGGCACTCGCGGCTTTGGCCACAATGAAGCCGGCGAGTTGCTTGAGCAGGCCGCGCACCACGTCGTGGTAGTCGCGTCCCTGGGCGTAGACCGAGATCGCGCCGCGATCGCGCTGGGCGAGCACCGCGAGCGGGTCGCCGGCCGGCGCGTAGGACAGGCCGAGCGAGATCGCGGTGACCGCGTCGGGCCAGAGTGTTTCGGGACCGCCGCGCTCGGCCGCGCGCGTCTCCATCCAGTCCATCGTGCCGTGGCGTCCGTCGGCGAGCCAGGCGTCGAGTCGCGCGCGGGTCTCGGGGCCGAGGCGCGCGGGTGCGAAGCCGATCGCGTCGAAGCCGAGCGTGGCCGCGCGATCGGCGATGGCCTGCGCGAGGGCGGCGGCTTCAGCCACGACCGCGATAGTTGGGGACGTCCTGCGGCGGGATCCACACGCCGGCGGGGGCCTCGCCGGTCTGCCAGAACACGTCGATCGGGATGCCGCCGCGCGGATACCAGTAGGCGCCGATCCGCAGCCAGCGTGGTGCCAGCGTGTCGACCAGGCGGAGTGCGATAGAGACCGAGCAGTCCTCGTGGAATGCACCGTGATTGCGGAAGCTGGTGAGATAGAGTTTCAGCGACTTGCTCTCGACGATGAACCCGTCGGGCACGTAGTCGATCACGAGATGCGCGAAATCGGGCTGGCCGGTCAGCGGGCAGAGCGAGGTGAACTCGGGGGCGGTGAAGCGCACGCAATAGAGGCGGTTCGCGTGCGGGTTCGGCACGCGCTCGAGCACGGCCTCGGCCGGGCTGTTCGGCTGCGCGGTCGGGTGGCCGAGCTGGGTGAGGCCGCTCGTATCGGTCATGCGTCGTCTCCCGGTTTGCGCCAGCCTACCTCGAGCACTGCCGCGTGTGCTTCGAAGCGTCCCTCGATGATCGCGGTGCGCAGGGACCGCATCAGGCCCGCATAATAGGTGAGATTGTGCCAGGTGAGCAGCATCGGGCCGAGCATCTCCTCGGTGCGGAACAGGTGATGCAGATAGGCGCGCGAATGGCGCGTGCAGGCGGGGCAGGCACAATTTTCTTCCAGCGGACGCGGATCGGCGGCGTGGCGGGCGTTGCGAAGATTGAGCGTGCCTTCGGCGACGAACGCCCGTGCGGTGCGGCCGGCACGGGTCGGCATCACGCAGTCGAACATGTCGATGCCGCGCCGCACCGCGCCCACGATGTCGGACGGGGTGCCCACGCCCATCAGGTAGCGCGGCAGTGCCGGCGACACCGCAGGCAGCGTGGCGTCGAGCACTGCGAACATGCTCGCCTGCCCCTCGCCCACCGCGAGGCCGCCGATCGCCATGCCCTCGAAGCCGATCGTGGCGAGCGCCTCGACGCTCTCGGCCCGGAGATCGGGATAGACGCTGCCTTGCACGATGCCGAACTGGCCGTAGCCGGCGCGGGTAAGAAAAGCGGCGCGGGATCGCTCGGCCCAGCGCATGGAGCGGCGCATCGAGCCTGCCGCAGCCTCGTGCGTCGCCGGAAACGGCGTGCACTCGTCGAACACCATCGTGATCGTGGCGTCGAGCTTGTGCTGGATCGCGGTCGAGATCTCGGGCGTGAGGCGATGCGGCGTGCCGTCGACGTGACTGCGGAAGGTGACGCCCCCCTCGTCCATCGTGCGCATGTTGCTGAGCGACATCACCTGGAAGCCGCCACTGTCGGTCAGGATCGGGCCAGGCCAGTCCATGAACCGATGAAGGCCGCCGAGCTCGGCCACGCGATCGGGGCCGGGGCGGATCATCAGGTGGTAGGTATTGCCGAGCACGATCGCGGCACCGGTCGCGCGTACGGAATCCGCCGTCATCGCCTTGACCGTGCCGGCCGTGCCGACCGGCATGAAGACGGGGGTCGCGACCTCGCCATGCGCGGTCGCGAGCAGGCCCGCGCGAGCGTGGCCGTCGGCGGCGACGGCGTGCCACGACAGGCTCACGCGGCGCGCTCCAGCAGGCTCGCATCGCCGTAGGAGTAGAACCGGTAGCCCGCCGCGATCGCATGCGCGTAGGCGCGTTTCATCGGCTCGGCGCCTGCGAACGCGCAGACCAGCATGAACAAGGTCGAGCGCGGCAGGTGGAAATTCGTCAGCAGCATGTCGGCGACCTGGAACTGGAAACCGGGCAGGATGAACAGCCTGGTCTCGCCACGGAAGGCAGCGACGCGGCCCGCTCCTGCCGCCGCACTTTCGAGCAGACGCAGCGTCGTGGTGCCACAGGCCACCACGCGGCCGCCGCGCGCGCGGGTCGCCGCGATCGCGTCCGCTGTCGCCTCCGTGATCTCGCCGCGTTCGGCGTGGATGTCGTGATCCTCGACGCGCTCGTGCCGCATGGGAAGGAAGGTGCCGGCCCCCACATGCAGCGTCACGGTGGCGCGTTGCACGCCGCGCGCGTCGAGGGACGCGAGCAGGGCGGGCGTGAAATGCAGCCCCGCCGTGGGGGCTGCGACGGCGCCGTCCGCTTGCGCGAACGTGGTCTGGTAGTCGCGGCGATCCGCCTCGGTGGGGCCGGCCGGCCGGTGGATGTAGGGCGGGAGCGCGAGCCGGCCCGCCTGCCGGAGGGCCACGTCGAACGCGTCGCCCTCGCGGTCGAAGCGGAGCGTCGCGGTGCCGCCCGCGACCGTGAGCACGTCTGCGCGCAGGCCACCCGCGAAATCGAGACTGTCGCCCGGCGCGATCCGGCGGGCGTTGCGGACCAGGACACGCCAGGTGCCGTCTTCGCCGGGCTGGTCGAGGGTGATGCCGATGCGGGCGTCGGTCCCACCGCGCTGCCGGCTGCGTGTCGCGTCGAGCTGGGCCGGGATCACCCTGGTGTCGTTGGCCACGAGGAGGTCGCCGGGCCTGAGGAGTCCGGCGAGGTCCGAGACGACGCGGTCGGGCCGGGCCGCGTTCGGCACGAGCAGTCGGGCGGCATCGCGCGGGCGTGCGGGCTCCTGCGCGATCAGCGCGTCCGGCAGGTCGAAGTCGAAATCGCTGGCGAGCATCGTGGCGTGCGGCGGCCTGTCGACGGTGGCCGATCCTATCGCAAGGAGGCCGCGTCGTGTCGGACCTATCCGCCTTTGCCTGAGCGCAGCGGCAACGGACCCTCGGCGCGGATGCCGTGCCAGGCGAGCAGGCTGTCGATCAGGAAGGCGAGCAACGCGCCGATCGTGCAGGCAAGTGCGAAACCGAACAGGCCGATCAGCCAGCCCGCGATCTCCGCGTTGCGGACGCTGCCGAAGAACAGCATGCAGACCGAGCCGCAGGTCGCGGCACCGCCGATCGCGCCGAGGGCAACGGAGGCGTCGAGTGCGAAGACCCGCTGGCGGAGGCGCCTCTCGTGCGTTCGGAGCTCGGCCAACGCCTCACCTTCCGCGTCGCCGCGGAGAAGGTCGCCCACGGTCTCCAGATGATCGGCGACGCGGGCGAGACGCGTGTTGAACAGGCCGAGCAGCGTGCCGATGCCGGTGAGCAGGAACACGGGCGTCAGCGCGGTCTGGATGATGTGCGCGGCGTCGGAGACGGAGTCTTCGGGCAGGCCGTCGGGAAGAGGAAACGCCATCAGACCTGTCCGGCCTCCCTGTCGATGCGGGCGGCGAGGATGAAGTCGTTCTCGGACAGCCCGCCGATCGCGTGCGTGGTGAGCACGAACTCCGCGTAGCCCCAGCCGAAGCTGATGTCCGGATGGTGATCTTCCGCGCGTGCCGCGGCGGCGACCGCCGTCACCAGGGCGAAGGCCGTGTCGAAGTTAGCCGATCGGAAGCGCCGGCGCAGGCTCGTGGCGGTCGCGTTCCACCCGGGAACATCGCGCCCAAGCTGCTCGATCGCGGCCGGCGCCAGGGGCGGCGTGTCCTTGGTGCAGGGCACGCAGTGGCGCGCCGCGAGCGGGGCATTCATGTCAGAGCTTGCCGAGATACGAGGCGAGCTCGATCAGGTTGCCGTCCGGGTCGCGGCAGTAGACCGACACCATCGGACCCAGCGCGCCGATCCGCTCGACCGGACCCTCGGTGACCACCACGCCGCATTTCTCGAGATGCTCGATCGTGTCGTCCGGCTGCAGTGTGGTGACGAAGCAGAGATCCTGCGTGCCGGCCGCGTCGAGCTGGGACGTTTCCCAGCCGACCGCGCCATGCGGGCGCAGATTGATCTTCTGGCCGCCGAACCGCAGCGACCGGCGGTTGTTGCGGCCGTATTCCTCGTATTCCATGCCGAGCACGCGCTGATACCAGGAGGCCGAGATCTCCAGGTCGCGGCAGGTGATCACCAGGTGATCGAGACGGTCGACGGTGAAGCGCATGCGCTAGGTCAGCCCTTCGAAGAAGTCGTTGCCCTTGTCGTCCATGACGATGAAGGCGGGGAAGTTTTCCACCGTGATGCGCCAGACCGCCTCCATGCCGAGCTCCGGATATTCCAGCACTTCGACGCTGCGGATGCAGTCCTGCGCCAGGCGCGCGGCGGGGCCGCCGACGCTGCCGAGATAGAAGCCGCCATAGGTCTTGCACGCGTCGCGGACCGCGCGCGAGCGGTTGCCCTTGGCCAGCATCACGAAGGAGCCGCCCTGGCGCTGGAATTCCTCCACGTAGCTGTCCATCCTTCCTGCCGTGGTGGGACCGAACGAGCCGGTCGGCATTCCCTCGGGCGTCTTGGCGGGACCGGCATAGTAGACCGGGTGGTCGCGAAGATATTGCGGCATGCCTTCGCCGCGATCGAGCCGCTCCTTGATCCTGGCATGCGCGATGTCGCGCGCCACGACCACGGTTCCGGTCAGCGACAGCCGCGTCTTGACGGGATGCTTCGAGAGCTCGGCACGGATCTCGCTCATCGGCCGGTTCAGGTCGATCGCCACCACGTCGCCCGCGAGCACGCTGTCGGTGGTCTCCGGCAGATACTGCGACGGATCGGTCTCGAGCTGCTCGAGAAAAATCCCTTCGGGCGTGATCTTGGCCTTGATCTGGCGATCCGCCGAACAGGACACGCCGATACCGACCGGCAGGCTCGCGCCATGGCGCGGCAGCCGTATGACACGCACGTCGTGGCAGAAATACTTGCCCCCGAACTGCGCGCCGATCCCGAGATGCTGCGTGAGCCGGTGCACCTTGGCTTCGAGATCGTGATCGCGGAACGCATGTCCCGTGCGATCACCGGTCTCCGGCAGCGCGTCGAGATAGCGCGTGGAGGCGAGCTTGACCGTTTTCAGCGTGAGCTCGGCGGACAGGCCGCCGATCACGATCGCCAGGTGGTAGGGCGGGCAGGCCGAGGTGCCGAGCGTCCTGATCTTCGTGCCCAGCCAATCGAGCAGCTTCGCCTCGCTCGCCAGCAGCGCGCGCGTCTCCTGGAACAGGAAGGTCTTGTTGGCCGAGCCGCCACCCTTGGCGATGAACATCAGGTGGAACTCGTCGGCATGGTCGTCGCCGGGAGCGGCCATGATGTCGAACTGGACGGGGAGGTTGTTGCCGGTGTTGACCTCGTCGAACATGTTGAGCGGCGCCATCTGCGAGTAGCGCAGGCTGGTCTCGCGGTAGGTCGACGCCACACCCTCGGAGAGCGCGTGCTCCTCGTCGCCCTCGATCCAGACGCGCTGGCCCTTCTTGCCGAACACGATCGCGGTGCCGGTGTCCTGGCACATCGGCAGCCTGCCGCCGGCCGCGATGTTGGCGTTCTTCAGCAGGTCAACCGCCACGAACCGGTCGTTCGCCGACGCCTCGGGATCGTCGAGGATGCGGCGCAGCTGGGCGAGGTGCCCCGGACGCAGCAGGTGCGATACGTCGCGGAAGGCCTCGCGTGTCAGCGCGGTCAGCGCCTCCGGAGCGACGCGCAGGATCGTGCGGCCGTCGCAGGTCATGGTCGACACGCCCCCGATCGCGAGCTTGCGATAGGGTGTCGCGTCCGGACCGAGCGGGAACAGCCGGCCGGAGGGGAGGCCGGCGTCGAGGGGCGGGAGCGCGTCCAAGCGTCAGTCCTTGCGTTTGCGGAAGGCGTCGAGGCTCACGACCTGCGGCGTTGTGTCGGGCTTCTCGCCTGCGTCGCCTATCGCCGCGGACCCGGCGGGGGCGGCCACGGGCGGGCGCGGCTCGTCATCATCGTCGACGGCGCGCAGCACCACGCCGGCGCGCTCCGGCATGATCGGTCGAAAACGCAGTCCCCATTTCACCGACGGGTCGGCAAACCCGGTGAGCGAGTCGAACGGGATCACCAGCGTCGTGGAGATGCCGCCGAACGACAGCCCGACCGAGACGAAGCGCAGCTCGTTGTTGATAAGCAGGTCCCAGTACTTGTGCTGCAGCACAATGGTCATCTCGTCGGGATATTTCGCGCGCAGCCGCTGCGGCAGCACGCTGCCGGGATGGTCGGTGCGGAAGGTGATGTAGAAGTGGTGGTCGCCGGGCAGACCGTTGGCCGAGACATGGCTCAGCGCGCGCACCGCGACGCTGCGGAAGGCCTCCTCGGTCCAGACCTCGTAAGGCAGCAGGCTCGCAGGCCCGTCCCCCCCGTTCGATCCCAGATCGCTCATCCCGTCTCCTCGCCCCAGGCCCCAATTCAGCACCGCCTCGCGCGCGCGTCGAGCGCGTTGGCCGGTCTGTCATTGGGGGTCAAGTGGGGGGCTTCTGTTGCCCGGTGCCCCCCGAACCGCGCTTGCCTAAGTCAATTAGGCAGCGAGCGCCATTGCGTCGTTGTCGTTGGCACTTGTGATGTAGCCCGATAACGGCGGTACAATGCCGGGCAAAAGGGACGTCTTTACCGCGCGTGTCGAGCCTGTTTCGCCCCCTCACCCACCCCCCAGTCGCCCAGAGATAGTGGTGGAGGCGCCGGGCACTGCCCCCGGGTCCACAACGCTTATTCCACGGACCGTTTATCACCATAGCCGGGCAAGCCCGAGCACCGGGAATATAGAGCAGATCGCGCCCGCATGGTAGGGGGGAGCACATGACGCCGCCCGAGTCCGACGCCGATCCCGAAATCGCGGCCCTCCGCGCCACCGCCAACACCACCCGGCGCCCCATCGCCCCCGGCCTTGAGGCGGCGCTATTCACCCCTCACCGCGTGCTCGACCACGGCTTCGTGCGCGTGGTCGACTACATGGGCGACGACGCGGCGATCGTGCAGGCCGCGCGCGTCTCCTACGGGCGCGGCACCAGGCGGGTCTCCGAGGATGCGGGGCTGATCCGCTACCTGATGCGGCACCGCCACAGCACGCCGTTCGAGATGTGCGA
>CAXTVZ010000029.1:0-22610 GCA_964247685.1 uncultured Acetobacteraceae bacterium
CGAGGGCCCGTCCGGCGGAGCCGGAAACGCGAGCCCGTCCGGCGGAGCCGGAAACGCGAGCCCGTCCGGCGGAGCCGGAAACACGAGCCTGCGGCGCCGCACGCTGGACGGGCTGGAGGCGGTCGAGTTCGTGCCGCCGCAGGCGCGCCACCGGCTGGAATCGATGGTCCGCAACCGGCCGGACTGGTGCATCTCGCGCCAGCGCAGCTGGGGCGTGCCGATTGCGGTGTTCGTGGAGAAAGCCACCGGACAGGTGCTGCGCGACGCCGCGGTGATGGCGCGGATCGTGGACGCGTTCCGGGACGAGGGGGCGGATTGCTGGTACTCGTCGCCGCCGGCGCGCTTCCTGGGCGCGGGGCGCGATCCGGGCGCGTACGAGCAGGTGTTCGACATCGTCGACGTCTGGTTCGAGAGTGGCTCCACCCACGCCTTCGTGCTCGAGGGGCGCGGCATGCCCTGGCCCGCCGACCTCTATCTCGAGGGATCGGACCAGCATCGCGGCTGGTTTCAGTCCAGCCTGCTCGAGGCGGTGGGCACGCGGGGCACCCCGCCGTTCCGCGCCATCGTCAGCGACGGGTTCGTGCTCGACGAGCACGGCCGCAAGATGAGCAAGTCGCTCGGCAACGGGGTCGGGCCGCAGGAAATCTGCGACAAATACGGCGCCGACATCCTGCGCCTGTGGGTGATGAACGGCGACCTGCACGAGGATCTCCGGATCGGGCCCGAGATCCTCAAGCAGCAGGCCGAGCTGTACCGCCGCCTGCGCAACACGCTGCGCTGGCTGCTCGGCTCGCTCGCCGGGTTCGCCGAGCACGAGCGCGTGCCCTATACCGAGCTGCCGGAGCTCGAGCGCGTGGTGCTGCACGGGCTGGCGGGGCTCGGCGGTGCGGTGGACGCGGCGCTTCGCAGCCACGACTGGGTAGGGCTGGCACCCGCGATCCATAATTTCTGCGCGAGCGAGCTCTCGGCCTTCTATTTCGATGTCCGCAAGGACGCGCTCTATTGCGACGCGCCCACCAGCCTGCGGCGGCGGGCCTGCCGCACCGTGCTCGACCACCTGCACCGGGCGTTGACCGCCTGGCTCGCACCGATCCTGCCGTTCACCGCCGAGGATGCCTGGGCCGCGCGCTTCGGTGGCGTGGGGGACGGGGCGGGCGAGAGCGTGCACGCGATGCGGTTCCCGCGCGTGCCGACCGAGTGGCGCGATCCGGAGCTCGCCGAGCGCTGGGAGCGCATCCGCGCCGTGCGGCGCCTGCTGACCGCGTCGCTGGAGACGGAGCGCAAGGCGGGGCGCTTCGGCTCCTCGCTCGCGGCCGCGATCACGCTGCCGCTGTCGTCCGACGAGGCGGGCGAGTTCGGCGGTGTCGACTGGGCCGAGCTCGCGATCGTCTCGGACGCCGTGGTCGAGGTTGAATACGACATCGTCTCGCTGTTCGGCACCAACCAGCCCGGCGCGGAGCCGGGGCACGGTCCGCATCCCGGCCCACGCGTGCGCCTGGCGCCGGGCGCGAAATGTGCGCGCTGCTGGCGGGTGCTGCCGGAGGTGGGCGCTGATGCCGCGCATCGGGCGCTCTGCCGGCGCTGCGTCGACGCGGTCGCGTCATGAGCGCGCTGCGCGTCGCGCGACGTCGCCGTCGCGTGGGCACCGGACGCGGCGTTGGGGGCGGGCTCGTGACGTTCGGCCTCGGCGTCGCCGTGATCGCCCTGCTGGCCGACCAGGCGAGCAAGGGCTGGATCCTGCTCGACCTCGACCTGCCCGCGCGCGTCGACGTGCCGGTGGCGCCGGGCCTCGACTTCACCATGGTGTGGAATCACGGCGTGACCTTCGGCCTGCTGCAGGCGGGCTCGGGGACCGGGCATCTGACGCTGGGGCTGCTGGCGCTGGCGATCACCGTGCTGCTGGTGGCCTGGATGCGGCGGACGCAGCGGCGGCTGGTGGCGGCGGCACTCGGCCTGGTGGTGGGCGGCGCGGTCGGCAACATCCTCGACCGGCTGCGCTACGGCGCGGTGGTCGACTTCATCCGCGTCCACGCGCTGGGCTATTCGTGGTATGTGTTCAACGTGGCGGATGCGTGCATCGTGTGCGGAGTCGCGTGCCTGCTGATCGACGGGCTGGTGGCGCCCAGGTCGCCCCGGGTTGCGTAGCTGGTTGCCTGAGTGGGTCGCGTGAGAAAGCTCGTTTGGAGATGGTTGTGACCGGATTGCGTCGACTGCTCGTCCCCTCCGTCCTGGGCGCGGCCCTGCTGGTCGCCGGCTGCACGGGCGAGGAGGTGGAAAAGAGCCTCGGCGTCGCCCGCACCACGCCCGACGAGTTCACCGTCACCACCCGCGCGCCGCTTGCCATGCCGCCCGATGAAAGCCTGCCGCCGCCGAGCCCCGGCGCGGCGCGGCCGCAGGAGCTGTCGGCACGCCAGCAGGCGCTCGAGGCGATCGCGCCCGACGTCGCCCTGCGCGGGGCCGCCGGCAGCGACAGCGCCGGCCAGGAGGCGCTGCTCGCCAACGCCCGCGCGGCCGCCGCCCAGCCGGCGCGCGCCGGCGAGATCCATGGCGGCGTCGGTGTCGGCGGCACGCTCGCCTTCTGGAAGGGTCGTTCGCCCAATCTCCTGGTCGATGCGGATGCCGAGAACAAGCGGTTGCGCGACGCCGCCGCGAACGGTCAGTCGCCCACCGCCGGCTCCACCAGGGCCGAGGCCTCGACCGAGTGACGGACCGGTCCGCATGAGCGGGGCGCGGCAGGAGAGCCAGGCTCGCCGCGTCGCGCGTCTGCCGGATACGCTGGTCAACCAGATCGCGGCCGGCGAGGTGATCGAACGACCGGCCGCCGCCGTGAAGGAGCTGGTCGAGAACGCCATCGATGCGGGCGCCAGTCGCGTGTCGGTTGCGCTGCGCGAGGGCGGGATCGCGCGGATCGCGGTGGAGGATGACGGGTGCGGCATGGCACCCGACGATCTCCGCCTCGCGGTGGAGCGCCACTGCACCTCGAAGCTCGCGCATCGCGATCTCAGCCGCATCGCGACGCTGGGCTTTCGGGGCGAGGCGCTGCCCTCGATCGGGGCTGCGGCACGCCTCGCGATCGTGTCGCGCGAGGCGGGTGCGGACACGGCCTGGCGGATCGCGGTCGCCGGCGGCGTGGTCACCGAGCCCGCGCCCACCAGCGGGCCTGCGGGCACGCTGGTGCTGGTGGAGGACCTGTTCTTCGCCACGCCGGCGCGGCGAAAGTTCCTGAAATCGGCGCGCATCGAGGCGGACCATGTCGAGGCGGCACTGCGCCGGCTGGCCTTCGCCTTTCCGCGCGTCGCCTTCCGGCTCGCGCTCGACGAGCGGGTGGTGCTCGACCTGCCGGCCGGCAGCCTCGAGGACCGGGCCCGTTCCCTGCTCGGCAGTGCCAGCGAGAGCGGCCTGCTTCCGGTCGAGCACGCGCGCGACGCGCTACGGATGGAGGGCTTCATCCTCGGGGCCGCCGCGAGCCGCGCCACCGCGAGCGCCCAGTTCCTGGTGGTCAACGACCGGCCGGTGGTCGACCCGTTGCTGCGCACCGCGGTGCGGGTGGCGTTCCGCGACGTGATCGAGCGCGGCCGTCACGCGGCCTGCGCGCTGAGCCTGCGGGTGCCGGACGCGGATGTCGACGTGAACGTCCACCCCGCCAAGACCGAGCTCCGCTTCCGCGATCCCGATGCGGTGCGCGCGCTGCTGATCGGAGGCCTGCGTCGGGCGCTCGGGATCGGCGCGAGTGCGGGCTCGAACCGGGTGGTGGCGTTTCCCCGCGCGCGGCCGCCGATGGTGCTGGCGCCGCCTCCGGTCGCCGGGTTCGCCGAGGCCGGCCTGCCGTTCGCGTCCGAGCCCGCTTCGCGCGTGGTGTCCCAGGAGCCGGCCGCGGAGGAGACGCGCTTCCCGCTCGGCGCGCCGGTCGCACAGGTGCTCGACACCTACGTGATCGCGGTGGCCGACGACGGCGACCTGGTGCTGGTGGACCAGCACGCCGCCCATGAGCGTCTGACGCATGAGCGCCTGCGCGCCGAGCATGAAGCGGGCGCAGTGCGCGCGCAGGCGCTGCTGCTGCCCGAGGTGGTCGAGCTGCCGCCGGCCGCGGCTCGCGCGCTGGGCGACGGGGCGGACGGGCTCGCGACACTCGGACTGCATCTCGAGCCGTTCGGGCCGGGGGCGGTGCTGGTGCGCGCGGTGCCCGCACTGCTGGGCGCGGCATCGGTGGTCCCGCTGCTGCGCGACGTGGCCGAGGGTTTGCTCGCCGAGGGTTGCGACACGGCACTGCCTGACCGGCTCGATGGGGCGCTGGCGCGGATGGCGTGCCACGGCTCGATCCGCGCCGGGCGCCGCCTGGGAGCGGCCGAGATGTCGGCGCTGCTCCGCGCCATGGAGGCGACCCCGCGCGCCGCCACCTGCTCCCACGGGCGGCCGACCTATCTCAAGCTCGCCCGCTCCGAGCTCGAGCGGATGTTCGGTCGGGGCTGATCCGACCGTCCGGTCGCAAGCTCCAAGACCCAAACACCGGATCAAAAGTGGTTGTTCCGCTGCGGGAACGGACCCGGCATGCTCCGTCGTGACAGGCGAGGGCCGGATTTTTGCGCATGTTCGCTTCCCCATGGTTCCCGGCGCGGCGGATGACCGCGCTGGTGGGCAACGCGCCCGATCTGGCGCGGGTCGTGATGCATCTGAGACCTGCGCGGCGGCGCATCGCGCGCTTCGACACCAGCCCGCACTCGCTCAGCCTGCTGCGCGATGCGGT
The DNA here is from genome assembly GCA_964247685.1 of uncultured Acetobacteraceae bacterium. GTDB lineage: Bacteria > Pseudomonadota > Alphaproteobacteria > Acetobacterales > Acetobacteraceae > CAXTPV01. The sequence continues at coordinate 4,745 of CAXTVZ010000029.1, forward strand.
GCAGGCCGGCCACGTGACCGCGGTGGTCGCGATCGGTCCCGACGCGGTCGCCGAAGCCCGGCTGCGCCAGGTGCTGGGCGCGCTCGACCTCGACGTTTCGCTCTATGTCTCGCCGCTCGACGGCGTGCGGCCCGAGGCCCAGCTGTTCGGCATCCTGCCCGTGCGCCCGCTGGCCCAGCGGCCGATTCCGTCCTGGGGCCGCGTGGTCAAGGCGGTGCTCGACCGCGCGGCGGCACTGGCCGCACTCGCCTTGCTGCTGCCGGTGATGTTCGCCGTTGCGAGCGCGATCCGGCTCGACAGCCGCGGCCCGATCCTGCTCCGGCAATGGCGCGAGGGACGCAACGGGGCGGCCTTTCCGATGCTGCGATTCCGCACCATGCACGGGCCGCCCGGCCCGCGGCACCAGGCCCTGGCGCAGGACAGCCGCGTCACGCGCGTGGGGCAGGTGCTGCGCGCGACCCGTCTCGACGAGCTGCCGCAGCTGCTCAATGTGCTGCGTGGCGAGATGTCGCTGGTGGGTCCGCGGCCGTATGCGATCGGGATGCGGGTGGGCGGACGCCCGTGCGCCGAGATCGCGCCCGACTATCCGTTGCGCCACCGGGTCAAGCCGGGGATGACCGGCCTCGCCCAGGTCGCGGGGCTGCGGGGCGGGATTGCCACGGCGGAGGATCTGTGCGCGCGACTGGCGCTCGATCTCGCCTATATCAGCGCGTGGTCGGTGACGCTCGACGCGAGGCTGCTGCTGCTGACACCGTGGACGCTGATCGTCGCGCGCGGTGCCCCGATCCGAGAGGCTGACTGATCGGGGAGGAAGGCCGGGGCGTCGTGGGAAGCGCGCCTTCGGCGTGTATTGTCCCGATCGAGGGCGAGGCGAAGCTGGCCAACGCACTCGGCCCGGACGCCTGGACTCCAAACCTTAAGTATGGGGTTTTAAGGACGCGCCCTTAACGGGGTCCAGGGGCAGAGCCCCTGGCCTTCTCCCAGCGCGGTACGGGCCGTGGTGTTTCCGCGCCTCGGCGGATGACGGGTCGCGGTGGCCGGCAAGACGGCCTATCTCCCTCCCGATGAAACCGATCCGCCGTCCCCTGGTCACCGCTGCCATCATGGCGGCGCTGTTCGTCATCGCCATCGAGGCCACGATCGTCGCCACCGCCATGCCGCAGATCGCGGCCAGCCTCGGCGATCTGCACCTCTACGCCTGGGTGTTCTCGTCCTTTCTGCTGACGCAGACCGCGACCACCGTGGTGTTCGGCAAGCTCGCCGATCTCTACGGACGGCGCCCCGTGCTGCTGGCCGGCCTGGCCGTGTTCACCGCGGGCTCGCTGTTCTGCGGCACCGCGCATTCGATGTCCGCACTGATCGCCTGGCGGCTGGTCCAGGGGGTCGGCGCCGGCGCGATCCAGCCGGTCGCGATGACCGTGGTGGGCGACATGTATCCGGCCGAGGAGCGCGGTCGGGTGCAGGGGTGGCTGGCATCGATCTGGGGGGTCTCGTCGCTGCTCGGGCCGCTCGCGGGCGCGCTGATCGTGGCGAGGCTCGGCTGGGCCTGGGTGTTCTGGATCAACATTCCCGTGTGCGTGCTCGCGGGCGCGGGCTTCGTGCTGTTCCTGCACGAGGATGTGCGCTTCGGGCGTCGGGCGGTCGACGGGCTCGGTGCCGGGCTGTTCGCGATCGCCATCGCGTCGCTGATGACGGCGTTGACCGAGACGGGTGTGGCCGGCGGTCGGCTGGTCGTCTCGGTGTCGGTGGCGCTGTTCATCGCGAGTGCCGCGTTGTTCGGCCTGCGCGAGCGCGCCGCACCCGATCCGATGATCGATGTCCGGCTGTGGGGGCGCCGGCTGCTGGCCACTGCCAACCTGGCGACGCTCTCGAGCGGCATGGCAATCATCGGTCTGTCCACGTTCCTGCCGATGTATGTCCAGGCCGTGCTCGGCCGCTCGCCGTTGACCGCGGGCTTCACGCTGACGGTGATGGTGCTTGGCTGGCCGGTGGGTGCGACGGCCGCCGCGCGCAATTTCCACCGGTTCGGCCTCCGCCCGACGCTGCTGTTCGGGGCGAGCCTGCTTCCGGTGGGGGCCGCCTGCTTCCTGCTGCTCCGCCCGGGCGGCTCGCCGCTGGTGGCGGGGTTGGGCTCGATCGTGATGGGGCTCGGCATGGGCTTCCTCAGCACCGCCGCGATCGTGATGGTGCAGGGCAGCGTTGGCTGGGCCGAGCGGGGCGCGGCCACCGCGTCGAACATCTTCGCGCGCAATCTCGGAAGCACATTGGGTGCGGCGGCACTCGGCGCGCTGCTCGACGCGGATCTGTCGCGGGCGGAAGCCGGTTCTGGGACGTTCGACCGGGTGCGTCGCCTGCTCGATGGCGGGGCGGGATTGTCCGACGGGCCGACGAAGCTGCTGCTCGCGCATGCGCTCCACGCGACGTTCGAGGGCGTGTTCGCGCTCGCGGTGATCACACTCGTGCTGGCGCTCGCGGTGCCGAACGTTGCGTTCGGCTCGCGGCGGCCGGGGGTGGCGATGGAGGAGGGTTGACCTGCGGAAGAGCCGTGCTTGTGTCCGGATCGCGGACTGATGCTCGGACGCGGACGCGCAGCTTGGCTGCGGAACACGCGAGTGACCGGTCGCTGCTTCTGCGATCAGCGCCCCCCACGGCCGTAGCAGCGAGCGATGCGCAGACCGGGGCGTCGAATTCGCCCGCGTCCGCGAGGTCTGAATGTGAGGGGCGAGACGGACAAGCTGACGTCGCGGATCGCGTACGCAGCTTTGGGGAGCTTCGCTGCCCTTGGTTGTTCGCTTTCGGTGCGCGTGACAGGCGAGGAGCCGATATCGCCTCCTCCGAAGTCACCGCCTGATACGTCGTCCACGTGCCCGTGAAACCATTGCGGCAGGGATACGATCACGAGCCACGCCATCTTTCAGGTACGCACCCTATCCTACACAACCGAGACAGGCTGTGGCGGACGAACTCGGCACCACGCTTGCGTGCGGTGCTCAGCCGCCCGCGTGCTGTCAGGGCGCCAGCGAGGGCGCCATGATCGGGTAGCATATCCATTTGACCATGAAACCGTGAAAGCCGAAGGTCGCTTCTTGACATTACGAGTCTGGCGGTCGCCGGCATTTCGCAGCAGGGTTCCTGTCGCGGTCGGTCCAGTAGTGTAGCGGCCGGATTGTGTCTCCTCCGTTGGTTTGGCCGAGGACTCCCAGCGCTAATGGGCGAAGGAAATTCGCGCGGTATCTGCGCCCGCAATCCTTTCCGGTCACATTGAGCGTACGTCCTGCAAGAACGTGTCGACCCGTCCTTCGAGGTCCGACGCCCGCGCGGAAAGAGCCTGGGCAAAATCCAGAACGTTGGCCGACGAACGTCCGGTCTCCCCCGCGGCCTCGGTGACGCCGGTGATATTGAACGAGACCTCGCGTGTCGCCGCGGCCTGCTGTTCCACGGCGCCCGAAATCGAGGTGTTGATGTGGCTCACCTGAGTGATGACGTGGCCAATCTCGGCCATGGCAACCGCCGCGGCCTGGCTCGACTCCTGGATGTCCTTGATCTGCTGACCGATCTCCTCGGTGGCCCGCGTGGTCTGCTGAGCCAGAGACTTCACCTCTGTCGCGACCACGGCAAACCCCCGTCCAGCTTCACCGGCCCGGGCGGCCTCGATGGATGCGTTCAGCGCGAGCAGATTGGTACGACTTGCGATGTCGTTGATCACTCTGGTCACATCGCCCACTCTCCCGGCGGCGCTGACCAGCCTGTGCACCATCTGCTCGGAATCGTCGGCGCATTTGACGGCGACGCCGACGACGCGGCTGGCTTCCGTGATCTGTCGGGCGATTTCCGCGATAGCAGACGACAGTTCCTCGGTTGCGGCTGCGACAGTATGGCATTGCTGGTCGGTCTGTGCGGATGAGACTGCAAGCGACTGCGCCGTTGATGTCATGTCTCCGGCCGAGGAGGAAACTTCGCCAACCACGGCCTTCACGCCCGTTTCGAAGTTGCGGACGAGAGCGGCGTTCTGGGCTTTGCGCTGCGTGAGGTCGGTCGCGAATTTCACCACCTTGTATGGCCGGCCTGCCGCATCGAGGACGGGATTGTAGGAGGCTTCCAGCCAGATTTCTGTGCCGCCCTTGCCGATTCGCTTGAACTGGCCCGCCTGGTACTCGCCGCGCCTGAGCTTCTCCCAGTGCTCACGATATTCGGGGCTCTCCTTGTAGGCAGGCTCGACAAACAGGCTGTGCTTCCGACCCCGTATCTCTTCCAGGCTGTAGCCCATCGTCTCCAGGAAATTGCTGTTCGCAGCCACGATGGTGCTGTCCAGAGTAAACTCGATCATGGCCTGAGACCGGTCAATCGCCTCGACCTTCCCGACCAGATCAGCGGTGATGGCTTTCTGGGCCGTGATGTCGGTCGCGATCTTGACGACCTTGATCGGTCTTCCTCCTCGATCCAAGACGGGATTGTATGAGGCCTCGAGCCAGATCTCCCTGCCATCCTTGCCGAGACGCTTGAACGGTCCCGACTGGTACTCGCCGCGCGAGAGGGAGTCCCAACTCTGCCGATAGGCCGCGCTGTCCCGGTAGGCGGGTTCAACGAACATGCTGTGGTGTCGGCCCTCGATTTCGCCGAGTTTATAGCCCGTGACCCGCAGAAAAGCCTCGTTCGCGGTCACGATGGTGCCGTCGCACTTGAATTCGATGATCGCCTGGGACTTGCCGAATGCCTGGAGAGTGGCATTTGATCTACGGAATAATGGGAAGAGGAACACCTGACACCTCGAATGATACTTGACCGTTGCTCGATGAAGCACGCCGGGCAAGTTGCCCTAAAGCAATGAACAATTCTATAAGAGGGAGGTAGGCTTGGACGTGGCAGATTACACTTGCTTGACTTGGATAAAGACTCGAGACATTGATCGAGATCAGTATCTGTAGGTGTCGCTGCGTGTAGGTCCGCAACATGGTTAATCGATTTATCGAGAAACTGAAGGGGCTTGTAGAGCTCGCTGACGCTGACCTTCGCGCGCTAGACGCGGCGACGAACCAAACCCAGGCTTTCGGGTCTCGCCAGGACATCATCCGGGAAGGCGACCAGCTTGGTCCGCTCCTCGTTGTCCTGGAAGGCTGGGCGTTTCGCTACAAGGTGCTGCCCAACGGCGGGCGCCAGATTCTGGCGTTCCTGATCCCAGGCGACTCCTGCGACCTGAACATCGGTATGCTTGCGGCAATGGATCATGGCATCCAGACCGTTACGCCAGCGGTGGTCGTGAAGATCGAGAGCGAGGCGATCGACAACCTGATGGAGAGGCACCCGCGTGTTGCTCGAGCGATGTATCTGGCGCAACTCATCGACGAGAGCACGCTTCGTGCCTGGATTGTTAGCCTGGGTCGGCGCGGCAGCGCAGAACGAACTGCACATCTGCTCCTCGAGCTCTATGTCCGCGGCATTCGGAACTGCGTGGCAGGCAGTCTCGAACTAGAGCTCCCTTTGTCTCAGACTATTTTGGCGGAGGCTCTCGGCATGACGCCCGTGCACGTCAACAGGACGTTGCAGGTGTTTCAGCGTTCCGGCACGGTCGACTTGAGACGTGGGTTATTGCGGATCCTGGATCCAGCAGCGCTGACCCGCATCTCGGGGTTTGATGACAATTACCTAAGCCGAAGACTTCGGGTCTGCCGCTGACGCTCGGGCTACGGACAATACCTGTCTATTCTTTCTCACGTGGGTTTCTGTTCGTGTGCAATCTTCTTGGGCGCGCAATTTCTCGATAGGCGCTGCGCGTCCGCCATGACGAGGACGGAGCGGCAGATGTCCCATCCCTGCCGCCGAGGAGTACGCGCGGACTGCCAGGACGTCGTTCGACGCCTTCAAGAAGTCAGGGCCGGTATCCGTCGCCAGTATGAGCACGTCGCCCGATGTGACCCGGACCGCGCGCGCTCATTCCGGCCGCCGAGCATCAGCCGGGCGCGTCCCGCTCGAGACTCTCGTCTTTAGTTGTTTCTGAGCCCTAGGAAGTTCGAGACCTAGACCGCGGTCAACAGCGAAAGAGAGCCGACCGCGGCTTCCTATGAAACTGTCGGTGCGCCTGCGCAGTGTCCAACCAGAACGTTGCTGACAATCCGTTGATTGTGATTCTGATGAGCATTGCTCGTGGTCGTTTCAGCGCCGGGGCATCTGCAACCAGCTTAGACCTCGCAATGGTCATTGTTTCGGAGAGGCGTCTATCACACAGGGCCTCAGCGATCGAAACGACGCTGCGCAGGTCGCCACCGGTCCCAACCGCATGCAGCGTCTTCGTTGCCAGAACACCAACCTGTTTGTGTGCGCGTGCGTGTTGCTTCTCCTCGTCACATTTCACGAAGTCTTGTACTGCTAAATAGCACTCTTCCGTCTCAGCCTTGCGCGCGACGGCGGCGAAAGGCCGGACGCGTCGTGCAACGCGGCAGGATGCTCATTTGCGCACGCGATCATAGACGAACACGCCGAGCAAGATCGCCAGCACCAGGAAGCCCAACACCGAGCGTGGCGACAGGCCTTCGCTGATCGAGATCCGCGTCGCCGCCCTCATGTCGTCGCCCGACATCGCCACCAGGAGGATGAGACCTAATGCGCAAAGCCAGCTTCCCGCGGACGGCCATGGCAGGCCGGTGAACACGCTGGCGATCAGGGCGAGCGCGGTCGCAGTGGCCGCGGCACCGCTCAGCGTGTTCGTATCCTTCTGGCGATCCTTGCTCGGCGCGTCATCGTCGATCAGCTCGTTCGCGATGCGAGCCGACTGGTGCCACCAGACGGCCGAGACGATGCCGAAGAGCAAGGCGAGGATCGTTCCCAGGTCACGCGCCGAGTCTTGCGCGCCCTCCGACGTTGTGCCGCCCCGGATCGCGAGCCAGCCGAGAAGAGCGATCAGAAGCGCGCCGACCAAGCCCGCGACGAGATCACGACCATGCATCAGCGAACGATCCGAACTTGCGCAAATGTGGTCGTCATCGGTCAAGCCGCGTCAGTTCGGTTTGGTTGAGCGCGCGCTCGGTTCGCTTCGCACGATCTTTCGGGACGATCTTGAAGGCCGGGAGGTTCGACGCGAGGAGCGGAGATGCATGGTTTCTCCTCGTGGAATGTCCACTGCCGCAAGCCGTTCTCGTCGAGCCGCCGTCGCAGCAGGCGTGTCGGCCGATCGCCACAATGAAACCCAGGGTACACGACGCGCTTCGAGGCGGCTCGGCCCATGGTGACATCCCTCGTCTTGTTGATCGGACGTCCTGACGGCGTGTCCATGGACCATTTGCGAGGCGGCGAAGGTGGGCGCGGGTACGTCGCCTGCAAAAGCGAAGTTTCTCCGACAAATCGATCGGTGTTTCGCGACGTAACGTCCTGACCACGAGTGCTTCGTGTCGGCGCGCGATGCGGAGGAAGCGACGGTGATCGGCGACCTGATCGCGCATCGCGGTGACGCCGACCGCGCCCAGGTTCTGTAACTCGCCGGGCGCCTGCGCCTGCGCCGCCAGGTTGCGGACCGAACGGTCGTATTCGATGGTAGCAACGGCGGTCTCGGCGGAGAACAGCCCGACGTTGGCCGACACGTTGTTGAAGACGCTTGCGTCGGCGGCGCTAAAGCGGATCTTCGGCACCTTCAGCTGCTCGAACTCCTCGGCATTGATGCTGAAGCTGCCGTAATACTGGCGCGCCAGGTTCGGCAGCGCCTTCACCTCGGCGAGCAGCGACAGGCCGTAGATCCGGCGCTGACGCTGCCGCTGCCGACTGTAGTTCAGAAGCACGCCAACATAGCCGGTGAACACGCTCACGCCCGCTGATAGCACCACCGTCATGATCGAGATGCCGATCATCGTCGGCTCAGACCAGCCTGTGCAGCGCGGGGCACATCGTCAGGGCGTGCCTGGCGACGCCAGACCCGGCGCCTCGCTCGACGTGAGCGTACCCGTCGCGAAAGCCAGCGACGCGGCATCGATCAGCGACTGGGAATGTGCCCGCGCGACCGAGGCGCGCCCTGCGGCCAGCGTGGACTGCGCATTGACGGCGTCGGTGAACGTGCCGACTCCGTTCGCGTAGGCCTGGCTTGCCGAGTCGGCCGCCGCCTGTGCGGCGGTCTGAAGTGCGACGGCCGCATCGTACTGGCTGAGGCCGGTCTTCACGCGATCATAGGCGAGGGCCACAGCGCGCAGATCCTGCTCCGTCGCATCCTCCAGCGCGTCCTCTGCTTCGGCCTGGCGCGATTGAGCCAGACGCAAACGGTTGCGGAACAGGCCACCCTCGTAGATCGGCCAGTCAAAACGCAGAAACAATCCCGCCTGCGGTTGCTCGACGCTCTCATACGGGAGACCGTCGGTGCTGATGCGGCCGAGATTGCCCTGCACGTTCGCGCTGATCGACAGCTTCGGGTAGAACTCGGAGCGGGCCTCCTCGACCCCTTCGGCCGCTGCACGCAGCCGCGCCACGTCGGCGAGCAGGTCGGGACGCCGCTGCAACGCCTCATGCATCACCTCGTCCACGGTCGCACCGGTGTCGCGATCGAGCTTTTGCGCCGTGCTGTCCTGCACGTGCAGGGTCGCGGTCGGCGGCAGGTCCATGGCCGCCAGCAGGTCGTACATCGCGTCGTGCTGCGCAGCCGTGGCCGCCGCGATGTCGAAATCGGCCTGCGCGGTTCCGCGGCGGGCCGCGTCGACATCGACGATCGTGCCGAGGCCCCGCCCGTATCTGGCGTCGGCCGATTGCAGCAGCAGCCGGTTGCTGGTGAGCGTCTGCTGCGCTGCTCGCAGCTGCGCGTTCACGCCGTCAAGAGTGAAGTAGGCGCTCGCAACGGACAGGATCAGCCTCTGGTGCGCGGCGGTGAACTCGACATTCGACGCGAACGAGAGCTGCCGCGCAGCGCCGACCGCCGCTCGCCTGCCGCCGAAATCGAGCAGCAGGTAGCGCACGGCGAGCTCGGGAAGCGCTTCCTGCGCCTGGGCCGTGATATAGCCTCGCGGCACCAGCGTGTTCGGGAATGGCGACGCAATGCGCTGATAGCCGGCCAACGCGCTCGCCGTCAGGGCCGGCAGGTAGGCGGCCCTGGCCACGCCCACGTCGATGGCGGCCTGCCTGGCCTGTTCCCAGGCAATCCGAGTGGACTTGTTGCGCCTCTCGGCAATGTCGATCACTTCGGCGAGCCCGTAGACGTGGCGCGGATCGATCGCGGTCGGCTCCTTCGGCCAGAGCAGCGCCGGGTCGCGCGGCACGTCGAAGTGCTGTGCGCGCGCGGTTGTGACAGGGCTTGCGAAGGCCGGCGCGTCGGGCGATGCCGGTGCCAGGTCCCGCGTGTCGTTGCAGCCGGCAAGCCACCACGCCAACAGGAGGAGCAGGACCCTAGGGCGAGGAGAGCGCAAGACCTGCCCCTTCTCCGAAGGGAACGGCGTTGGAGCGGTGCGGCCCGATCCTCGCCAGGATGGCCCGGACGTCGCCGTCGAGCAGCCGGACCCAGACGTGCTGGGCGGCGAGCAGCGCGTCGCCAGGATCGTTCGGCGGTGGCGGCGCGCCGACCGGGTCGGGCGAGGGCACCGGCGGCAGCGAGGCGGCAAGGTCGGGTGCACCGCCGCGCCTGACCCAGCTCGCGCAATCACGCAGCCAGTCCGCCAGCGCCCGCTGATAGGCCGCCGCCGCGTCCTGCGCCGGAGCCGCCACCTTCGTCCAGGCAGGATCGGCGTGGACGCCGGCCAGCACCAGGACCGGGACGCCGAGCGCCTGGACGCGAGTCAGCAGGTCGGCGTCAATGACGTTGGCGGCGGGAGAGGAGGGACGTTCGAACCGATCGTTCACCACCAGGCTGCGGGCGCCGGCGATCGCCTGCTCGAAGGTCTGCTCGAGATCGAACGTCGACGCGGGTTTGCTCGCCGCGCGGCCGGCGTCGACGAGTTGTGCAAGCTGCTCGACCGCGTTGGCCAAGCCCGCGCGCACGGAGACGGCGACCCGTACCGGCCAGATCGTGGTGAAGACCGCGAAGACCACGAGGTTGCCGACGATGATGCCGACGATCCGGTCGCGCGCGGTCTGCATGTCGAGGGTCGGGCCGAAGCCCTGCAGCGTGGTGAGATAGAAGGCGAGCGCCATCTGCCAGCCGGCATAGGAGATCCGTTCGCTGCCGGTCGCGATCCAGCCGGCCAGCAGCGTGACGATCGCGAGTGCTGCGAGCAGGTCGCCGAGATCGGTCATCACCGGCATCAGAACGATGATGGTTCCGATCCCCAACGCGGCGCCAAGGAGGCAGCCGACGATCCGGAGCGCCGCCTTGTGCACGGTCTCGCCGACCGTATCGAGCGAGACGAAGAAACACGTGATGATGCAGGTGTGGATGCCGGGCCAGTCCGCCAGCGTCTCGCCGAGATAGCAGAGCATCACGGCAAGCGTGACCTTGAACGCGAAGCGCGGATAGGTGGGATTGCTGAACGCATCGCCGACCAGCAGGCGGTGCGGCGGGCGTTTCTTCGGCGTGACGGTCCTGTCGCGAGGTGCTGCCAGCGCGCCTTCGATGTCACGCAGGATGGTCAGCAGCGCGAGGATGAGCGGCGTCTCGGCGGCGCTTGCGGAGTCGACCATTGCCGCCTCGTCGATCGCGGAGGCCTCGCCGGTCGTCCTGTCGCCACGGAGTTTTCGCACGGCTTTGAGGCAAAGGCGGCCGGCAGGTTCCAGGTTGGCGCGCGGCGCGCGGCCGTCGTCCAACCGCGCGAAGGCGAGCAGCACGAGCGAGAGCCGGCCCACGTCGCGCACCAGCGACGCGTCGAGCAGCGGATGCCGGCGCGACCGCAGCACGCCGGAGAGATGCTGCAGCTTGGCGAGCTCGGCCGTGCCCTCGCGCGCGAGCGCCCGGAGCGCCGCCGCCGCGCCGGGCTCGCCTGCGCAGAAGCGCGCCGCCGCCACGAGCCGTTCGGCAAGACCGGCCCGGAGCAGCGCGCCCGGGCGACGGCCGGTCAGCAGGTTGGCCGCGATCACCAGGGCCACCGGCATGGCGACCGCGAGCCCGAGCCAGAGCAGGAAGCGCACCAGCCCTTCTTCCGGCGGGATGAAGGCCAGTTCCGGCAGCGTGAACTCCGGCGTGTTGGCGACCGATCCCGGCATCAGCGAGAGCTGCAGGACCTCGTCTCCCAGCGTCATCCCGTAGGCGACGATGAAGCCGGCCGCGAAGAAGGCGGCACCGAGCGAGGAGGTTCGCGACAGGAACATCGCGATGAAGGTCGTGGCGGCGACCAGCGGGATGCGCAGCGCGGGTTCGGCGAGGCTGAGCGTGAACATGCCGATTGTCGCGAGCAGTGCGAGGAGAACGGCGATCCCCGCGATTGCTGCGGTCATCACCGTCGATGCCGCCTCCCCGCGAGAGACGAACAGGGCGACATAGGCCGACAGCGCCGCCTCGGGCAGCCGGAACGCTTCCGACAGGCTGACGCAGAGGAGCACCAGCACGACCAGCCGGAGCGTGTTGCCCAGCCGCCCCGGTGCTGGCGCCAGCGACCGGAGCAGCGCCGACGCGACGCCGGGCGGATCGCCCTCGTCCACGGCGGGTGGCCATGCATGATCGGACGCCGCCATGGTCAACGATCGATCACGATGGCCGCCGAGCCGCCGAGCCGCATGAGGTTGACCGGCGGGTTGCGCAGCAGGATGCGGACCGGGAAACGCTGCGCGATGCGGACCCAGTTCAGGCTGCGCGGCACGCGCGGCAGGCCGCCGAACGTGCCGCCCTCGTCGGGCTCCACGCCCCAGCCGAGACTGTCGACCACGCCCGCGACCGGGCGGCCGGGCGCGGCCAGCACGTACACCGCAGCCCGCTGCCCCGGCACGATGCCGCCAAGGTCCGTTTCGCGAAAGTTGCCGACCGCATACCAGTGTTCGGTGTCGATGATCGTGAACAAGGGCTTGCCCGCGTCGGCGAACTCGCCGGCGGCGATGTCGAGACTGGTGATCCATCCGTCGCACGGTGCGCGCACGGCGGTCAGCCGCAGGTTGCGCTCGGCGAGCGCCAGCGTCGCCTGCGCGGCCAGCAGCTCCTCCTGCGCGGGCTTGACGCTGCTGATCCCCTGGCGGGCCTCGTCGGCCTGCTGCTCCGCCTGTTCGAGCGAGATCTGCGCGGTCCGCCGGCTCGTCCGTGCCTGGTCGACCTGCTCGGCGGTGACGAAGCCGCGGGCCAGCAGCGGCTGCACGCGGTTGAGCGTGTCGGTCGCGAGCGCCAGCTGCGCCCTGGCCGTGCCGATGCCCGTGTTTGCCGCGGCAGCCTTCGAGGTCTGCGACGCGACCTGGTCGCCGGTGACGCCGAGCTTGGCCTCGAGACCGCGCATATCGGCCTGTGCCTCCGCAACACGGAGGCGATACGGTTCCGGGTCGATCGTCAGCAGGAGCTGGCCGGCGTGGACGAGCTCGTTGTCCCGCACTCGCAGCTCGACGATCCGGCCGCTGACGTCCGGCGCCAGGTGGACCAGGTCGGCCTGCAGGTAGGCGTCGTCCGTGCGTGGCCGCGCGCCGAGCCGCGCGGTCGTGAGCACGACGAGCCCGATGAGGGCTGCCACCACGAGCACGCTGAACAGGATGCCCGCCGACTTTCGCATGATCGCCATCTACTGCCCGAACCAGATCAGCCAGACGAGCAGCGTCACGGCCGCCGCAAGGGCGATAAAGGTCAACGGCGGTGCGGGCACGTGCTCGGCGATCCCGAGCGCCACCAGGAGACGCCGGCTCACGACGGATGCGGCAACGCCGGCGGCGGCGCAGAGCATCCAGGCCGGGAAAAACGAGCCGAGGAGATCCTGGGACGGAGCCGCGCTGCAGGATGCGAGCGGCGTGAGAAGACCCGCCACCCACATACCGGTTTCCGGGCGCGCCCAGCCGGCGCTTGCCCGAGACGGATTCGGCGCGGTTGGACGGGGCATGTCGCGGTTCGGGTCGTTCATTGGAACCGGCAAGAAACGTCTGTCACAGTATCGCCTCGCGCATTGCCGCCGGGACAGTCCGAATATGATCCAGTTTTCCTGGGTCGATGCAACCGGAGGCGCGTTTACCCGCGACTGCGTTCGACCGCCAGACAGTGAACGGGGTTCAGTGTGCAAGTGAAGAATATTCAGAGCGAGGATGAATCGACTCTCCGTCGAATAGACTTGAACTTGTTTCGGGTGTTCGAAGCAGTGATGAGAAACCGCAGTGTTGCCGGTGCAGGGCGGGAGCTCGGCGTGACTGCGTCCGCGATCAGCCATGCCTTGTCGCGGTTTCGGAAAGTCATAGGAGATGAGCTGTTCGTCACGGGTCCGACCGGCATGGAACCGACCGCACGCGCGCTCGAGCTTGCACCGAGCATCAGCGACGGGATGAGCCGGCTCCTGGCGGTCCTCGGGTCCAAGGAGTTCGTGCCCGCGGCGTCGGTGCGGACGTTCACGATCGCCACTTCGGACTTCCCCGGTACGGTCGTTGTTCCTCCGCTGGTGGCAGCGCTCGTCCGGCAGGCGCCACAGGTTTCGTTGCGTGTCTTCCCGGTCAGTCGCATGGACGCCGTTCGCAACCTGGACAACGGCCATGTCGATCTCATCCTCGGCTGGTTCGACGATCTGCCGGAACGGATGCGTCGCCGCTCCATCATGACGGAGCAGGAGGCGCTGATCGTCCGCGCCGGACATCCGCTCACCGAAGGGGTCCTGACCAGGGAACGCCTGTTCGACCACCCGCACGTGGTCGTCGAGCTGAGCGGCAGCGAAGCGCAAGGTGTCGACGGGTTTCTCCACGATCGCGGTCTCTGCAGGCGCATCTGGATCGAGCGTCTGCTGATCGACGCCAGCGGTGAAGACGAGGGCCTGCTCGGCCGGGTTTCAGTGACCGTGCCGACCTACGCGCCGGTTCCGGCCATCGTGCGGCGGACCGACATGATCGCCACCCTGCCGCGACGTCTCGCCCTTCAGGCCGCACGGGACGGCTCCGTGGTCGTGCTGGACCTGCCGTACGAACCGCTGAGCGTCGCGGTCGAAGCGGTTCACCACCAGCGCCTGGACGGCGATACCGGCCTGCATTGGCTGATCGACGAGATGGTGAGCGCGATACAGTCCGAAGAGGCAGTCTGAGTGCGGGCGGGGGACGGCCCTGTCCTTCCGTCCGCCGGGCTGCGATGACCGCCTGGAAGCTCGCGCAGACGGGCAAGCGGATCCTGCTGCTGGAAGGGGGCGACTATCTTCCGCGCGGCCGGGAGAACTGGGATAGCAAGACGGTGTTTGTCGTCGCGGCCAGGCGGACGAAACGCGGACCCGCGCATCGGGTGCGTCCTTCCAACCGGGCCTGCATGACTTCGTCGGCGAGAGCAGCAAGGTCTACGGTTCCGTCCTGCTCCGCCTGAGAGAGGCGGAGCAGGAGTCGTCCATCATCCCGACGGCGTTTCGCTCCGTCGCCCGGACGGAATTCTGGTCATGCGCCGGTTCGCCTCGTCCCAGAGAAGGTAGCCTGGTGCGCGCAGGGCCTCGCGCAGCGACAGCGTCGTGACGGCGGCCAGTCCGGACTGCGCCTGATGGCACGCCCGCAATCGGTAGTTCGGCACCCGGGGGGCAAGGTGATGCACGTGGTGGAAGCCGATGTTGCCGGTGCACCACTGCAGCAGGCGCGGCAGCTTGAGATACGAGCTGCCTTCGAGCGCGGCCTCCACCAGGTTCCAGCTGTCCTGCCGATGCCACTGCGCCGCCTCGAAACGATGCTGCACGGTGAACAGCCAGGCGCCGATGATCGAGGTCATCGCGATGATCGGCAGCTGAACCAGGGCAACCCGACGGATGCCGACGAGGGCGATGAGCGTCGCCAGCACGACGAGCAGCGCGAGGTTGGTCAGATGCACGCTCGCCCGCTCTCGCCGCCAGGATGAAGGCGCTTCGAACGGGGTCCGATACAGCACGAGAAACACGAGCGGTGGCACCACGACCTGCGCCACCAGCGGGTGGTGCATCAGGCGGAACAGAAGCTGGCGGCGTGGCGGGAGGGCCTCGAACTCGGCGAGCGTGGTGCATGTCGAGTACAGGTCGAGCCCGGCTTCGCGGCGATCGAGATTGTTGAAGCAGCCGTGATGGTTGGCGTGCTGCCGCCGCCAGAACGCGTAGGGCGTCATGGTGAAGATGCTGCAGAAACGGCCCACCCAGTCGTTGAGGTGTCGCGAGCCGAAGAACGACCCGTGTCCGCAATCGTGCTGGATGATGAACAGCCGGACGAGCAGGCACGCGGCCGGCAACGCGAGGGCCGGGACCAGCCACGGCTGGCTCCGTTCCGCCACTACGTACATCAGGGCGTTCAGCGCAAGAAACATCCCGCAGGTGGACGCGAACTGTGAGACGCTGCGCACGGTCGATCCGACCTGGAATGTCCGGGTGCCGGCAGCGAGGCGCCGACGTTCCGAGAGACTGTCGGGCGCGAGCTCGCCGTTCACGATGGGGCGCCGGATGTCGATAGGGCGAGATCGTTCGGAGTCATGCGGCCGACTCGATCGCCTCTGCCAGGACCATGTCGTACTCCACCGGACCCCGCAGGCCGTTGGCGACGGAGGCCTTCACCGTGGCGGTTGATATTGCAGATGGACGTTGATCCGGATGGCCTCGAGCCGAGGCGGGCGTTGGTCGTCGATAGACGGGCCGCACATCCAGCGGGTTACGACGTCCCTGTCAAGGGTGAGCTCGAGGTGGATGCACGAGCCGAGGCAGGAGCGCGGGGCGGCCAGCGACGTCTCGAATTCCGCGGCGACGCGTCCCGGGTCCGGGACCCGATCTCCCCCTCCAACAGAGAGCGCACCGAGTTACGAGCAAATCAAGGTTCTTGAGATCGCCGATGGCCGCGGTGCGGCCGTGCGACTCGCCCGGCTTGTCGGCGCGAACTGAGGTCGGCTCTTCTGTCCCGGCCCTCATCCGGCTCTCCCCGATGCGCGAAGACGAGCATGAGCTGCGATCGTGTCATTGAGCGAGTTCACGATGTCGCCGGGGAGTTATGGCGAGGCGAGTTCACGTCCCGGCTCGCTGGTCACCTTCGCGGGGTGCCCTCTGACGCGGGGGCATGACCGAAGTGATATCACCTGCGCCCTTGTCCAGCCACACCGGCCACGCGTCGGCTGAAGTACGGCGGCATCATCCCGTGCTGCGCCTGTGAGATCAGCGGTCCGCGACTCCCGGATCACGACGCGCCAGCTTCACTCGAGAGCAGCTGCCGCTTGCGGTCGATCCCCCAACGATAGCCGGCCAGGTTTCCGTCCGACCGAACCACCCGGTGACAAGGAATGGCGACCGCAAGCGCGTTGCTCGCACAAGCCTGTGCCACCGCCCGTACTGAGCTCGGAGCACCTATGGCGGCAGCGATGTCGGTGTAGCTCACCGTGGTTCCCGCCGGGATCGCCCTCAGCGCCTGCCAGACACGCTGCTGAAATGCAGTTCCCCGAATGTCGAGCGGCAGGTCGAGGCCGACACGTGGAGCCTCTACGAAACCCACCACAAGGGCGACCAGTCTTTCGTACTCGTCATCTCCCCCGATCAACCGCGCTCGCGGGAACTGATCCTGAAGATCGCGGACGAGTTCGTCAGCGTCGTTTCCCAACAGGATCGCAGATACGCCACGCACACTTGAGGCCACCAGGATTGCCCCGAGGGAGCACTGGCCGATGGCGAACCGCAACTCCTCCGCGTCACCTCCCGCGCGGTATTTCGCCGGGTTCATGCCCAGCAAACCGCTCGCCTGTGCATAGAACCGCCCGCTCGATTTGAAGCCGGACTCGTAGATCGCCTCCGTCACGCTTGCGGTCTGACCCAGTCTCTCGCGCAAGCGGGCTGCCCGGCGAGCCTTGGCATACGCTTTCGGCGTCACGCCCGTCGCAGCCTTGAACATGCGGTGGAAGTATGTGGGGCTGAGCTCCGCCGCTTCAGCCATTTGGGTGAGGGATGGCTCCTCGTCCCCTGCATCGATGAGCCGGCAAACCTTGGCGACCAGCGTGGCATTCGCCGCTTCAACAGAAAGACCATCCGGCAGACATCTCTTGCAGGCGCGAAAACCAGCGGATCGGGCAGCCTCGATACTGTCGTGGAAGGCGACGTTCCTGGGATTGGCGAGACGGGACGGGCAGGAAGGCCGGCAATACACGCCTGTTGTCTCCACCGAATACCAGAACAGGCCATCGGCACCCTTATCCCGCCGACACACTCGATCCCATCGTGGGTCGGCCAGGAGGGCCTCGGAACCAAGCCGGGTGTTCTGGCGAGTTTGTTGCGTCTTCATGCTGGGAGATCCTGATGACCGTCTCTCAAGATCGGCCGCCGGGGGGAACACGACACTCCGTCTCTTGCTGTCGAATCGGGAGCGGCCCGTCGGCGTCCCGCCAGGTCGAGCTCGAACGGTCCACACCGGACAGAACATACCGCGACCATCGCTCCTTGGTGACCTGCTCGTATCCCGATGATAGGCCTACGTCCTCCGCTGTCCACCACCACAGGATCCGTGGATTGCGAAAAAGCCGCCCTTCCAGGTAATTGATCACCTCCTGGGTGAATGCTCGCTCGGTCAAGCGAGCGTTCTACCATTGAAACAGAAGCTGCTCGTGGAAGGTCAGCAACATCGAAACAACAGCGCGCTCCCGCATCACGAATTCGCTTTGCTCGCGGTCGTTACAGAGCTGAAGGACGTTGTGAACGTGTTGTCGGACCGATGGGTAGGTAACCGGTGTTGTAAAAAGATGGCTGAGATATGGATACTGGAGTTTGACGGCCTGCAGTTCGTAGAAGCGCGCATACAGCTGCGCGACTGTCTCGAAGTGCACGTCCCGCCGTCGATAATGGCCGGCCTTGAAGACCGGTCTCCCACTTTCTTATCATGTCTTCCGGCGTTGATGCTGGCTGCCGGCGAG
>CAXTVZ010000030.1:0-22558 GCA_964247685.1 uncultured Acetobacteraceae bacterium
GTTTTAGGGATTACTTGGACGGCGCCGCAAATATGAACCGGGCGACCGGCAGCGGTGTGCTCGCGGCCTCAATTCCGGCGGATGTTCTCAAGCAGGATCGCTGCAAGGCCGACGAACGGGACGGGAGCGCCCAAGACCCGGGCAGGCGCGGGAGGAGAACTGGGCGAGCAACTGTATGCGGTGGTGCGCCTCTTTCCTAGTCCGAGCGGGACCTCGGTGACGCCCTTCGAGGAGCCTTGAAGCGCAAAGACCGCGGTTGTTCGCCGCGAGCTTTGGTGGCTCGTTCCTTCCACGTCAATTCCATCGCCTCATCTGCCTTCAAGAGTCGATTGAGTTCCTTAAGGTGTTTTGTATCGTCGACACTGAGCCTAATGCTGCTCTTTGGCAGCTACGTATCAACTCCATTGTTGCTTAATACCTCACACTACCTTTCGACTTACTCGAAAGCGGATCCTGCATGTGACCATGCATTGCACCATCCCAAGTACGGCTGGCGTTTCCGAGCTTGCTCGCGTCGCTCGGCGTGACATTGGCAACTACCTCCCGGCTTTTCGCTCTCACTGCGTCGAAGAGGCGCTCAAGAAAACCAAATTTGATCTTAGCTTAGTTTACTCGCTCCCGCCAGCTTTGGCTGTGCCGCTCAATTGCGCGCGCCGCCTTATGAGCAGGTGCTCGAGTTTGGCTGAAACCTGCTCGACAGGGTTCAGATCGGCGGGTATTCGGCAGCAGAATCAAGCAAGCACCAGTCATGTGACCCGCAGCGTGCTTCGGAGAGGAAGCTTACTGGTCTGATAGCCGTCGAGTCAGGATGACGCCGCCGCGATGCGTCGGAGGCAGACATGGCGATCGTGGTGGCGACACGACGCGGCTGACCGTCGCCTCGAACAATGCCGGCATCGATGGCGCGGGTCTGGGCAGGCTGCTGTGGTCCCGCCAGATCGCCGAGATGATCAGTCCCCATGGTCGATCCTTGGGCGCTATCGGCCGGTTCCGAGGCTGCCGTTCGCAGCCTTGCCAATCCGGCAGAGCGTGCGATGCTCGCCGGCGATGACCTCGAGGGAGTGCAGACCAGCAAGTCGCATGTCACAGTGCCAGACCTGCCCGCCGGTTTCGAAGAGGCGGCTGCACGGCCGGTCATCGAGCGGCTCACAAGTCGGACCCGCCGCCCGCGTGGCCGCCAGGAAGTGCCCGGCAAGGTCATCGATGATAGGACAGGTTCGCCCAGAGCACCGGGACTCCGAGCAACGGACCAAAAAATAAACAAACGAGGAGGTAAACATGTCCAAGAAGACGCTTTACACCACCGTTGCCACTGCAGGCCTCGTCGCTCTGGCCGCTCTTTCCGCCAGCATCGCGGCCGAGGCGGCACCGATCGAAGCCTGTCTGATCACCAAGACGGATTCCAACCCGTATTTCGTCACGATGCGCGGCGGAGCGATCGCCGAGGCCAGGAAGCTCGGCGTCGAGCTCAAGACCTATGCCGGCAAATACGACGGCGACAACCAAACCCAGGTCGCGGCGATCGAGAGCTGCATCGCAGCCGGCGCCAAGGGTGTCCTGATCACCCCATCCGACACCAAGGCCATCGTCCCGACCGTCGAAAAGGCGCGCCAGGCCGGGCTTCTTGTGATCGCGCTCGACACTGCGCTGAGCCCGATCTCGGCCGCCGACGCGACCTTCGGAACCGACAATTTCCAGGCCGGCCAGCTGATCGGCCAGTGGGCCAACGCCCATCTGGGCGCCAAGGCAAAGGACGCGAAGATCGCGATGCTCGACCTCGCGGTCTCGCATCCGACCGTTGATGTCGAGCGCGACCACGGCTTCCTGTCGGGTTTCGGCATCAAGATCGATAATCCGGACCAGTTCAACGTTCCCGATCCCCGCATCGTCGGCCATGCGGAGACGGGCGGCGCCGAGGAAGGCGGCCAGAGCGGCATGGAGTCGCTGCTGGCGCGCAATCCGGACATCAATCTCGTCTATACCATCAACGAGCCTGCGGCTTTCGGTGCCTACCAGGCGCTGAAATCGATCGGCAAGACGGGCGAGGTGACGATCGTCTCGATCGATGGCAGCTGCACCGGCGTCAACGGCGTGAAAGCGGGAATTATCGCCGCGGACTCGCAGCAATACCCGCTGAAGATGGCGTCCATCGGCATCCAGGCCATCGTCGATTTCGCGAAGACCGGCAAGAAGCCGCAGGCCACCGCCGGCAAGAATTTCCTGAATACGGGAACGAAGCTGATCACCGCCGATCCGGCATCGGGCGTGGCATCGATCACGCCCGCGGACGGTGCCAAGATCTGCTGGGGCAAATGATGCGGGTCGCCTGAGAGCAAACACGGCGGGGCGGCCGGCACGTTCGGCCGCCCCGCCAAGTCCCATCCTGGAACGGTGAGGCCGGAGGATTCGATGTCAACCAACAACGAGGGCCGGACCGGGTTCGACGTCACGATGGCTCCCAGGGAAAGCGAGGCCGTCGTCGAGTTCGTGCGCCAGAAGACCTCGCTCGAGAGATTGCAGCACGTGCTGCATGAAACGCCCGCTCTCGCGCCGCTCCTGGTCCTGATCGTGTCCCTGCTCGGCTTCGGCATCCTGGTCGGGGCGCGGTTCTTTTCCGCCTACGCGCTGACGCTGGTCCTGCAGCAGGTGATGATTACCGGCATCGTCGGCGTCGCGCAGTCGCTGGTGATCCTGACGGCAGGAATCGACCTGTCGGTCGGTGCGATCATGGTGCTGTCGACGGTGATGATGGGGCATTGCGCGTTCGACTACGGCCTGCCCGCCTGGTTTGCGATCCTATGCGGGTTTGCACTCGGCACGGCGGTCGGCGCCGCCAACGGAGTCCTGGTCGCGCTGATGAGACTGCCGCCGTTCATCGTGACGTTGGGCAGCTGGCAGATAGCGCTGGCGGCCAATTACCTCTACTCCGAGAATCAGACAGTCGGCGCGGCGCAGATCGAGATGCAGGCGCCGCTGCTCCAATTCCTAGGCAACACCTTCAGGCTCGGCGGCCATGGCGGCGCGACCTTCACCTATGGCGTGGTGCTGATGCTGGCGCTCGTGCTGCTGTTCGCCTATGTCCTGCGTCATACGGCCTGGGGCCGGCACGTCTATGCCGTGGGCGACGATCCTGATGCGGCGGCACTGGCGGGCGTCCGGGTCAAGCGGATGCTGATCAGCGTTTACGTGCTGTCGGGGATGATCTGTGGCTTCGCCGGCTGGGCGCTGATCGGGCGAATCGGCGCGATCTCGCCCAATTCGGGCCAGTTCGAGAACATCAACTCGATCACCGCGACCGTGATCGGCGGCATTTCGCTGTTCGGCGGCCGCGGCTCGATCATCGGCATGATCTTCGGGGCGCTGATCGTCGGCGTCTTCACACTGGGCCTCAACATGTACGGCACCGATCCGCAATGGACCTACCTGCTGATCGGCGCGCTGATCATCACTGCGGTGGCGGTGGATCAATGGATTCGGAAGGCGGCGGTGTGATGGAACCGATCCTGTCCGCCCGCGGGCTGGTCAAGCGCTACGGCCGCGTGACGGCACTAGACAACTGCGATTTCGAGCTGTTTCCGGGCGAGATCATCGCGGTGATCGGCGACAACGGCGCGGGCAAGTCCTCGCTGATCAAGGCCCTCTCGGGTGCGATCACCGTCGATGAAGGCGAGATCTCTCTGGAGGGAAAGCGGGTGCGCTTCTCCTCGCCGCTCGATGCGCGCGCCGCCGGTATCGAGACGGTCTACCAGACCCTTGCGATGTCGCCCGGCCTTTCCATCGCCGACAACATGTTCATGGGCCGCGAACTGCGCAAGCCGGGTCTCCTCGGCACGGTGTTCCGCAAGCTCGACCACGCGGAGATGCAGCGGATCTCGCGGGAGAAGCTGAGCGATCTCGGTTTGATGACAATCCAGAACATCAACCAGGCGGTCGAGACGCTCTCGGGCGGCCAGCGGCAGGGCGTCGCGGTCGCGCGCGCCGCGGCCTTCGGCTCAAAAGTCATTATCCTCGACGAGCCCACCGCCGCACTAGGCGTCAAGGAATCGCGTCGCGTGCTGGAACTCATTCTCGATGTGAGGTCGCGCGGCATCCCGATCATCCTGATCAGCCACAACATGCCGCACGTGTTCGAGGTGGCCGACCGGATCCATGTTCACCGGCTCGGTCGGCGGCTCTGCGTAATCGATCCGAAGCAGCACACCATGTCGGAGGCAGTCGCCTACATGACCGGCGCGCGCATCCCCGACGAGGCGTTCGCCGGCGCGCATGCGATCCCAAAGGTGTAACGGCTTGGCAGGATTTAAGGCGGCAGCTGTGACGTCGACGATCCTCGCGGACTGGCTGAGGCGCACGTGTCGTTTATCTTAATGATGATAATGGCCGCGTGAATAAGATAACGACTTACTCCCCCGGTTCTTTTTGACGATGCTGTCGCAGGACCTGAAGCTCGAGTTCGAGCACCTGTCGCGCAACGAGGCCATGAAGGCGGCCGAATGCCTTGCCCACATCGTCGGCCGTGCGCATGTGAGGCAGTTCGCGTCCGAGACGTGCGCGGCCTGGCTCGGCGATCTGCAGCACGGGCGGTCCCGATCGCTCGATGCGCCCTCGTGGCTCTGGGATGCCGTGGTCGACCTGGTCGGCGCGCGCGAGTCCGCCTACCTGCAGCATTGCCGTCGTTTCGCGCTGGAGGCGGCGTGATCGTCCGGGTGCCACTGTTGCGGCGCTGCATCAGCCTGCGCTCCGCCGTCCGGTTTTGGGAACCGGTCGCGCCCGCATCGGCGTTAAGCCCATCTGACCGGAGCCGCGCCAGGATGGCTTTGCGCATGCCACTGATCTTCGCGGCCCTGCTGGCTCTCTATGCCCTGTTCGCGGGTCAGGTGAGCACGAACGAGGCGATCGCCGGTATCTTCCTGGCGATCGCGATGACGGCCTATGCCGCACTGCTCCGCCACGTGCGGCACCGCGATCTCAACCTGGCCGGGGCGCCGTGGGTGCGCCTGATCGTCCGGCCTGCCGCCTCGCTCCTGCCCGATGCCGTCCGTGTCGGGCGGGTGCTGCTGCGCTGCCTGTGGCGGCGGCCGGCGGGACCGGTGGGCGTGGTGTCGCGCCAGCCCTTCCGGTCCGGCTCGAACGACCCGGGCGATGCCGGGCGGCGGGGGCTCGTGACGCTCGGCATCTCGCTCGCGCCGAACGGGTATGCGCTCGAGCTTGCCGCCTGCGACGACGCCGTGGTGCTGCACCGTCTCGCGGGCGCCGCACCCGCGGCGGACCGGGAGTGGCCTTTGTCATGACCGACGAGGTGGTTGGGTGACGGTCTGGATGCTGGCAACTATCGCCGTGCTGCCGGCGCTCGCACTGCCGCTGCTGGCCGCCTGCCGCGGCGACACGGCCGCGCGCTTCGTCGCGGTGCAGCTGGCCAGCAGCGTCGCGTCGCTCGTGCTGATCCTGATGACCTTCGCGTTCGACCAGAGCAGCTTCGTCGACCTGGCACTCGCGCTGACTCTGCTGACGCTGCCGAGCACGCTCCTGATGGCGCTGTTCCTGGAGCGCTGGCTGTGACGCGATTCGCAATCGACGTGCTGCTTGCGATCGCGGTGCTGTCGATCTGGCTCGGGTGCGCGGGGTTCGCACGGCTCCGCAGCCCGTTCGACCGCCAGCACACGGTGGCCTTCGTCAACACGGTCGCCGGACTGGCACTGGTGATCGCGGCGTTCGTGGCCGACGGGGTGTCGGCGCGGGCGCTGAAGATCCTGCTGGTGGTGGTGGCGAGCCTGGTCACCGGCAGCGCCATGTCGCACGCGGTCGGGCGTGCGTTGCGCCGGCGGTCCGCACCCGACGGAAGCCCGGCGGGGCGCGCATGAACATCGTCATCACGCTGCTGTTCCTGCTGGTGGCCGCGACCGGTACCGGGGTTGCGCTGACGCGCTCGCCACGGCGGCAGGTGATGGCGATGGCCGCGAACGGTGTCGCACTCGCACTGCTATTCATGGCGCTGCAGGCCCCGGACGTCGCGTTTTCCGAGATCACCGTGGGCACGGCCGCACTGCCGCTGCTGTTCCTGGTCGTGCTGGCGAGCATCCGCATGGACCGTGCCCCGCATGGCGAGCGCGACGAATGAGCCCGCGACTGCGTCTCGTCGTGTTCTGCCTCGCCTGCCTCTGCGTGCTGCCGGCGTTCGTGCATGTGGTGGCGCACATGCCGCGCTTCGGCTCGCATCCGCTGCCATACGGCGACGCCATCAATGCTGCCGCGACGCGCGAGCGGCACGTCACCAACATGGTGAGTGCCGTCAACTTCGACTATCGCGGCTTCGACACGCTGGGCGAGGAGTTCATGCTGCTCTGCGCCGTGACCGGTGTCGCGGTGCTGCTGCGCGGGCAGCGCGGCGAGCAGCGCGCGGCTCACCCGGGCCGCGTCGGGAACCGCCCGATCCCGGCGCGGAGCGACGCCGTGGTGCTGATCGGGCGCTTGTCGGGCGTGCTCACGGTGCTGTTCGGCGCCTATGTGGCACTGCACGCCATGACCACACCCGGCGGCGGCTTCCAGGGCGGCGTGATCATCGCCTCGGGGTTCATGTTCGTGTTCCTGGCCGAGGGCTATCGCGGCTGGCGTGGCGTGATGCACGCCCCGCTGCTCGATGCCTGCGAAGGGGGAGGGGCCACGCTGTATGCGCTGTGCGGCTTCGCCTCGATGCTGGCGGGCCTGCCGTTCCTGCAGAACATCCTGCCGCTCGGCACCGCGCGCGACCTGTTCTCGGGCGGGCTGATGCTCGTGGAGAATGCGGGCGTCGCGTTCGCGGTCGCCGGCGGGTTCTCGGTCATCTTCCTGGAGTTCATGGAAGAGACGCGCGCCGAGCAGGAAGGGGACGATCCTTGATTGCCATTGGCCATGCGCTCCCCTGGGCAGTCGCGGCGTGGCTGCTCGGCATCGGACTGTTCGCGATCGTCACCAGCCGCAACTTCATCCACATGATCGGCTGCCTGTCGGTGGTGCAGTCCTCCACCTACGTGCTGCTGCTCGCCGCCGGCTACCGGAAGCACGCCATAGCGCCGATCTTCTACACGCATCCGCCGGGAACGCCGGCAGTGGATCCGGTGCTGCAGGCGCTCGTGCTGACCGACATCGTGATCGGTGCGACCGTCACGGCGCTGCTCCTGGCACTGGTGCTGCAACTGCACAAGCGGCGCGGCACGATCGATCCCGAAAAGCTGCGGCCGATGCAGCCGTGATTGCGCAGCTTCCACCCATTCCAGTCGCAGGCTCGCTCGCGATCGCAGGCCTGCTGCTGGTGACGGGCGCATGGCTGCCGCGCAAGACACCCGATGTCGTGGCGGTGCTCACGGCGCTTGCCGCCGCCGCCATCTGCGTCGTGATGGCGATGCACACGGCGGCGCACCCGCTGGTCTACTGGTTCGGTGGCTGGACGCCACGAAACGGGCAGGTCATCGGCATCGGTTTCGTCGTGGACCAGGCGGGCGCCGCGATGGGCGCTTTCATCGGGCTGCTGTTCGCGGCCACGATCTTGTTCGCGTGGAGCTATTACGACGAGGTGCACGCGCATTTTCACGTGCTCATGCTGCTGTTCATGGCCGGCATGATCGGGTTCTGCCTGACCCACGACCTCTTCAACCTGTTCGTCTGGTTCGAGGTGATGAGCGTCGCGGGTTTCGCGCTCACGGGCTACGCGCTGCGAACCTCAGCACTCGAAGGCGCGCTCAACTTCACAATCGTGAACACGATCGGCGCCTACCTGATCCTGGGCGGTATCGGCCTGATCTATGCGCAGGTCGGCGCGCTCGATTTCGGGGCATTGTCGCAAGGTGTCGCGGCAGCACCGAACGACCCGGTGATCATGGCGTCGTTCGGGCTGATCGCGGCCGGAATGCTCATCAAGGCGGCCCAGGTGCCGTTCCAGTTTTGGCTGGCGGACGCGCACGCGGTCGCGCCTAGCCCGGTCTCGGTGATCTTCTCGGGTGCCATGGTGGCGCTCGGATTGTTCGGCATCGCGCGGCTGTACTGGTCGGTGTTCGCGCTGGCGCCGGAAGTGCATGCGGTGATGCGTACGTTGGTGCTGGGGATGGGCATGGCGAGCGCCGTGGTGGGCGGCATCATGTCGCTGGTGCAGCGCCACGCCAAGCGGCTGCTGGCATTCTCCACCATCTCGCATGTGGGCGTGATGCTGGTTGGACTGGCGCTGCTGGACCGCTCTGGTCTCGCCGGCATGTTCGTCTACATGATCGGGCACGGCCTGGTGAAAGGTGCGCTGTTCATGATCGCCGGGATCATGCTGGCGCTGCTGGCCGGCGTCGACGAGATCCGGTTGCGCGGCGCCGGGCGTCGCATCTGGCCGGTCGGTGTGGTGGTGGCGTTCACCGGCCTGCTGCTGGCTGGCTTGCCGGTCGGGTTGATGGACGAGGGGATCGGGCGGATCCGGCTCGCCGCGCAGGAGGAGGGCGAGCTCTGGGTCATGCTGCCCGTTCTGGTCGGCACGGTCTGCACGGGAGCCGCGGTGTTGCGCCTGGCCGGGCGTGTTTTCGCGGGCTGGGGCCCGGTCTCCGACGAGGCGGAGCGCGAGCCCTCGGATGAGGAACGCGAGAAAGACGATCGGCCGCTCTGGCTCATGCTGCTGCCGACGCTGCTGCTGCTCGGGCTGTCGCTGGTCGGCGCGGGCGCAGCCGGACGCTTTGCTTCACGCGCCGCTGCTGCCTTCATGGTGCCGTCGACACCCGGCCTCCTCGGTCTTCGGGCACTTCCGTCGAACGTTCTCGTCGCGACGCCCGAGCCGCCCTCCTCGGTGATGCCATGGATCTCGGTCGTCCTGGCAATGCTGCTGGCCGGCTACGGTCTGAACGAAGGCGCCATGCCTCCCATCCTGCGGCGTGCGGTCTCCGGCGTGCTCGACCGGCCGCTGCTTGTGCTCCGCCTCCTCCACAGCGGTCTCGTCGGCGATTACGTCACCTGGCTGGTCGCAGGGCTCGCGCTGTTTGCCGTCGCGTTTGCGTGGTCGTGAGACGATCGACCGGGACATGTCCGGATCGACGATCAGGCTGCTCGTGAGATCTCGTGCGACGGGTAACCGTGGGTTTCACCGCTCCTTCCAGGACCCGCTTGCGGCAAGGTCCCGGGCGGAGATGCGTTGAAGCCCTCGGTTCAGGCCGCCGCGCGGCGCGGCAGCTTCCAGCCGGGACGGATAAAGTGGCAGGTATATCCATTCGGGATCCGCTCGAGATAATCCTGATGCTCGGGCTCAGCCTCCCAGAATGGGCCGACCGGAGCGACTTCCGTCACGACCTTCCCGGGCCACAAACCGGACGCGTTCACATCGGCGATCGTGTCCACGATGACTGCCTTTTGTGCCTCGTCGACATAGAAGATCGCCGAGCGATAGCTGGGCCCGCGATCGTTGCCCTGCCGGTTGGGCGTCGAGGGATCATGGATCTGGAAAAAGAACTCTAGCAGATCCCGAAAAGTCGTTTTCACGGGATCGAAGATGATCTCGATCGCTTCCGCATGATTGCCGTGGTTGCGATAGGTCGCATTCGGCACCTCGCCTCCCGAATAGCCGACGCGCGTCGACAGGACGCCCGGCAACTTGCGGATCAGGTCCTGCATTCCCCAGAAGCAGCCACCCGCCAGAACGGCACGTTCTTCCATCTGCCAATCTCCCTTTTCCTACCTAAGATAGGCGCTGTACAGCGCGGATGCACCAGGCCCCGGCGCATGACCGTCTCAGAGGGTGCCGTCCACGCTCACCTTAGGATCACACTTGCCTAGCTGCGGATCGGCCTGAGTGAATCCGACGCAGGTGCTGCTCGTCGGCCTGACGCCGACCGCCACCGCCGGCACCTACACGCAGAACGCTAACCGCTTCTCCTCACGACGAACGGCCCCGACGCCGATGTCGACACCACGGCAGTCACCGTCGTCACGACCGGCAGCAGCTACACCGCGCCCAACGGCACCGCGGTGTCCTGCTTCGTTTCCGGCACCCGCATCACCACGCCGGCCGGGTTCGCGCTGGTCGAGAACCTCGCGGAAGGCGACCTGGTCACCACGATCTCCGGTGACGCGAAGCCCGTGACCTGGGCCGGCCGTCGCACGATCCGCATCGCAACGCATCGCAGCCCCAAGCTCGTCCGCCCGGTCACCATCAGTGCCGGCGCGTTCGGCGACGGGCTGCCGATCCGTGACCTCACCGTCTCGGCCGACCACAACATCTTCACGCACGGCGTCCCAATTCCGGCCAAGTGCCTGGTCAACGGCGTGAACGTGGTGCTGGCCGACCTCGAGACCGTCACTCACCACCACGTCGAGCTCGCCGGGCACGACGTGGTGTTCGCCGAGGGCTTGCCCACCGAGACCTACCTCGAGGTCGGCAACCGTAACGCCTTCGAGGTGGCCGGATCGTCGAGGCGCATCCCGACTTCGCCTCGGCGCCCGACACCAGCTACTTCGCCTGGGAAGCACGCGGCTACGCCTCGCTGGTCGTCGCCGGCCCCGAGATCGACGCCGTCCGTGCGCGTCTCGCGGCGCAGACCACCGAAGTCGCCGTCGCTGACCGCAAGGCCGCCTGAACCGACCCGGCCCGGGGTGGGGCTCGCCTCGCCCCGGGTTTCTTCCCGTTCGCGCTCGCCGAGAGGAACACGCAGCGGGCTGCACGACCAAGCCGCTCTACGCAGATCGCGACAGACCCCATTTCATGCAGCGCGACAACCACGCTCGCCGGCGCACCCCGAATGTCGATCAAGTTGGCAACTGAGCTGCTCGAGCGCATTAGGGCCGACGAGATCGCGGCCGAAGTAAGCCGTCGATCGGCTCGACGGCTGTTCGGGCTCAAGGACATGAAGGAGATACGCGAGGTCACCACCGCCCCATGGCGGCCAGTGCCTGGCCGCGGCCGCCCGCCCAACCTCCTCGATGAACCGAACGAGGCTCTCCGCCCCAAGGGCCCTTGCCCCTCTGGTTCGGCTCCAAAGACCACCGATCGATGACGAGGCAGCAATGGCTCATATCGACGCGACGGTTCGACGCACTCGCGAGAGTCTGGCCGCGATCGCTGCCGTCAGTTCCACCTCTGCCGAGTAGGCTAGCGCGCCCACCTTCGAGGTCTCGACGACGACCACACATCGCCAGCTCTCATCGTCCGCATGCCGCCTCCCGAGCTGCGACGAGCGCCTCGAGCAGAGTGAAGCCGCGAACGTATTTGCGGATGTCAGATGGATATAGAAGATGAGCGCAAATGCTGGCGTTCTTGGTCTTAACGACGACGTTCCGGAGTTCTGAGTCAGTGTTCGCTGCGTCGGCTGGAGATACCCTGACCATGTCCAAGACCACGACACACGATCCTCGAAGATCGCATCGCTTAGCTAGAATGGAACCGCCGTCGGAGGCTCCCGTCACAACAGGAAACGTGAGTCACACCGCCTTGAGTCGCTCCAGGAAATTTATGGGTCCAGACCTACGACACAAAACGATCGTCTCTATACTTCGTATGGTGATGGCGGCCTTGGTTCTCGTAGGCACGACTCTATCTGCAATGGGAACGCCGGGCCCCCAGCCGCTACGTGAGATCCGCATGCATCCAAACTGGCCAGAGGCGAAGATTTCTGACTCTGGCTCAATTAGTTCGATCGTCACGGCGTTTTGTCAGGCTGTCTCAGCGCCAGCGGGTGGCAAAATCGATCGAGCAAGGTTGCGCTCACTCTTCGCTCCAGACGGTCGTATCTCGATAGTCATCCCGCCTGGACCTACGCACGCAGCAGACATTGTTTTTCTTTCTCCAGATTCATACGCGCCCTTAGCGGACGAAGCGACTAAAAAGGTGGGCTTTTCTGATACGGTAATTGCAAGCCATGTCGAGACGTTCGGCGCTATGGCTCACGTTTATACGGCTTACTCGTCTCGGCACGCCCTAGGCGACAAGCTACCTTTTACTCGCGGTATGAAGTCATTCGAGCTGCTGAAGAGCGGTGACCGCTGGTACATTCTATCCGTCACCTATGACCGGGAAAGGACTGGTGTTACGATCCCCGACAAATATCTACATTAATACGGACTTCAGTCAGATTCGAGTCGGTCAGCACACGGCCCGCAGGACACCTGGGTTGATGGCCTCGCGACGCTTCATGACCGTATGTCCGCCGCAGATCGCGAGCTGGAGAAGCGGTAGGCATCCTGGAGATCAGGAGCACCGATGAGACGGCATTTGGCCGATAGTTTGACGGTTGAGAGAAATATCGAGTGAAATCGTCCGAGTCGTAGCGGTTTGGGAAATGACAGCTGCCGTATCTGCGGGCGGCAGGATCTTCGGAAAGTAGTCCTGATGCGCCTCACCCATGCCGCCTTGCTGGCGTCCTCACTGGCGGCGGCCTCCTCCGCCCATGCCCTGGCCGACACCGTGACGATGCGCGACCTCGCGCGCGTCGTGAAGCTGTCGGATCCGCAGATCGCGCCCGATGGCAGGTCGGTGGCCCTGGTCGAGCAGCGCGCCGATTTGGGCGACGACGAGTTCCGGACCGAGCTCGTGCTGGTCGATGTCGGCACCCACGCGATGCGGCCGCTGACCCACGACCGGCACCACGCCGGCGCCCCGCGATGGTCGCCGAGCGGGGACCGGCTGGCGTTCACCGCGCCCGACGCGAACAAGAAGCTGCAGCTGTTCGTGCTGCCGATGGCCGGCGGCGACGCGCTGCAGGTCACCCATGTCAAGGACGGGATCGACCAGTTCGCCTGGAGCCCCGACGGCAAGCGGTTCGCGTTCGCCGCCACCGACCCGGCCCCCGATCGGCACGGCGAGGACAAGTATCGCACCGCCTTCCAGGTCGGCGACGACGACTTCACCACCAACGAGAAGCCCCGCTCGTCGCATGTCTGGCTGATCCCCGCCGACGGCAGCGGGACGGCGAAGCGCCTGACCAGCGGTGGCTGGTCGCTGCCGGTGAGCCTGCCGCCCGGACCGCCATCGTCGCCGCTGAAGTGGACGCCGGATGGCAGGTCGCTCGTGATCGTGCGGCAGGAGACGCCCTCGAGCGGCGACGAGTACCTGTCGCGCGTGCAGGTGCTCGACGTGGACACCGGCAAGATCCGCGATCTCACCGGCGACAAGACGCTCGAGGGATACCCGATCGTCTCCCCCGACGGGCAGACGATCGCCTACTGGCGCGCCCGCGACGGCAAGGCGTGGCAGTTCCAGGACACGCTGGTGGCGCCCACCGCCGGCGGTCCGGGCCACGACATATCGCGGGCCCTTGACAAGAACGTCTACGGGACCTGGTGGATGGCCGACGGCAGGAGCCTGCTGATCGGCGCCGATGACGCGACCACGGTCGGGTTGTGGCTGCAGCCGGTGGATGGCGGCGGGCCGCGACGGCTGGATCTCGGGGCGGTGATGCCGGCCAGCGGCTTCTGGGTGGACGCCACGGTCGGGCGGCACGACCAGATCGCGTTCGTGGGCCAGACCGGGCGCGATCCATACGAGCTCTACTGGATGGATCGGCCGGATGCGAAGCCGCGGGCGTTGACGAGCGAGAACGCGGCCCTGGGCGCGCTGACGCTGGGCCGGACGGAGACCTTCAAGTGGAGCGGGCCGGGCGGCCGGGTGCTGGACGGCGTGCTGACCTTTCCGGCCGGCGCCGCTTCGGGTGCGCGCCTGCCCATGGCGCTGGTGATCCATGGCGGCCCGAACTCGGCGTCGCGCGATCGGTTCAACGTGTTCCCCCAGGCGCTGGCAGCGCATGGCTGGCTGGTGTTCGAGCCGAACTATCGCGGCGGCGATAACGCCGACAACGCGTTCTACGCCTCGATCTACAAGGATGCGGGCCAGGGCCCGGGCGAGGACGTGATGTCGGGCGTCAAGGCGCTGGGGGACCAGGGCTTGGCCGACCCCGCGCACATGGCGGTGTCGGGCTGGTCCTATGGCGGCTACATGACGAGCTGGCTGATCGGCCACTACCACGTGTGGCGCGCGGCGGTGGCGGGGGCGGCGATCACCGACTGGGGCCAGATGTACGACCTGTCGGACGGCAACGTGTCGACGACGTTCCAGGTCGGCGGGTCGCCCTACAGAGGCAACAACCTGGCCTCCTACGAGGCGCAGTCACCGGACACCTCGTTCGGGACGGTCAACACACCGACGCTGGTGTTGTGCGACGTGGGCGACTACCGCGTGCCGATCACGCAGTCCTATCGCCTGTTCCACGCGCTGAAGGACAACGGCATCGAGACGGAGTTCTACGCCTACCCCGTCGGCGGCCACTTCCCCTCCGATCCCATACGTCAGATGGACGTCTACACCCGCTGGCTCAACTGGATCGTCGCCCACAAGTAACGGGGTCTGGGGCCAAGGCCCCAGCGGGGTCCAGGGGCAGAGCCCCTGGCCTTCTTTAGGTGATGTCCCGCCGAGCCGGCCCCGTATAAACCTGCCGAGGCCGCCCGATCCGCTGCAACGGATCCCGGCTCATCTCCAGCCACTGGCTTACCCATCCCGCCGTGCGCGCCACCGCGAACAGCGGCGTGAACATGGCCGTCGGGATGCCCATCGCCTTGAGGATGATGCCCGAGTAGAAATCCACGTTCGGATACAGCTTCCGGTCCCGGAAATACGGATCCTCCAGCGCGATGCGCTCGAGCTCGACCGCGATGTCGAGCAGCGGGTCGTCCTCGATGCCGAGCTCGCGCAGCACCTCGTGGCAGGTCGCCTGCATGATCTTCGCGCGCGGGTCGAAGTTCTTGTAGACGCGATGGCCGAACCCCATCAGCCGCACGCCCGAGTTCTTGTCCTTCACCTTGGCGATGAAGTCGGGGACGTTGTCGGTCGAGCCGATCTCGCCCAGCATCTTCAGCACCGCCTCGTTGGCCCCGCCATGCGCGGGCCCCCAGAGTGCGGCGATGCCGGCGGCGATCGACGCGTACGGGTCGGCACCCGTGGAACCCACCATGCGCACCGTGCTGGTCGACGCGTTCTGCTCGTGATCGGCGTGCAGGATCAGGATCCGGTCCATCGCCTGGCTCAGCACCGGGCTGACCTTGTAAGGTCCGCTCGGCACGGCGAACATCATGTGCAGCAGGTTCTCGGCGAAGGTGAGGTCCGAGCGGGGATAGACCGCGGGCTCGCCCACGATGTGCTTGTAGGCCCAGGCGGCGATGGTCGCGATCTTGGCGATCAGCCGGATCCCCGCCAGCCGGCACTGCGCCTCGTCGTGGAGGTCGAGATCGGCATGGTAGAAGCCGGCCAGCGCGGCCGCCCCCGCGCACATCATCGCCATCGGGTGCGCGTCCGAGCGGAACCCGTCGAAGATGTGGCGGAGTTCTTCGGGCACCATCGCGTTGGCGCGGAGCTGGGCCAGGAACGCGGCACACGCTGCCTGGTCTGGCAGCTCGCCGTGCAGCAACAGGTAGGCGGTCTCGGGATAGGTCGCGCGCTCGGCCAGCTGATCGATCGGGTAGCCGGCATGGAGCAGCACGCCCTCGTCGCCGTCGATATAGGTGATGCCGCTCTCTGTGGACGCGGTGCCGCCATAGCCGGGATCGAAGGTGAACAGGCCAAGTTCCGAATAGAGGCGGCGGATGTCGATCACGTCGGGCCCGATCGTGCCGCCCCGGACGGGCAGCTTGACGGTCTTGCCGCTGTCGCTGGCGGTCAGTGTCACATGCCCACGTTCCGAACTGCTCATGCCTGTGGCGCTCCGGCGGAAATCTCGCTTCGCCGATAGATAAACATCGCCTTGCCGGTGGGCAATGTCGCCGGCCCGAAGCTTACGACCGCCAGAACTTTTCCGTGTGCCGCACGGCGCGCCAGGTCTCGTGCAATTCGGCGCTCGAGGCGGCCGCTCGCGCCGCCAGCCAGCCCGCGACGGCCCCCGACGCGAACTCGTGGCCGCCGGGGCCGCGGGCCTGCGCGCCCGGTGCGATCCGCTCCATCAGCGTCGCACCCACCGCGGTGTCGTTGAGCGCGCCGAGCTGGTCCTGCAGGGCGGACAGGCGCTTGAGCAGCCGGCGCGTGTCGCCGCGGGGCAGGGTGGGAGCGAGGAATTCGAGGGTGTAACGGAGCTTCTTGGCGGTCTTGCGCACGCTGTGCAGGGCGTCGTGGTCGAGCCCGTCGAGATGCTTGCCCACGCGGGTCAGCTTGCGAAAGCGCCGGTCGAGCAGATCGGGGGCCAGCGCGCGCACGGGCTGCGCCCAGGCGGGCGCCGCGGGTTCGGCGTCCTCGCGCGCACCCGCCTCCGCCGCGCGCGCCTCGTCCTGCGCCGCTGCGCGCGCCTGGTCCTGCGCCGCTTCGCGCGCCTGGTCCTGCGGCGCTTCGCGCGCCTGGTCCTGCGGCGCTTCGCGCCAGGGCCGGAGCGACGACAGCAGCGACAGATGCAGCACCAGCCGGCGCGCGGCGGGGCGCGCGAGCATGCGCCGCACTTCCGCATGCGCCGCAGCGCGTGCCGTCTCGGCATCCGCGAGCAGGGCCGCGATCCGGCGGTCGTCCGGCAGCGATGCGGCGAGTGCGGCTCCCGTGTCGAGCAGGAATACGTCCCAGTCGCGGGCCTGGCCCAGCGTCGCCGCGAGTGCCTTGAGCGGCGCCTCGAGGCCGGCCAGGCTGCCGCCCAGCGGGCCCGCGAACACGATCAGCGCCGAGCGCAGCCGTCGTGTCGCGACCCGCGCCTGGTGCACGGCGCGCGGCTCGATGGCGGCGACGTCCGCGCCCGTTGCCCCGAAGGCGCCGAGCCGCGTCAGCCAGAGCAGGAGGGCGGCCGAGAGCGACCCGAACAGCCCGGCCATCGCCTCGTCGGCATCGGCGTCCGGTTCCACCTCCGGGGCCGGCGGCTCGTGGGCGGGTGGCGCCGCGCCTCCGCCGATCTCGCGGGCGAGCTCGTGGAGCGACAGGCGGCTCGGTGCCAGCGGCAGCGTCTCGCCGAGCAGGAGCGCGAACCGTGCCGCAGCAGCGGGTGCGCCTTCCACGCGCAGACGGCAGCAGACGCGCTCCTCGGTGACGTTGCGAAGCGTTCCCTGCAGCAGGCTCAGCGCGAGCACCGGCGCGTCAGCCTCGTCGGGTGCGAGCTCGACCCGCCGCGTCCTGCCCTGGAGGGCCGCCACGGTGCGCGGGAGTGCATCGTCGGCGGACGGGACGTGGGCGGTCGCACCGTTCGCGGAGGTTTCCGTGCCGGCCGGCCAGCCGTGGCGCCGGATCGTGCGCTGCAGGGTCCAGGCCCCGTCGTCCCGCGCGAGCAGCGCGCCGCCGTGGGACAGCTCGGCCGGCGCGTCGTGCCAGGTGATCGCGGTCTCGTCGGTGCGCGTGCGGCGGATGCGATGGCGCGAGACCGCCTTGTGCCGGAACACGCGTCCCGCCTGGTCCGGCGGGAGATCGAACTCGAGGAAGAAGGATGCGGGAGCGGTCAAGGCGAGCGGGTTGGTCAGGCGTCTCGCCCGTTGCCGCCGCCGGTGGCCGGCAGGTCGTAATCCTCGGGACGCTGGAACCGCACCAGCCGGCCGCGACCCGTCCCGAGCTCGGCCCAGGGCACCGCGATGGCGAACTCGGCGAGCGAGGCGGTCGGATAGCCGTCCAGCAGCCGCATCACCGGCGGCTCCGGGCGCGCGGCCGGATCGTTGCCGACGAGCTCGATCGCCGCGTCGTAGAGGCCGGGATTGTGGCCCACCACCAGCACCGAGCGCGTGCCCTCCGGCACGAGGCGGAGGCGCTCGAGAATGGTGTCGGCGTCGGCGAGATAGAGGCCGTCGGTGATCTCGACCTCGGTCGCGTCCTTGCTCAGGTGCAGCGCCTCGAAGGTCTGCTGCGTGCGGCGGGAGGACGAGATCAGCGCCAGGTCGGGGGCGAGGTGGAGTGTCGCGAAGGCGCCGGACATCAGGCGCGCGGCCCGCTCGCCCAGCGCGTTCAGCGGCCGCTGGTGATCCGGGACCGTCGGGTCATCCCAGGAGGACTTGGCGTGACGGAGAAGCAGCAACTGGGCCATGCCGCGGAGTGTGGCACGAACGGCGG
This sequence comes from uncultured Acetobacteraceae bacterium, assembly GCA_964247685.1. Lineage (GTDB taxonomy): Bacteria > Pseudomonadota > Alphaproteobacteria > Acetobacterales > Acetobacteraceae > CAXTPV01. The sequence continues at coordinate 17,981 of CAXTVZ010000030.1, forward strand.
CGCGCCCCAACGGGGGAGACGAGGATCCGGAGCCCGAACTTTCATGGACGCGGAACCGCCTCGTGATGGCGGATCACCTCGCGGATGACGAAGCCTAGGAACTTTTCCGCGAAGTCGGGGTCGAGCTCGGCTGCCTCGGCGAGCTGCCGCAGCCGAGCGATCTGCTCGCCCTCGCGCGCGGGATCGGCCGGCGGCATGCCGTGCCGCGCCTTCAGCTCGCCCACCGCCTTGGTGCAACGGAAGCGCTCCGCCAGCATGTGGATCACCGCGGCATCGATGTTGTCGATGCTCCGCCGCAGGGTTTTCAGGGCGAGGACGGGGTTCTCGTCCGAGAGCGTGCTCATGCCTCTCCGGATAGACCGGAACTCTCGCCCGCGGGAAGATCGATCCAGGACAGGTGCCCGCCCTTGCCGGCGCCGGTGTCGACGAACACCGCGGTCCCGCCGCGCCGGCCGTGCACCACCATCGGGCGGCCGTCGACGCTGCGCCGGTCGTGGCCGCAATAGACCGTCATGCCGGGCGGGATGCGGTCGACCCACGAGATCAGCCGCACCGGGTAGCCGTCCGCCTGCATCGCGCCCGTGACCTCGCCGAACAGGGCGCGCGACAGGATGTGGTCCACCCGCTCGAGGCCTGCGGGTGGGCGCCGGCCCAGCATCGCCGGGTGGAAGCCGCCATGCACGAAGAAGATCCGCCCGCGGCGCGCCCAGGCGGGCGCGCGGGCGACCTCGGTCAGCACGCGCTCGCGGAGCGCCGCGTCGTCGAGCTGCGTCAGCGTCGCCTCGAGCGCCGGGTCGGGCCGCATCTTGCGCCCGAGTAGCGCGCGGCCGAGCTTTCGGTCGTGATTGCCGAGCAGGAACAGGCCGCGCCGCTCGTCGAGCAGCCGCATCGCCAGGCGAAGCGCGCCCACGCTGTCGGGCCCGTGATCGGTGAGGTCGCCGAGCTGGATCACGAAGCGATCCGTCTCCACCGCGTGCGCGAAGCCGCGCACGTCGCCGTGGACGTCGCCCACGACGCGCAAGGGCGTGTCGATGGGCACGGCAGGGAGGAGTTCGACGAAGTCAGACATTCGACGAGGGAGAACGCGGCAGCGACGAGGGGGTTGGGGAAAGAAGCGGGGCGTCGGGCGCAGCCCGCCTGCGGCGTCGGGCGTAACCCTCCTGCCGTGCGGGCCCACACCTGCCAGGAGCGTCCGGCAAAGCACGCCTCCGGCGTGACGACCCGTTGGCCGAGTGAGCTAGGCGCAGCTCGCGAGGTCGAACCCGAACAGCCGCTCGCCGCCGGCCAGGAACAGACGCGCCCCGCGCGGGAACAAGCCCCGGATCGCAGGGTCGCGGACGTCGAGGCCGCCGGTGAACGCCCCGAACGCCGGCAGCATCAGCCTGCGCCCGGCGCTGCACGCGACGAAGCAGGGTCGCACCACCGGCCCGGCCCGCGTCGGCACCCGCGCCCGCGGATGGTGGTGGCCGCACACCTCGAGCGTGCCCGCCTCCGCCGGCCCGCGCGCCTCGTGGCGGAAGCGGACCGGCCCTAGCGAGAGCTCGGCGGCCGCCTCGCCCCCCATGCCCTCCTGCCAGTGCGGGTCGTGATTCCCTGCCACCCACACCACCCGCCGCTCGCGTCCGAGCCGCTCGAGCCGCGCCCGATCGCCCTCGGCCATGCGCCCGAGCCCGGCGCGGTCATGCACGCTGTCGCCCACCGCCACCACGATCTCCGGCCGGTAGCGCCCCACCGCGCGGGCGAGTTTCTCCAGCGTGATCCGGCTGTCCCACGGCGGCAGCAGCGCGCCCCGCACCGCCGCGGCACTGGCCTTTTCCAGGTGCAGATCGGCCACCGCCAGCAGCCGCATGCGCGGCCAGACGAGCAGCCCCGCCGGGTCGAGCAGGAACATCTCTCCACATAGATGCAGCGGCGCGGCGGTCATGCGCGACGCCGCCCGGCACTCGGCGGTCGGAACGTGGCCGGCAGGCCTCGCCTTCCGCTGGAACGTCCACCGGCCGGGCGGGTGAGCCGGCGCAGATCCTGCGCGTGGCCCGGCGCCAGCACGAGCTCCTCCGTGCTCGGCTCCGCGCCCCGCAGCGCCTCGTCGAGCAGCGCCTCGGTCTCGGCCAGCATCGCGTCCTCGTCCTCGCGCGAGCGCACGTGCTCGCGCCCGAGATCGAGCATCACCGGCACCGCCAGCGGCGAGACGCGCGGCAGCCGCAGCGTGCGGATCCGCCCTTCCACGCGGGCGAGCATGGCCGCGAGCCGCCCCACATCTGTGAGCCCCGCCGCCGCCTCTCGGCGGGTCGCACGCAGCAGCACGTGGTCCGGCTGGTGGCGCCTGAGCACGTCGTAGACCAGATCGGTGTTCACCGTGACCTGGCGGCGGTTCTTCTGCACGCCCGGATGATGCCGCTCGATCAGCCCCGCGATCACCGCGATGTTGCGGAACGTGCGGCGCAGCATCGAGCTCTCGGCCATCCAGTCCTCGAGGTCGTCGCCCAGCATGTCGGGGGCGAGCAGCGCGTCCACGTCGCCCGGCACGTTCGCGCACCAGGCGGCGAGCACGTAGTCGGTGGCGACGAACCCGAGCGGTGCGGCCCCCGCGCGGGCCAGGCGGCGGGTCAGCAGCATGCCGAGCGTCTGGTGCGCGTTGCGGCCCTCGAACGCGTAGAGCACCAGGAAATGGATCCCGTGCCGGGGGAAGATCTCGACCAGCAGCCCCTCCGGCTCGGGCAGCATCGAGTGCTCGCGCTGCAGCTCCAGCCATTCGCGCACCGGCTCCGGATAGGCGCCCCAGGTCGACGGATCGTGCAGCATGCGGCGCACGCGCGTGGCCAGCGACGTGGTCAGCGGCAGCCGCGAGCCCGCATAGGTCGGCACCACCGGCTCGCCCGAGCCGCCCTCGGCGGCGATCACCGCGTTCTCGTGCAGGCCCACGAAGCGCAGCCGCCGGCCGGCGAACAGGAAATTGTCGCCGGCGCGCAGCATGTTGGCGAAGCCTTCCTCGACCTCGCCGAGCGCCATACCGCGCGCGCTGCCGAGACGCACGAGCAGCACCGGCGCCTCCACGATCGTCCCCGCGTTCATGCGTGCCATCGCCGCGAGCCGGGCGGAGCGGACTTCTATCCGTCCCTCGGCATCGCGGAACAGTTTTCGGTAGCGGTCGTAGGCGGCGAGCGCGTAGCCGCCGGTCTCGACGAAATCGAGCACGTCGTCGAAGTCACGCCGTGATAACGCGGCGTAGGGCTGGGCGCGGCGCACCTCGTCGAACATCGCGTCGGGATCGTAGGGCGCCGCGCACGCCATCAGCAGCAGGTGCTGCGCCAGCACGTCGAGGCCGCCGGGCCCTGGCGGGTCGCCGTCGAGCTCGCCCTCGCGCACGCCGGCGATCGCCGCCTCGCATTCCAGCACCTCGAAGCGGTTGGCGGGCACCAGGATCGCCCGGCTCGCCTCGTCCATGCGGTGGTTCGCGCGCCCGACACGCTGCAGCAGCCGCGACACACCCTTGGGTGCCCCCACCTGGATCACCTGGTCGACCTCGCCCCAGTCGATCCCGAGATCGAGCGACGAGGTGGCGATCACCGCCCGCAACCCGCCATCGTCCACGGGTCGCGACATCGCCGCCTCCACCCGCCGGCGCTGGGCGATGTCGAGGCTGCCGTGATGCAGGCCGATCGTGAGGTTCTCGTCGTTCCGTCGCCAGAGCTCGTTGAACAGGAGCTCGCCCTGCGCGCGGGTGTTGACGAACACGATGGTGCGCCCGGCGCCGCCGATGCGGGCGAGCACCACGGAGGCGGCGGTGAGCCCCATCCGGCCGCCCCAGGGCACGTGCGTCTCGGAGATCATCACCGAGAGCTCGGGCGGCGCACCGGGCGGTGCTTCCACCAGCTGGCAGGGGCTGCCCATGGCGACGAAATCCTGCAGCGGCGCGCGATGGGCGACGGTCGCCGACAGCCCGACCCGGAGGGCGGCGGGCGCGAGCGCCGTCAGACGCGCGAGCCCGAGTGCGAGCTGGTCGCCGCGCTTGGTGCCGGCGAGCGCGTGGATCTCGTCGATGACGATGTGCCGGAGGTCCGAGAACAGGGCGGCGGCGTCGGCGGTGCTGAGCAGCAGGGCCAGGCTTTCGGGCGTGGTGAGCAGGATGTCGGGCGGCGTCTCCCGCTGGCGGCGGCGTCGGTTCGACGGGGTGTCACCCGATCGCGTCTCGATCGCGAGCCCGAGCCGCATCTCGCGCGCCGGCACGGTGAGGTTGCGCGCGATGTCGGTCGCGAGCGCCTTGAGCGGGCTGAGATAGAGGGTGTGGAGCCCGCGCCCGGCGCCGCGCTGCTGGAGGTCGACCAAGGCGGGGAGGAAACCCGCGAGCGTCTTGCCGCCGCCGGTGGGTGCGAGGAGCAGCACGTGCTCGCCGTGTCCCGTGGCATCGAGCACGTCGAGCTGGTGCGCGCGGGGCGTCCAGCCGCGGGCCGCGAACCAGGCCGCGAAAGGTTCCGGCAATGTTCTCGTCACGCCGGAGAGGTATCGCAGCTGGTGGTTTGTGCAAGGCCAGGGGCGCTGCCCCTGGACCCCGCTGGGGTCTTGACCCCAGACCCCTTT
>CAXTVZ010000031.1:0-2901 GCA_964247685.1 uncultured Acetobacteraceae bacterium
AGGCGAGGTAGAGAAGCTGGGCCACGAGCTCCAGCGTCACGTCGACCACCGTGGACGCCGCGGCGAAGGCGCCGCCGATGCGTCCGGGCGCCGACCGACCGGCCTTTGCACGCCCGTGAGGCACGCCGATCACCAGCGCCCGCGCGCCAAGCACGAAGCCGCCGAGCTGCGACAGCGGCAGGCATTCGGACGCCGAGTCGCGGATCAGCCGCGCCCACACGAAGGGCGCCAGACCCGCGCCGAACGCGGCGGGCGCGAGCACGAACCAGGCGACGCCCATCAGCGCCACCAGGCCCGCGCGCACGAGCAGGACCGGCACGACACCCCAGCCGATCGACGCCATCGCCGCGAGCACCTCGCCGGGACCTGCGCGCAGCACGATCGCGAGAAGTGCCGCGAGGCCGAGCAGGAAGGCAGCGATCGCGAGCTTGCGGATGCGGCGTCTCCCGAGGCTCTGGGCGATCGACGGCGCTTCGGGCGGCGCCGGCGTCAGGCGGTGGAGACCTGGCCCTGCGCACGCCTGCGCCGTCGTCCGGCCGCGGCGGCGCGCGCGAGCCGGCGATCGAGAAACGCTGCCACCTCCTCGTCCGTGCGCCCCTCGCCGATGGCATAGAGCATGGTCGCGGCGTGGATCGTGCCGAGGCTCGCGCGTTTCGTATACCAGGAGAAATCGGCACTGCGGTCGCCCGCGGCGCGCCAGATCGTATCGACGGTGCGTGCCAGGCTCCGGGTGGCGACCACGCCGTGCCCGGGAAGGGCCAGGATCGCCAGCGCCCGCCGGGTCTGCGGAACATGCGACGTGCACAGCGCCACCCGCTCGAGCACCAGCGCGCGCACGCGGCTCGAGAGCGAGGGGATCTCGCCGACATGCGCCTGGTCGGCCCAGGCGACCAGGCGGCGGTCGCCGAGATCGAACCAGGCCTCGATCATCTCCACGGGACCGCCCGGAAACAGCAGGTCCGCATCGGGGTCGACATGATCGCGCAGCGAGGCGAGACGCCAGGTCTCCGGGCCGAGCCCGGCCGCGAGCAGGCGGTCCAGGGCCGCGTCACGCTCGGGCGTGCGAAACACGCTCACGCCGCGGTTTCCCCTCCGGGGTCGGTGGCCGGCGGAAAGCGGCCGAGCTCCTCGTTGAAGCCCCACTGCCGCAGATCGGTCATTCGCATCGGGTAGAGCGTCCCGTCCAGGTGGTCGGCCTCGTGCTGCATCACCACAGCGCGAAATCCCGACGCCTCGCCCGCCACCGGGTTCCCGTCGGCGTCCAGCCCACGATAGCGGATGCGGGCCGGCCGGCGAACCAGGCCGCGCAGGCCGGGGATCGACAGGCAGCCCTCCCAGTGCTCCGCCCACTCGTCGCCCAGCGGCTCGATCACCGGATTGATCAGCACCGAATCGCCGAGCGGCGGGTCGGCCTCGCCCGCGCTCCGCGACGCGGGCACGGTGAACACGAACAGGCGCAGCGGCACATGAACCTGCGGGGCCGCAAGGCCGACGCCGCCCGCGTCCTCCATCGTTTCCAGCATGTCAGCGATCAGGCGTTGAATGGCGGGGTCGCGCGGGTCCGCGACCTCGTCGGCGCGGCCGAGCAGGACGGGGTGCCCCATGCGGGCGATCTTGAGGAGGGCCATACGGCGAAGGATGTCAGGGCCATCTCGCCCCCACAAGGCGCAAGGCCGGCCCGAAGACACGGCGTCGGCGCAAACCCTTTGCCCGCGCCCGGCAAGGCATGTTATACGCCGCGCTCTTTCAACGGGCACGAGTCGCGGCCACGCTCGTCCTCGCCGTTTTCGCCCCCGCCCGATCCCGAATCGCGGCTCAAGACAGAGGAGAGTGCGACCCCGTGCAGGTTCTCGTTCGTGACAACAATGTCGACCAGGCGCTGAAGGCGCTCAAGAAGAAGATGCAGCGCGAAGGCGTGTTCCGGGAGATGAAGCTCCGCCGCCATTACGAGAAGCCCTCCGAGCGCCGCGCCCGCGAGGCCGCCGAGGCCGTTCGCCGCGCCCGCAAGGTCGAGCGCAAGCGCCTCGAGCGCGAAGGCTTCTGATCCGCGAACCGGCGGGGAGATCCCGCCGGTCCTGATCCTGCTTCAGATCAGTCCGGCGAGACGCGCGTGCTGCAGCAGCATGATCGTCTTGGCGTCGACGATCGCGCCCGCGGCGATCGCGGCCAGCGCCGCCTCCCCCGTCATCTCGACCGCCTCGATGTCCTCGCCTTCCGCAGCGAGGCCGCCGCCGTCGCCGGCGCGGTCCGCCTGGCCGTAGGTCGCTACGAAAAAGCTCAGTTTCTCCGCGAACGCGCCGGGCGACATGAAGGCCTCGAACAGGAAGCGGACGTCGCCGAGGCGGACACCGGCTTCCTCCTCCGCCTCCCGAACCACCGCCTCGCGCGCGTCGCCGCCATCCAGCATCCCCGCGACCGCCTCGAGCAGGAGCCCGTCGCGACCCTCGCGGAAGGTGGCCAGCCGGAACTGCCGCACCAGCAGCACCGTGCCGCGCGTGGGGTCCACCGGCAGCACCGCGGCCGCGTCGCCGCGCGCGTAGGTCTCACGGGTGAGCCGTGCCACGCGGCCGTCGCGGCGGCGGAACTCGAACTCGGTCTCGGTCAGCTTGCCGTAGTGGTGCGACAACGTGCGCACGCTCAGGATCTGCGCGTCCGGACCGTCCATATCTTTCCTCCTTGGCGATGGCGCGGGCTTGAGGTGGCGGCCGGTCGCCAATCGTCGTCCGGGCAAGCCTGCGCGCCCGCGGAACCGCCTGACTCGAACGGCATAGGAGCCGCTCCGTTGCCGCCGGGGGCAGCATCGACGCAGCATCTCTGTCCGGTGCATCGCTCGCGAGACGCCGATCAACCCCGTGACGCATGGCTAGCGGGCAGGCTTCGAGCCCGACCCGCCTTCCGGTC
>CAXTVZ010000031.1:3001-21821 GCA_964247685.1 uncultured Acetobacteraceae bacterium
CCCGTGACGCATGGCTAGCGGGCAGGCTTCGAGCCCGACCCGCCTTCCGGTCACGACCAGCCACGCTTCACGTGGTCCATGGCGGAGACGGGCGCAGGCCGGCCGGAAGCGATCTGTAAGCGCGAGGGGCTCGACCTCACGCGCGAGATCGCCACGGACGCCGGCGGCCAGTTTCCCAGCGCCCGGACGCCCACCGCACCGCCGTCAGCCAGCGCCGATCAGCCGTCCAGGGAGCCCGGCGCCCTGTCGCGGCGCGGGGTGAGGCCCCGCCTCTTCCTTCGCCCCGGGGATGGCCCGCAACGCCGTCCCGATCACCTGGTGCAATGCCTCGCGCCGCGCCCCCGATGCCGCCTTGACCGACATCCCGCAGGCGATCGCCATCACGAACTCCGCCAGCGACCCGGGGTCCGAACCGGGCGGCAGGTCGCCCTCCTCGCGGGCGCGTTCGAGCCGGCGTCGCAGCGCCCGCTCGTCGTCGCGCCGTCGCTCGATCAGCACCTGCCTGATCGGCTCGGCGGCGTTCGAGCAGACCAGCGCGCCGTTGGTCTCGAGCGCCCCCGGCGGGTGCTCCGCCCCGGTCAGCATGTCGGCGTAGCCGTAGAGCAGACGCTCGATCACGTCGCGCGCGGTGGGCGCGTCGAGCGCCTCGCGGGCAAAGCGCATGAAGGTCGCCTCGTAGTGGTCGAGCGCGCGGTGGAACAGCGCCTCCTTGTTGCCGAAGGCGGCGTAGAGGCTGGGCCGGGTGATCCCCATCGCGCGGGTCAGGTCGGTCAGCGACGCCGCCTCGAAACCCTGGCGCCAGAACACGTCGAGGGCCGCTGCCAGCGCCGTCTCGATGTCGAACTCGCGCGGGCGGCCCATCTGCTGTATCCCTCCCACTGACGTCGGCCGCGAGATATTTCATACCAGCTGGTATGAAACGAGGTTGGAAACTTCCGAGCTCGATCCCATACCGAAGAGTATGGAAAGTCGGACCGACCCTGTGAACGAGGGAAAGATGGCTGAGTTCGACGCAAAAGCGCCTGATGCGGCTATGCCTGGACCACGCGGGATGATCCGGTCGGCCCGATTTCGCCGGGCGGGGCTGGCGCTCCTGCTGGTCGGAGGCGGCGCCGTGGCGTGGTCGCGCACCAGCGCGCCCGGCCATGCGGCCCCCGCGATGCCGGTGCCCCATGTGACCGTGAGCGCGCCGCTGATGCGCTCGGTGGCCGTGCGCACCGGCTTTCTCGGCCAGTTCTCGGCGGTGCAATCCGTCGAGCTCCGCGCCCAGGTGGGCGGGATCCTCACCGAGATCCACTTCACCGACGGCCAGATCGTGAAGCAGGGCGACCTGCTGTTCGTGATCGACCCGCGCCCCTACCAGATCCGGCTGCAGGAGGCGCAGGCGCAGCTTGCGAGCGCGGTGGCACGCCTCGCACTCACCACCGCCGAGCTCTGGCGCGCCCAGCAGCTCAAGCAGACCAGCTTCGGCACCGCCGAGAACGTCGACCAGCGCCGCGCCGACCAGGATGCGGCCACCGCCGCGATCGACCAGGCGAAGGCCACCGTCGCCGACGCCCAGCTCGACCTCGAGTTCTGCCACGTGACGGCGCCGTTCTCCGGCCGGATCAGCTCGCATCGCGTGTCAGTCGGCAACCTCGTCTCCGGCAGTCGCGGCGGCACGTCGGCCACCACGCTGCTGACCACGCTGGTCTCGCTCGACCCGATCTACTTCGATTTCGACATGAGCGAGAACGACTTCCTCGCCTACGAGCGCGCCCATCCGCACGGCGAGACCGCCGGGGGCGACGACGTGGCCATCCGCCTCGGCGACGAGACGCGCGCCGAGCATCACGGCAAGCTCGACTTCATCGACAACGCGCTCGACCGCTCGAGCGGCACGATCCACGCGCGCGCCACGGTCCCGAACGCCGACCTGTTCATCAAGCCAGGCGAGTTCGCCCGCGCCCGCCTCACCATCGCACCGGCCACGCCCGCGATGCTGGTGCCGGAAGCCGCCGTGATGATCGACCAGTCGCAGCACCTGGTGCTCACGGTCGCTCCCAACGGCATGGTCGTGCCGCGGCCCGTGGAAGTGGGCGATACGGTGGGCGGGCTGCAGGTGATCCGCGCCGGCCTTCAGCCCAACGACCGGGTGATCATCAACGGGCTGATGCACGCGATGCCGGGCACCACCGTCGCATCCGACCCCGGCACGATCCGCTTCGACGGCGCCGACGACTGAACCTCGCCACCGGCGAAAGAAAAATCCATGCGACTCACGCACGCCTTCATCGACCGGCCGATCCTGGCCACCGTCCTGTCCGTGTTCATCACCATCCTCGGACTCGGCGCCCTCGTGACGCTGCCGATCGCGCAGTATCCCGAGATCGTGCCGCCCACCGTGCAGATCACCACGACCTATCCGGGTGCATCGGCCGAGACCGTGTCCAAGACCGTCGCCACTCCGATCGAGCAGGAGGTGAACGGCGTCGAGAACATGATCTACATGAACAGCCAGTCCACCGGCGACGGCAAGATGACGCTGACCGTCTCGTTCAAAATCGGCACCGATCTGAACGTGGCGCAGATGCTCACGCAGAACCGCGTGCAGGACGCGCTGCCGCGCCTCCCCGACGACGTGCAGCGGCTCGGCGTTCAGGTCCGCAAGTCGACCCCGAACATCCTGATGGCCGTGCACCTGATGTCGCCGGACAACTCGCGCGACGAGCTGTACCTCTCGAACTTCGCGACCCTGCACGTAAAGGACGCGCTCACCCGCCTCTCGGGGGTCGGCGACGTGCAGCTGTTCGGCGCGCGCGACTACGCCATGCGCATCTGGCTCGATCCCGACCGCATCGCCGCCTACAACCTCAAGGCCGACGAGGTGCTCGCGGCCTTGCGCGCGCAGAACGTGCAGGTCTCGGCCGGCATCCTCAACCAGCCGCCGGTGCCCACCGGCGGCGCCTACCAGCTGAACATCCAGACGCTGGGCCGGCTGGAGACGCCGGAGCAGTTCGGCGACGTGGTGGTGAAGTCCGACGCCCAGGGCCATGTCACGCGAATCCGCGACATCGGCCGCGTCGCGATCGGCGCCGCGGATTACGGAACCGAGGCGCTGCTCGACCGCGGCACCGGCCTGCCGCTGCTGGTGTTCTCGGAGCCGGGGGCCAACTCGCTCGCCGTGGAAGCGGAAGTTCTCAACACGATGAAGGCGCTGCGCCCGACCTTCCCGTCCGGCGTCGACTACCGCATCGTCTACGACCCGACCGTGTTCGTCGGCCGCTCCGTGCACGAGGTGATCAAGACCATTTTCGTGGCGATCGCGCTGGTGGTGGGCGTGGTGCTGCTGTTCCTGCAGACCTGGCGCGCGACGCTGATCCCGGTGATCGCGATCCCGGTGTCCCTGATCGGCACCTTCGTGATCCTGGCCGCCGTCGGCATCTCGCTGAACAACCTGTCGCTGTTCGGCCTGGTGCTCGCGGTCGGCATCGTGGTCGACGACGCGATCGTCGTGGTGGAGAACGTCGAGCGCAACATGCAGACGGGCATGTCGCCGCGCGAGGCCGCGCACCGCACGATGGACGAGGTCGGCGGTGCACTGATCGCGATCGCGCTCACGCTCTGCGCCGTGTTCGTGCCGTCGGCCTTCCTGTCGGGCATCTCGGGCCAGTTCTTCCGCCAGTTCGCGGTCACCATCGCGGCCTCGACGGTGATCTCCTGCATCGTGTCGCTGACGCTCAGCCCGGCCCTCTGCGCCGTGCTGTTTCGCGCCCACACGCCGCACCACACCCGCCGGCGCGCGCTACCGGCCCGGGTGATCGGCGGCTTCTTCGCGGCCTTCAACCACGGCTTCGAACGCCTGTCGAACGGCTATGGCCGGCTCACCCGACGCCTGGTGGGCGGCGCCGCGGTGGTGCTGCTCGTCTATGCGGCGCTGATCGGGCTCGCGGGCGTGCAGTTCTCGCGCGCGCCCACCGGCTTCATCCCCGAGCAGGACCAGGGCTACCTGATCACCGTGCTGCAACTGCCGCCCGGTGCCACTCTCGAGCGCACCGCCGCCGTGGTGCGCCAGGCCACCGACATCATCCTGGCCACACCCGGCGTCGAGCACGCGGTGCCATTCGTGGGCCTCGACGCCACCACCTTCACCCAGGCCTCGAACGACGGCACGATCTTCTCCGGCCTGCCCTCGCTCTACCACGCGTCGGGCCACTGGCCGAACGCGGGCGCCGTGCTGATGGACCTCCGCCGCCGGCTCTCGGTGATCCAGGACGCCTACATCCTCACCATCCCGCCGCCGCCCGTGCCCGGTCTGGGCAATTCCGGCGGCTTCAAGATGATGCTGCAGGACCGCGCCGGCCTCGGATCCCAGGCCCTCTCGGATGCGGCACAGGCGCTCACGGGTGCGGCGAACCGCGATCCCGACTTCGCCGGCGTATTCACCCTGTTCTCGACCCGCACGCCCTCGGTCTACGCCGATATCGATCGCGAGAAGGCGGAGAAGGTCGGCCTCACCCCCACCGACGTGTTCGACACGCTGCAGCTCTATCTCGGCTCGCAATACGTGAACGACTTCAACTATCTCGGCCGCACCTACGAGGTCATCGCCCAGGCCGACGGCCGTTTCCGCCGCAACCTCGACGACATCGGCCGGCTCAAGACGCGCAACGCCGCGGGCGAGATGGTGCCGGTCGGCACGGTCGCGCGCCTGCACGAGGTCGCCGACCCGTATCGCGTGCCGCGTTACGACCTGTTCCCCGCCGCCGAGATCATGGGAACCGCCGCCCCGGGTGTGGCCACCGGCACCGCCCTGCTGCGGATGGAGCAGCTCGCCCACAAGGTGCTGCCGCAGGGGATCGGCTTCGAGTGGACCGAGCTCGCCTACCAGCAGCAGCAGAAGGGCACGCCCACGCTGCTGGTGTTCGGCGCCGCCGCCCTGTTCGTGTTCCTGGTGCTGGCCGCCCAGTACGAAAGCTGGAAACTGCCGCTCGCGGTGGTGCTGATCGTGCCGATGTGCCTGCTGGCCGCGGTGTCGGGACTGCTGGTGCGCGGCATGTCGATCGACATCCTCGCACAGATCGGCTTCGTGGTTCTCGTGGGCCTGGCGGCCAAGAACGCGATCCTGATCGTCGAATTCGCCCGTCAGGCCGAGGAACACGGCTCCACCGCCGCGCAGGCGGCCGTGCACGCGGCCCGCACGCGGCTTCGCCCGATCCTGATGACCTCGATCGCCTTCATCATGGGTGTGGCCCCGCTCGCGGTCGCGACCGGTGCCGGCTCGGAGATGCGGCAGTCGCTCGGCACGGCGGTGTTCTTCGGAATGCTCGGCGTGACCTGCTTCGGCCTGCTGTTCACGCCGACCTTCTACACGGTGGTGCGGCGGCTTGGACGTCAGCGGGTGCGGGCGCGGGAGGAGGCAACCGTCGCGGAGTGAGAAGAACGGGGGGTGCGCGTCGTGCGCAGCACCCCTCGGCGTGACGCCCCGGACCCACCAGGATCGTGTCGATCCTGGACCCCCCTCCGTTTATTCCCCGCCGCGGATTGCACCCTGAGCGCGCGAGCGCGTTCGAGCCGCGAAGGTCGGGCCACTCCCCCGGAACGGCCGCCTGGAGCTCGCGATGGCCGTGCCCGCCCAACAGTCCCCTGCCGGCCCGCGCAGCGCTGCCCGCACCCGCGGCCGCGAAATCCTGCTGGCCATCCTCCTCCTCGCCGTGGCGCTCGCGGCCAACGCCGGCAACAACGTCCAGCAGAGCCGCGCCCGCCACGCCATTGCCGCCAGTGACGGGTTCCTGCTCGACGCCGAGCGCATCCTCTCCGCGCTCACCGAGGCCGAATCGAGCCAGCGCGGCTTCCTGATCACCGGCGACGACCTCTACCTCGCCACCTATCGCGCCGCCCGCGCCGCCATCCCTCCTTCTCTCGCCCGCATGCAACGGACCGGGCTCCCGCTCGACCGCTTCCCCGACCACATCGCCGCCCGCCTGCGCACCGCCGACGACGGCATCGACGTCCGCCGCCGCAGCGGCCTCGAGGGTGCCGCGGCCTATGTCCATACCGGCCAGGGCGAAGCGGCGATGAGCGCCTGCCGTCACGCGGTCGGGACCCTCGAGGCCGAGGCGGCGCGGCGGAACCGCCAGGCGACGCGGCGCGGCTTCGTGGCAGAGATCGTGCTCTCGACCATCGCCGGCCTGGCGCTCATCGGCGCCTTCGCCGCGATCGGGCTGTTCGCGTGGCGGCGTCGCCAGGAAAGCCGCCAGGGTGCCGCACTGCTCGGTGCGGTCATGGAGAACGCGCCCGTGGGCCTCGGACTGCTCGACCGAGAGCTCGTCGTCCGCAGCATGAATCGCGCGCTCGGAGCGATGGGCCACGACAGTCACGCAGGCACGGAGCCGGCGCCGGGCCAGCCGCTTTGGGAGGTGATGCCGGGCACGCGCGCCGCGCTCGAGCCGAGCCTGCGCGCGGTGGTCGCAGGCGGCGGCGCCGTGCGCGACCTGGCGATCCGGCCGGATGACGAGAGTGCGGCCGAGGACACCGGCGACCGCGAACGCCGCGCCTTCGAGGTGAGCGTCTTCCCGCTCGCCGGCCGCACCGGCGGCGCCGGAATCGCGGTGTCGGACGTCACCGCGCGCCATCGCAGCGAGCGGCTCATCCAGGAGGGCGAGGAGCGCTTCCGCACGCTGATCGACGCCAGCGCCGCCATCGTCTGGACCACGGATGCGAGCGGCCGCTTCGACGCCAACCAGAAACGCTGGTGCGCCTTCACCGGCCAGAGCATTGCCGCCGCGTCCGACGCCGGCTGGATCGACGCGGTGCATCCCGAGGACCGCGAGGCGACGCTCGCCGCCTGGCAGCGCGCCCTCGACGCGCGGTCGCTCTACCAGACCGAGCATCGTCTCCGGGGCGCCGACGGCAGCTGGCGCGTCATGGAGGTCCGCGGGGTGCCAATCCTGCGCGAGGACGGCTCGGTCCGCGAATGGGTCGGCACGCACACCGACATCACCGACCGGCGCCACGCGGAGGAGGCGCTGATCGCCGCGCGTGATGCGGCCGATGCGGCGAACCGCGCGAAGAGCACCTTCCTCGCCAATATGAGCCACGAGCTGCGCACGCCGCTCTCGGCGGTGATCGGCTACGCGGAGATGCTCGAGGAGGAGATGGAGGAGATGGGCGAGGCCCACCTGCTCGGCGACCTCCGCAAGATCGAGAGCAACGCCCGCCACCTGCTCGGCCTGATCAACGACGTGCTCGATCTCTCCAAGATCGAGGCGAACCGCATGACCACCTACGCCGAGGATTTCAGCGTCGACGAGCTGCTGCGCGAAGCGGCCTCCACGGTGGAGAGCCTGGTCGCCAGGAACGGCAACACGCTGGTGCTCGATCTCGAACCGGGCCTCGGACGGATGCAGAGCGACGTCGTCAAGCTGCGCCAGTGCCTGTTCAACCTCATCAGCAACGCCGCCAAGTTCACCAAGGGCGGCCGCATCACGCTGGAAGCCCGACGCGAGCCGGGCGGCATGCTCCGCTTCGCCGTGCGCGACACCGGCATCGGCATGAGCCCCGAGCAGCTCGGCCGCCTGTTCCAGCGCTTCAGCCAGGCCGACGAAGGCACCACCCGCCAGTTCGGCGGCACCGGCCTCGGCCTGGCGCTCACCCGCGCCTTCTGCCGCATGCTCGGCGGCGACGTCACGGTCGAGAGCGTTGAAGGCGAGGGCACGACCTTCACGATCCGCGTCGCCGAGCGCCTGCCCGAGAACGGCGCCGCCACGTCCGACACCGTGCCGGCCGACACCGGCGTCACCGCCGGCGATCGCGGCAAGCTCGTGCTGGTGATCGACGATGACGGCTCACAGCGCGAGCTGCTCACGCGCTTCCTGCTGCGCGACGGCTTCTCCGTCCGCACCGCCGCCGACGGTGAGGAAGGCCTGCGTCTCGCGGGCGAACTCCGCCCGAGCGCCATCCTGCTCGACGTGATGATGCCGCGCATGGACGGCTGGGAAGTGCTCAACCGCCTCAAGGCCGACCCGTTGCTCGCCGACATCCCCGTGGTGATGGCGTCGTTCGTGAACGAACAGGCGCTCGGACGTTCGCTCGGCGCCGTCGACTACCTTCTCAAGCCGGTGGACTGGGGCGAGCTGCGCGCGGCGATGGACCGGTTCCGCGAGGGCGTCGGCGACCTGCTGGTGGTCGATGACGACGCCGACGCCCGCGCCCGCCTTCGCGAGGCGATGGAGCGCAGCGGATGGTCGGTCTCGGAAGCCGCCGACGGACGCCAGGCGCTCGACATGGTGTCACGCAGCGTGCCGCGCCTGATCCTGCTCGACCTCACCATGCCGGTGATGGACGGGTTCGCCTTCCTCCACGCACTCCGCGACGTGCCGGGATGCGAGCACGTGCCGGTGGTGGTGCTGAGCGCGCGCGACCTGAGCCGGGAGAATCGCGAGGAACTGGCGGAAGCGACCGAGATCCTGCGCAAGGGCGATGTCGATCTTCGCGTGCTGCCGAGCCATCTTAAGGATATTGCGACTGCGCCTGAGGCTTGAGCGCGCAAGGGGCTCTGCCCCTTGAACCCCGCCAGGAGGGAAGGCCCTCCTGGACCTGCCTTCCGCTAAGAGTCTAGCGCGGCCAGGAGGCCGTCGCCCATCTGCCCGGTCGAGACTACTGTCTCGCCCGGCCGTGCTAGGTCGGCCGTGCGCAAGCTCGACGCAAGTACGTCGTTGATGGCACGATCCACCATCGCTGCCTCCGCCTCGCGGCCGAACGAATAGCGCAACAGCATCGCGAGACTGCCGATGATCGCGAGCGGGTTCGCGATCCCACGCCCGGCGATGTCCGGCGCCGAACCATGGATCGGCTCATACAACGCCGGCCGGCGACCCGACGGGTCCGCCGCACCCAGCGTCGCCGACGGCAGCATGCCGAGGCTGCCCGTCAGCATCGAGGCGAGATCCGACAGCAAATCGCCGAACAGATTGCCCGTGACGATCACGTCGAACTGCTTGGGCGCACGCACGAGCTGCATCGCGCAGTTGTCGGCATACATGTGGTCGAGGGTGACGTCCGGGTACTCGCGCGCGCCGAGCTCGGTCACCACCTCGCGCCACAGCAGCCCGCTCTCCATCACGTTCGATTTCTCGACGCTGGTGACGCGACCCTGACGCTTGCGGGCGAGCTCGAACGCCACCCGCGCCACCCGCTCGATCTCGCCGGTGGTGTAGACCTCGGTGTTGACGCCGCGCCTCGATCCGTCTGGCAGCGTCTCGATCCCGCGCGGCTCGCCGAAATAGATCCCGCCCGTGCTCTCGCGCACGATCATGATGTCGAGCCCGGTGACGAGCTCCGGCTTGAGCGCGCTCGCCGCGACCAGTGGTGCCAGCACGGTCGCCGGCCGCAGATTGGCGAACAGCCCGAGCTCCGAACGAAGCTTCAGGATCGCCACCTCGGGTCGCGTCGCGAACGGAACGCCCGCCCATTTGGGACCGCCCACCGCGCCGAACAGGATCGCGTCGGCCGCACGCGAACGCCCGAGCACCTCGTCCGTCAGCGGCACGCCATGCGCGTCGATCGAGGCGCCGCCCACCAGGCCCTCCTCGATCTCGAAACGCAGATCACGCCTCTCCGCGAGCCAGTCGATGACCCGGCGCGCCTGCACCATGACTTCGGGACCGATCCCGTCGCCGGGCAGGAGAAGAAGGCGGGCCATGCGCGCGATCAGCCGAGCTCGATCGATGGAAACCAGGATTGCGCCGCCGCGCGCCGCTGCTCGTAGCCGCCGATCGCGGCGTCATGCTGCAGCGTCTGCCCGATATCGTCGAGACCTTCCAGCAACAGGCGCCGGCGCAGCGGATCGATCGCAAACGCGATCTCCTCGCCGTTCGGACGCACCACCACCGAGCGCTCGAGATCGACGGTCAGACGCGCGTTCTCGCCCATTTCCGCATCCTGCATCAGCAGGTCGCAGGTCGCGCGCGGCAGCTCCACGGGCAGGATGCCGTTCTTGAAGCAGTTGCTGTGGAAGATGTCCGCAAACGACGGCGCGATCACGCAGCGCAGGCCGAAATCGAGCAACGCCCACGGCGCATGCTCGCGCGACGAGCCGCAGCCAAAGTTCTCGTGCGTCACGAGGATGTTCGCACGCCGATACGGCTCGCGGTTCAGCACGAAGTCGGGACGCTCGTTCCCGTCCGCGTCGTAGCGCAGCCCGTCGAACAGGTTCCGGCCGAGGCCCGTGCGCTTGATCGTCTTGAGGAACCGCGCGGGGATGATCTTGTCGGTGTCGACATTGGCCATCGGCAGCGGTGCTGCGATGGCGGTGAGGATGCGGAACGCGTCCATCAGCCGAGCTGCCTCGAATCCGTCAGATGCCCGGTGACAGCCGCCGCCGCCGCCATCGCCGGCGACATCAGGTGCGTGCGGCCGCCCGGTCCCTGCCGCCCCTCGAAGTTGCGGTTCGAGGTCGACGCGCAACGCTGCCCCGACGCGAGCTTGTCGGGGTTCATTCCCAGGCACATCGAGCATCCCGCCTCGCGCCACTCGAAGCCGGCCTCGAGGAAGATCCGGTCCAGGCCTTCGCGCTCCGCCTGCAGCTTCACCAGTCCCGAACCCGGCACGACCATCGCGCGCACGCCGTCGGCCACGCGCCGGCCGCGGGCGATCGAGGCGGCCACACGAAGATCCTCGATCCGGCCGTTCGTGCACGAGCCGATGAACACGACATCGACCGCGATCCCGTCGAGGGGCTCGCCCGCGGCCAGCCCCATATAGTCGAGCATGCGCTGCACCTGCGCGCGCCGCGCCTCGTCCGCCTCCTGCTTCGGGTCCGGCACGGCGGCGGTGATCGGCAGCACGTCTTCCGGGCTGGTGCCCCAGGTGACGAGCGGCGCGATCACGGCCGCATCCAGCACCACGGTGCGCGCGTAATGCGCACCCTCGTCGGCGCCGAGCGTGCGCCAGTACTCGACCGCGTGCGCGTAAGCCTCGCCCTTCGGCGCGAACGGCCGCCCCGCGACATAGCGGAACGTGGTCTCGTCCGGCGCCACCAGCCCCGCACGCGCCCCGGCCTCGATCGACATGTTGCAGATCGTCATCCGCCCGGCCATGTCGAGTGCGCGGATCGCCTCGCCCGCGAACTCGATCACGTGGCCCGTGCCACCCGCGGTTCCGATCCGGCCGATGATCGCCAGCATGATGTCCTTGGCCGACACGCCCGCGCCGAGCGTGCCGTCGACGCGGATCAGCATGTCGGCGGAAGGCTTCTGCAACAGCGTCTGGGTTGCCAGCACATGCTCGACCTCGGACGTGCCGATACCGAACGCGAGCGCGCCCAGCGCGCCATGTGTCGACGTGTGGCTGTCGCCGCACACGATCGTCATGCCGGGCAGCGAAATCCCCTGCTCCGGCCCCACGATATGGACGATCCCCTGCTCGGGCGAGAGCAGCGGGAAGTACGGCACGCCGAACTCGGCGACGTTGCGCTCCAGCGTCTCGATTTGCAGCCGGCTCTCGGGCTCGGCGATCCCCGCGCGGCGATCGGATGTCGGAACGTTATGGTCCGTCACCGCGATCGTGGCGTCGGGCCGGCGCACGCGGCGGCCCGCCACGCGCAGGCCTTCGAACGCCTGCGGCGACGTCACCTCATGAACGAGATGGCGGTCGATGTAGAGAACCGCGGTGCCGTCAGGAAGCGTCTCGACGACGTGGGAGTCCCAGATCTTCTGGTACGTCGTCCTCGGAGGCGTCGTGCGGACCGCGCTTTCGCGTGACACCCCCAAACCCCCACCAGGACCGTGTAGGTCCTGGACCTCCATGTGTTCGCTCACCGTCCGACTCCAAGTCATGGAGGTCCAGGAGGCCAGCCTCCTGGCGGGTCAGGGCAGAGCCCTGGCCTTCTACTCCGCTGCCGCAACCTCGCGCGCCTTTTCGGCGATCCGCGCCGACTTACCGCGACGCCCGCGCAGGTAGTACAGCTTCGCCCGCCGCACATCGCCGCGCCGCACCACGGTGATGTCCGCGATCGTCGGCGCATAGAGCGGAAACACCCGCTCCACGCCCTCGCCGTAGCTGATCTTGCGCACCGTGAAGTTCGAGTTCAGCCCCTTGTTCGAGCGCGCGATCACCACGCCCTCGTAGGCCTGCACGCGCGAGCGCTCGCCTTCCACGACCTTCACCGACACGCGCACCGTGTCGCCCGGCGCGAATTCCGGGATCGGGCGCGTTTCGGACAGGCGCGCGACCTGCTCGGCCTCGAGGGTCTGGATGATGTTCATGATCCGGGGATCCTTTCTCTCAATCGGGGTTAAGGCGCGGAACGCTGTTCCGCAAGAAGATCGGGGCGTCGCGTGCGGGTCGTGTGCAACGACTGCGCGCGGCGCCAGCGTTCGATCGCGGCGTGGTCGCCCGAGAGCAGCACGTCCGGCACGGCGCGACCCTCCCAGACGGCGGGCCGCGTGTAGTGCGGGTGCTCGAGCAGCCCCGCGGAAAAGCTCTCGGTAACGCCGCTCTCCTCGCGGCCCATCACGCCGGGCAGGAGGCGAACCGCCGCGTCGAGCAGCACCATGGCGGCGAGCTCGCCGCCCGACAGCACCACGTCGCCCACCGAGATCTCGCACGCGCCGCGGGCCTCCAGCACGCGCTCGTCGACCCCCTCGTAGCGGCCGCACAGGATCACCACGCCGGGGCCTGCGGCGAGCGCGTGGGCCTGTGCCTGGTCGAGCCGCACCCCGCGCGGCGTGAGATACACCAGCGGCAGCCCGTCGGGTGCCGCCGCGATCGCCGCGTCGGCCACGTCGGGTCGCATCACCATCCCCGCGCCGCCGCCGAACGGCGTGTCGTCCACCGCGCGATGACGGCCGAGCCCGTGCGCCCGGATGTCGCGCACGTCGAGCGACCAGATCCCCTCGCCCAGCGCGCGGCCGGCGAGCGAATGGCCGAGCGTGCCGGGGAACATGGCGGGGAACAGCGTGAGCACGGTGGCGCGCCAGGTCATGCCGCACGCTCCCCGTCGACGGACGCGTCGGCATCGTCGTGGATCTCGACCTCATCGAGCTCCACGATCGTGAGCGTGCCGCCCGCGACGTCGACGACGGGCACCGCCGCCCGCGTGAACGGCACCAGGCGCGTGCGGCCGCCTGCATCCGCGATCTCGAGGCTCGTGCCCGCGCCATAGTCGTGCACGGCGACCACCCGGCCGATCGCCGCACCCGCCGCGTCGCGCGCCTCCAGCCCCTCGAGATCGGCGAGATAGAACTCGTCGTCGGCGGGCTCCGGCAGCGACGCGCGGTCCACGTAGAGCCGCAGGTTGGTCAGCGTCGCCGCCTCGTCGCGATCCGCCAGGCGCCGGCCCGTGGCGACCGCGGTCAGCGCCGCGATCCCCTCGCCTTGCCACGTCACGCGCCAGGTGCGGCCGCGCTCATCCGCCAGCACATGCGCCGCCAGCACGTCCGGCGCGCTCGCATGGCTCAGCAGCCGCACGAGCCCCCGCACGCCATGCGGCCTGCCGACCACGCCCATCAGGATGCGCTGCGCCGACACGAAGGATCAGGCGTTCGCCGCGGCAGCCGCCGCCGCACGCGCCGCCGCCTTCTTCTTCGGCGCCGACTGCACCGGCTGCTCGCGATACACCGGCTTCTCCATCAGCCCCGCATTGCCGAGAAAGCGCGCCACGCGATCGGTCGCGAGCGCACCCTCGCTCAGCCAGTGCGTGATGCGCTCGTTCTGCAGCCGGATGCGGTCCTCGTGCTCGGCCGGCAGCATCGGGTTATAGGAACCGACCTTCTCGATGAACCGGCCATCGCGCGGCGACCGGCTGTCGGCCACCACGATGTGGTAGTACGGCCGCTTCTTGGCGCCGGCCCGTGAAAGGCGAATCTTCAGACCCATTTTCTTTCCATTCCTCGTGAATACTGGATGTGTTCAGAACGGCCGGCCACCGGAACCCGGCGGCCGACCTCCAGGCATGCCAGGCGCACCACCCGCCCCGCCGAGCAGCGCCTGCAGCCCGCCCCGCATGCCCTTGCCGCCGCCCATCTTGGTGAGCCGCTTCATCATCGTCGACATGTCGTCGAACTGCTTGAGCAGCCGGTTCACCTCCTGAACCGTGCTGCCCGATCCCGCCGCGATCCGCTTCTTGCGCGACGCCTTGATGATGTCCGGCGTGCGTCGTTCGGCCTTCGTCATCGACGAGATGATCGCCGCCTGCTTCTTCAGCACGGTCGTGTCGAGGTTCGCGCCCTCGAGTTGGGCCGCCATTTTCCCCATCCCCGGCAGCATGCCCAGGATCCCCGAGATCGAGCCCATCTTGGAAATCTGCTTCAGCTGACTGGCGAAATCGTCGAGGTCGAACTTGCCGCGCAGCATCTTCTTGGCGACGCGCTCGGCCTCCGCCTCGTCGATCGTCTCCGACGCGCGCTCCACCAGCCCTGCGATGTCGCCGAGCCCCAGGATCCGCCCCGCCACCCGCTCGGGATGGAATTCCTCCAGCGCATCCAGCTTCTCGCCAGACCCCGTCAGCTTGATTGGCGCGCCGGTGACATGCCGCATCGACAGCGCCGCACCGCCGCGCGCATCGCCGTCCATCCGGGTCATCACGACGCCGGTGATCGTGAGCGCCTCGTTGAACGCGCGGGCTGTATTGACCGCGTCCTGCCCGGTCATCGCATCGACCACGAGCAGCGTCTCGACCGGCCCGGTCGCATCGCGCACCGCGCGAACCTCGTCCATCAGCTCGGCGTCGATCGACAGCCGCCCCGCGGTGTCGAGGATGACGACGTCGAACCCCTCGCGCCGCCCGGTCTCCATCGCCCGCCGCGCGATCTCCACCGGCTGCTGCCCCGCCACCACCGGCAGGCTCGCGACGCCGGCCCGCTCGGCCAGCTGCGCCAGCTGCAGCTGTGCCGCCGGCCGCTGCACGTCGAGCGAGGCCAGCAGCACCCGGCGCCGCTCCCGCGTCCGCAGCCGCAGCGCGATCTTGCCCGACGTGGTGGTCTTGCCCGACCCCTGCAGCCCGACCATCAGGATCGGCACCGGCGGCGCGGCCTGGAGGTTCAGCGACACCGCCCCTGCCCCACCGAGCGCCTCGACCAGCGCATCGTTGACGATCTTGGCCACCTGCTGGCCGGGCGAAATCGCCTCGAGCACCTCGGACCGCAGCGCCCGGTCGCGAACGTTGCCGATGAAGTCCCGCACCACGGGCAGCGCCACGTCGGCGTCAAGCATCGCGAGGCGCACCTCGCGAAGCGCTTCGGTGACGTCGCCTTCCGACAGCATCGCGCGGCGGCCGAGCTTGTCGAAAACCCCGGTCAGCTTGCCCGACAGCGTGTCGAACATGAGGTGGTGCGCTCCAATAGGGGACGCGCCGCTGCGCGAGCCTTCGCGGAGCGACGTGTCGGAAGTGGCGGGTCCTACGCGCGAGGCGGGGTTGGTGTCAACGGGAAGCTCCTGAGGCCAAGCACTCGGGGCTTTGCCCCGAACCCCACCAGGAGCCTGGGGCTCCTGGACCTCCGATTGTCGAGGCCATGTTGGACAAGCCGCGAGCCAGTATCTGTACACCGCCTGCAACTCAGCACCTGCGCCGGAGACGATGATGGCAAATGCGATACGCAGCGTGCACTTCGTCGCCCGTCAGAAGGGCAACGCCGCGAAGCTTCGGAAGCTCTCCGACGAGTTGCACGAATCCGGTAACTGGCGCGTCTCGGCACAGACCGCGGACAGCCTGAAAGGCTCGGAGATCCATCTCCATGAGCGTCAGAAGGGGCGATCCTGGGTCGCCGGTCGGATAACGGGTTGGACCTGGAGCCCTGCCGAACCAAACCGGGTCGTCTTTCGCTTCAAACCCGACGATACGCTTCGTCGCGAGGACCCGGACGGCTGGGGTACCGGAAGCGAGAAGAAGTATGTTCGGTCAACGTGATCGACGCCCCCTCAACGATGCTTGCTGTTGTTCAGCAGCGGCAGGTGACGACCGATCAACACGCTCTCCTCGTCCAGATAGGCCGAGATTATCCCGACTGGTGTCACGACCCTCGTTCCCTCCCGCGCGAAGACCAGGCCAGGACCATGGCGCTCGAGAAACGCGCGCCATTCGGCCGCCTCACGGGCGCTTGTCGCCATCTTCCCGGTTGCGTCCATGTCGCTGAGACGTGCTGTAAGGTCTCGTCTCCAGGAGCGAAGTTGTGTCCCGAGCGCTCCTTTCGACGACCCGATCCGGCATATCTCATCGCCGACGACAAACGCGTCGATCGAGCAGATCCACAGTGCTGCGTCCTGCTCGGTGACCTGGACAACGAAGCGCGTGGGAGAAGGCAGCGAGACTGTCGCGATCGGGCGCATCCCGTAGGCCTGCAAGGTTTCGTGGCTCTTCACGTCGAAATGCTCCTCGCGCGAACGGTGACCATCGCCCGCCACAAGCCGGCGGCCTGCGCGCACGTGTTCCGCCCGCGCGCCACCGGCGCGCGACTGGCGTTCGATGCGAAGTCGCGATAAACGCCGCACGGAAAGTCGCTCCATCTCCCCGGAGACCGGATATGAGACCGCGTGTTGCCGCCTCGCTCGTCTGCGGCCTCCTTTCCGCGCCCGTCCCCGCCTGGACAGCCGGAATCACGTCGAGCGGCTGGAACGGCATTCCCTGGGGATCGTCCCTGGAAACGCTGCGCAAGTCCTACGCGACCGGCGACGCGCCCCAGACCCGACGGCCTCTGTGCTACACCAACGAGGCCCTGCACCTGCATCCGGTCGCCTACCTGCTGCACGGGAACTACGTGCTGGACGGCGCGCGCTTCCTGGTCACCTTTTGCTTCTATGACGGCCGGCTCGATGGCGTCGACATGCTCGCCGCGACCGCACTGGGAAGCGAGGCCCTGACGAAGCTTCCGGCGGACCTGGCAGAGCATTACGGCGCGCCCGTCTTCTCGGGCGGCTACCTGGACCAGCCGGGCAAGCAGCTCACGAAATGGGACACCGTCCACTCGTACATCTCGTTCCTGGACACGGCCGAGGTGGTCGACAACACGCCGGTCCACTCGCTGCATCTCATCTACGTCTCGTCGGATTTCATCGCCGCGAACAGGCGAAGCTTCCAGGCGACGCGTGCCGCCGTGCCGTGATCGGCGGTCTCGATCACCGTCGCGCAAGCGCGCCATTCCGCGCCGGCGCCTGAACCCGGGCCATCCCCGCGTTGTTGAGCCTGGCGCAGGAGGACCACGTCGATGGACATGCAGGCGACCAGCATCGGGCTCGCGGACATTCCCGAGAACACGCTCCACAAGCTGATGCTGGGCGAGGATCCGATCGTGCTGGTCCGGCGCGGCATGACGGTGCGGGCCTATGCCGGCAAGTGCCCGCATGCGGGCGCACCGCTCGAGCAGGGCGCGCTCTGCGGCGACCGGCTGGTCTGCCCCTGGCACAAGGCCGTCTTCGCGCTGGATGGCGGCGCGCTGCTGGAGCCGCCGGCGCTCGAGGCGCTGAGGCGCTACCAGGTGACGGTCACCGACGGCGTCGCGGAGATCACCGGCGCGACGCTGCCTCCGCTCCTGGCCGCGCCCGTCACACGCGCACCGGGCACGATCGCGATCGTCGGCGCGGGAGCCGCCGCCGCGGCCGCGGTCGCGCATTTCAGGGCGCGCGGGATCTCCTCCCGCATCGTCGTGATCGGGCGCGAGGACAAGCCGCCCTACGACCGCACGGCACTCAGCAAGATGGTGATCGCCGGCGAGATGGAGCCCGCCAGCATCGACTGCCTGCCCGCCGACGTGTTCACCGGCGCGGTCGAGCTCATCGCCGGCGAGGTCGTCCGCCTCGATGTCGCGACGCACCGGATCTTGCTCGCCGACGGCACCGAGATCTCCTACGACCGCGCCCTGGTCGCCACGGGCGGCGTGCCGCGCGTGCCCGACATTCCGGGTGTCCGCCTCGGCGGCGTGCACGTGCTGCGCAGCAGTGCGGACGCCGCATCGCTCGTGGCCGACATCGAGGACGCGCACGAGGCCGTGCTGCTCGGCGCGAGCTTCATCTCGCTCGAAGTGGCCTCCGGACTTCGCAGCCGCGGCATCGGCGTCACCGTGGTCTCGAACGGCGCCATTCCGCTCGCGCATCAGTTCGGCGAGGCGATCGGCGCCAGGCTCAAGCGCCTGCACGAGGAGCACGGCGTCGTGTTTCGCACGGGCGAGGTCGAGCGCTTCGAAGGTCATGGCCGCGTCACCGCCGTCACGCTCGCCGACGGCGCGCAGCTCGCCTGCGACCTCGTGCTGCTCGGTACCGGCGTGGCACCTGCTGCAGGCTTCGTCGCCGGCGCGTCACTCGCGGATGGAGCGCTCGAGGTCGATGCGCATCTGCGCGCCGCGCGCGACCTGTATGCCGCAGGCGACATTGCGCGCTTCCCTTACAAGGGTGACGCGACGCGCATCGAGCACTGGCGTCTGGCGCAGCAGCATGGCTGGCTGGCAGCGCGCAACATCCTCGGCGACGACGCCGCATTCGACGGCGTTCCGTTCGTCTGGACCGCGCAGCACGGCAAGCGCATCGACTATTTGGGCCACGCAGCCGAGTGGGACGAAATCGTCATCGACGGAGACCTCGACGCGCTCGAGTTCCTGGGCTTCGTGGTCAAGGACGGTCAGGTCACGGCGGTGATCGCCTGCGCCCGCGAGACCGAGATGGCACATCTAGCGGAGGCGATGCGCCGGAATCTGACGCTAGTGGAGGCACGCGACGCGGCAAGAAGATAAGGGGCTCTGCCCCTTAACCCCGCCAGGAGGGAAGGCCGTCGAGGGACCTGCCTAATGTAAAGGGGTTTGGGGCCAAGGCCCCAGCGGGGTCCAGGGGCAGAGCCCCTGGCCTTCTACGCATG
>CAXTVZ010000032.1:0-18593 GCA_964247685.1 uncultured Acetobacteraceae bacterium
ACGGGAAAAGACTGATCTCGAGCGCCCGGCTCTGCACGAACAGGAAGGCAACCAGAGTGCCGAACACGGTCGCCAGCAAAAGCGCGACCAGGGTCACCGAGAGCGTACTCAGCAAAGCATGCAGCAAAGCCGCGTGATTGTTCCACAGGCTCGCAGCGATCGCCGCAGGCGACGGAAAGATGTAGGCAGGCACGGCATAGAACGAGCACGCCCCCTGCCACACCAGCAGCAGCACGATGCCCACCAGCGCGGGCAGCACCACGCGCATCAACGCCGGACGCGTCATGCGCCGATCCTTCCGCGCGAGGCATCGTCGAGCAATCGCGACAGCGTCAGGCAATCACCCGCGAACTCCGTCGACAGCCGATAGCGGTGATCGCGCGACGCCAACGATGTACCGATCCGGTGCTCGGCCACGATCCGCCCAGGATCGGCCGCCATCACCAGCACCCGCGACGACAGGAACGCCGCCTCCTGGATCGCATGCGTCACGAACAGCGTCGTCAGCCCGCGGCGCGTCGCGAGCTCGAGCAGCTCCTCGTCGAGCCGGTTGCGGGTGAACTCGTCGAGTGCCCCGAAAGGTTCGTCCATCAGCAGCAGATCGGGATCGGTTGCCAGCGCACGCGCGATCGAGACGCGCATGCGCATGCCGCCCGAAAGCTGTGCCGGCCTGTCGCCGGCACGATGCGCCAGCCCCACTTGCTGCAAGGCGGCCGCCACGCGCGCGTCCGCCTCCGCCCGCTTGCGGCGTGCCAGGTCGAGCGGCAATCGCACGTTGGCGGCGACATTCGCCCAAGGCATCAGCGTCGGATCCTGGAACACGAAGGCGAGCTGCCGCCCTGCTGTGCCAACGCTGCGGAAATCGCCGTCCCACCACCGGATCTCTCCCGCACTCGGGATCAGCAGGCGCGCCACGAGCTTCAGCAGCGTGCTCTTGCCGCAGCCGGACGGCCCGATCAGGGTCACGAACTCCCCTGTCCCCACCGTGAGCTCCACCGGCGCCAGGCCGCGCACCCCGTTCGGGAAGATCATCTCGGCCGCACCGAGCGCCACCACCGGTGCGGACGTCGTGGCACTCACGCCCATACGCCTTGCGGCGAGCGTCCGTGTCTCGTCATGCTGCCCGCATGATCACGCCCTTCCTCACGATCCCGTCCGTGGCGATGCAGGTTCTGCGTCGCGCGCTCGTGCCGCATGCGGCAGGCCTGCGCCAGGTCGATCTGCTGCTCGAGGCGGGCGTGACCCGCGCGATCGGTCCGGAGCTCCCGGTGACAGATCTGGCCGAGACGGATCTGGCGGGCAGCCTCGTGCTTCCGGCGTTCCACGACATCCACACCCATCTCGACAAGGGCTTCATCTGGGCGCGGCAGCCCAACCCGGATGGAACCTTCGCGTCCGCGCTCGCGGCCGTCGTCGCCGACCGAGAGGCGCATTGGACCCGCTGCGACATCGAGGCGCGCATGGAGTTCGCGCTGTGCTGCGCCTTCGCACATGGGACGGCCGCGATCCGCACCCATCTCGACACGTTCGGCACGCAGCGCGCGATCACCTGGTCCCTGTTTCGCGACATGCAGGCACGCTGGCGCGGACGCATCGCGCTCCAGGCCGTGTCCCTGTGCACGCTCGACGCCTATGCGGGTGACGAGGGGGACGCGATCGCGCGCGAGGTGGCCGGAACCGAAGGCGGACAACTCGGCGGGTTGGTTGTGCACGAACCCGGGAATGCCGCGCGGCTCGACCGCCTCATCGCGCTCGCGACGGAATACGGCCTCGATCTCGACCTCCATGTCGACGAGAACGGCATCGGCGCCGGCACCGGACTCGCCGATGTGGCCGACGCCGTGCTGCGCCATCGCTTCCGCGGGAAAGTCCTGTGCGGACACTGCTGCAGCCTCGCCGTTCAGCCCGCCGGGCGGCAGCACGAGGTGATCGCGCACGTTCGCGACGCCGGCATCGGCATCGTCAGCCTGCCGATGTGCAACCTGTATCTCCAGCACAGGGTGGCTGCGCGCACCCCGCGCTGGCGCGGCGTCACGCTGCTCCACGAGTTGGCGAACGCCGGTGTTCCGGTCATGCTGGCGAGCGACAACACGCGCGATCCCTTCTACGCCTATGGCGATCTCGACATGCTGGAGGTGTTCACGCAAGGGGTCCGGATCGGCCATCTCGACCACCCGTTCGGCGACTGGGTCGGCGCGGTCACCACCGGTCCGGCGTCGTGGATGGGGCAAGATGGCGTGATCGCCGCAGGCGCGGCCGCCGACCTCGTCGTCTTCGATGCCGCCAGCTTCAACGAGCTTCTGGCGCGCCCGCAGGCCGACCGGATCGTCCTGCGAGCCGGCCAGCCGGTCGACACCACGCCCCCGCGGTATCGTACGCTTCCGCGCCACCTTCAATCCGGCATCTGCACATAGATGCACACGGCCAGCATCGTGATGAAGAAGCGAAAAGCTGCTTCCTGACCGTTCCAGTGCGGCGATTGCCACATCACGAACCACTCGCCGCCGACCACCATGAAGCCGCCGAACCAGACGAGAAAGCCGCACAGCGTGCCCCAGTGCACCAGCCGCTTCGCCTGCACGAAGTCGCCCTCCGCCGCGCCCAGGCATCTCGTCATCGACACCCCCGCCGCCGCGAACAGCAATCCGGTGAGCAACTCCGCCGCGATGATCAGCAGGTAGGCCGCATGCCAGCACCAAGGCGTCTGGATCGAGCGCCACAGCAACGCGTTGCCGGGGAACGTATCATCCATGCTGAGTACATGCCGCACGAACAGGAAGTTGGAGCGGTAGTCGACGAGGTTGTCGCACCCCACGATCAGCCCGAACGCCGCGAGCGAGAACACCATCCCGATCTTCGCGCAGCGCGCGGCGGGAAGCCCCGTCACGTCTCTGCCGTCAAGGCATCGGCCAACGCAGTGAAGCCGAAGCATTGCCGCACATTGTAGCGCGTCGCTTCATGGCAGAAGGCAGGCGACGTCGTCGCTGCGCAATCGTCGATGAGGATGCAGTCATATCCCAGAAAGTTCGCATCCTGAAGCGTCGCCATCACGCATTGGTCGACATTGACCCCGCCGAACAACAGCGTGTCGACGCGCAGATTGCGCAGGATACTGTCGAGCGGTGTGTCCCAGAAGCCCGACATGCGGAATTTCGCGACGTGGATGTCGGTGGGCTCAGGTGCCAGCTCGTCGACGATCGCTGCACTCCAGCCGCCCAGCTCCAGCACGTGCGAGCCGTGCGGCGAGAGCGCGGCGCCGAGGCCCGCACCGGTCCCATGCGGGTCGTAGACATGCAGCAGCGATGGGCTGACATTAAGCCGGTCCGGCCGGTTGCCCCAGTTCACCCAGATGATCGGCACATCCCGCGCGCGCAACACCGGCAGTAGGCGCTGCAGCGCCGCGATTGGCGTGCGCGCCGGTGCGACATCGACGCCGATGCCGGCGAGCCAGCCGTCCGGATGGCAGAAATCGTTCTGCATGTCGATCACGAGCATGGCGGTGGCGGCGAGATCGATCCGCACCGGCGTCGGCAACGCAGCGATGGTGAGCGGACGCGGATCGGGACGCGCGCGCACCGTGTCGGCGAGAGCGGGCGAGACATGCCAGCGATTGCGGGCGCTGCTGCCGAGCGGGTTCATGATCCGCTCAGTGGCAGAGCACAGCGAGATCTTCGGCATCGAGCTCAACGCGCTCGCCCGCGCGGATCAGCTCGGCGAAGCCTTCGTTCGGCGTCATCACCGTCAATGTGTAGAGCTTGCCCGTGCCGGTGTTCTCCACCACGTGCTCCGAGCCGGGCTTCACCAGCAGCGCATCGCCCTTCTTGAGTGCCACCTCGCTCCCGTCGCAGCGCGCCACACCCGTGCCGCTCAGCACGAAGAAGAACTCGTCCGCTGCCTGGTGCGTGTTGGGGGGCGTCTTGCCACCGACGGTGAAGATCTCGACGACGCAAACCGCGCTGGTACCTGCGGACTGGGCGTCCAGCAGCAGCGCGAAGTAGTTGCTGTCGTCGGGGGAAATCCGGAACGCCTCGACATCGGCGGCGGAGCGTTTGGTAACGGTGATCATGTCGACTCCTGGGCGGAAGAGAAAGGAAGATCCAGCATCGAGTGACTGTCCGCGCCGGTGCGCACGCGAAGGGCGATCACGGCCAGCGTGCCGAGCTCGGCCTCCCACGGCCGTGTGCCGTCGCCGGGATTGACGGCGAAAGCCGGGAAACACGCCGCGGCAACCGACAGGCGCAGTCGTTCGCCTGCCGCGATCGTGGCGCAGGTCGCGCGCATCGGCAGTGCGAACGGGCCATTCCCCGATGCGAAACTTCCGTAGCCTTCCGCCAGCGGATAAGCCGCGCCGCTCGTTGTCACGCGCGACAGGACCCCGTGAAGATCGAAGGCGCGTGCCTCGGTCTCGACGTCGAGCTGCAGCGAGACCGCGCCGTACAGAATGCGCGCGGCCGTGAACGGGGCCGTCGTGAACGTCAAGACGTCGGCGCGCGCATCGCTCGCGTGCCGGTCGATCGGGCCAGGCGGCACCCCGAAACTGCCACCCACGGGTGCCGGCGGCCGCCAGGGATCATGCACCAGGTCCTCGTCGGAGGGCGCATCCGGCGGCGTCTCGTCGAGCGTTCCGTCGCGCATGTCGATCGCCGCGCGGCCGCGGCCGCCGAGCCACCACCGCCCGGTCGGCTCCACCATCCCCTCGCCATCACGCCAGACGCACGCACCCATGTCGAACAGCAGCGTCGTGTCGGCGAGCGGCGCGGGACCGTCCTGCAGCCAGTGTCGGAACCACGCGACCTGCTGCTGGTCGACCGTGGTGATGCTGTCCGCTCCGAAATCCAGTGCGCCGAGCTTTCGGTCCCATGGAAAATGCGCCCAGGGCCCCACCACCAGCCGCGTCGGCACGTGGCCTTGAAGCGCGCGAAAGGCCGCGAGCGTTCCGGGCAGGTGACTGTCGTACCAGCCGCCGATCAGGAATACGGCCGGTCCGTTCTCGATGATCGCCGGAAGATGAGCGGCGGGCGAAATCGCGTCCCAATAGGAACCGGCATCCGGGTGCTCAGCCCAATCGCGGTAGTGGCCGTAGCGTTCGAGCAGCGTCGTGGTCGCCGGCCGGGCGGGGCAAGGCTCGCTGAACGACATCGCCCGGCTGGCGGCGAACAGCCTTGCCTCAGCATCATGGTCGCCCCCCCGCCGCGCGGTCTCGGCCGCGAGCTGCGTCGCCCAGCCGAGATTGGCCCGCAGCGCGAAGGCGCCGTTCTCATAGGCCCAGTCGCGGCGGAGATCCCAGCCGATCATCGCCGGCGCGATCGCGCGCAGGGCCGGACAGGGCTCGCTCAGAGCCAGGAGCTGGTTGGTGCCCTGGAAGGAGAAGCCGAACATGCCGACGCGGCCGTTGCTGTTCGGTAGCGTTGCGGCCCAGGCGACGGTGTCGGCTCCGTCGGCCGCCTCGTTGCGAAACAGGTCGAAGTCGCCGCCCGACGAACCACGTCCGCGCACGTCCTGCAACACGACGATGAATCCATGTGCCGCATACCAGCGTGGTGGCGCGTAGCAGAGCGAAGTGCCGATCTTGCGGCCATAGGCCTGGCGCATCAGCAGCACGGGAAAGGGACCACCCTCCGCCGGCCGCCAGACATCGGCGACCAGCACGATGCCGTCGCGGGTCGTCATGCGCTCGGTGCGCGGCGACGCGACAGCCAGGCGCCTCATGCCGGCGCGGGCTCGGGCGCGCTGCGCATCTTGCCTGGATTGAGCAGCCCCATCGGATCGAACCGCGCTTTCGCCGAAGCGAGATCGGGCGAAGCGACGCGATGGATGCCGCCCTCCTCGATGGTGAACACATGCGGGTTGGCGATCAGGACGCCCTGCGCCTCGTGCAGGCGGATGATCTCCGTCAGCCGCTCCTCGGTCGTGAAGCGGATCACGGGCAGGGCGGACGCGCCCATCGTCAGGCTGCCGACACCGAGATTTGTCGGCATGAACTCGAGATGCATCATCATCTCGTCGCCGAAATGCGCACGGACGCGCTCGACATGCGCGAGCGTGTCGATCGCAGGATACAGGCATTGCAGATAGGTCGCGGTCTTGTCGCGCTTGAGCACCTGCAACGTCGTGTGGTTCCAGGTGAGCTCGTAAAGTGGCGTGCGCCCCGGATCGTTCTCGGCGGCAGCGAGATCGCCCTCGGCACAGAGTGCGCCGCCATGTATCGCCGCGAGCGCATGTCCGACAGCGAGCCCTGAGGGCGCCACGATCGCGATCACCAGCGCGCGCCCGGCCGCCAGGTCACGCAAAGCTGCGAAATACGGGGTCAGGCCGACATCGGTTGCGGTCACGAGCTTCTTCTCGATCCCCGCCTGCGAGGCGAGCGCCAGCCCGAAGCGCGCAGCGCCTGCAAAATCCTCGAAACTCCAGGCGAGCTCGACCCAGTCGATCGCCGGCTGCACCGGGATCGACACCTCGGTCATCAGCGCAGTCGTGCCATAGGTGTGATTGATCGCGTCGGTGTCGGCGCCCGTGAGTTCGATCGCCTTGGGCGGATCGCCCATCGTCACCACACGCGCTGCCAGCACGTTGCCGCGGTCGCGCAAGCCGCCCCAGGTGATCGAGCCGATGCCGCCCGAGCCACCGGAGATGAAGCCGCCGATCGTGGCCGTCCGCTTGGTCGAGGGATACATGCGCATCTCGAGACCCCGCGTGCGCAACATGCGATCGAGCGCCAGCATGTTCATGCCGGCCTCGACGCGCGCCACACCATCCTTGACGGAAAGGAGCCTGTCGAAGCCCGCCATGTCGACGACCGCTCCACCTCGCAACGGCACCGCCTGCCCGTAATTGCCCGTGCCGCCGGCACGCGCGGTGAGCGGCACGCGGAAGCGTCGCGCGAGCGTCGCGACCAGGAGGAGCTCCCGCTCGTCCCGGGGCTGCACGACGACATCGCCCGTGCAGTTCTCGAGCTGACGCTTCAGAACCGGGCTGTACCAGAAGAAATCGCGGCTCTTGCGACGCAGCGTCGCGGGATCGGTGCTCGCGGCGATCTCGCCGAGACCCGCGCAGAAACCGTCGAGATCCATGGTGCCGCTCATCCCGCGTGGATCGCATCGTTGCCGCGGATGCGGCCGAGATCGTAGACGCTCACCTCGCGCACGAGGGTCAGGAAACGCGCGACCTGGTGCTCGGCCACGGCGCGCCCCTTCGCCTCGGTCGCGGCCGAGGCATTGCCGCAGGCGCCCGCCGGATGGAGATCCTGGGTCAGCCAGCCGAAGCCGATCCGTCCCTCCGCCTCCAGCAACGTGCATTCCCCGGCAATCTCGATCGCGCGCGAGCGAAAGTCGCGCGCCCGCGACATGTCGACCAGATCGGGCCGCAGATGCAGCATCAGCGAGGTCTCGATGTCGCCGCCATGAATGCCGAAACGGCGTTCGGCGGCGTCGAACAGCCCGTCCGGCAACCCCAGGCCACCCCAGCTCGCATTGACCACGAACATCGCGTGCGTGCGGCGCAGCGTGCGCGCGACGATGTCGAGAACCTGCGGCTGCCCGCCATGCGAGTTCAGCAGCACCAGCCGCCGCACGCCGGTCCGCGCCACACTCTCGCCGAGCTCCGTCAACACGCGCGTCAGCGTCTCGGCGCCGAGCAGCAGCGTGCCGGGATACGCGATATGCTCCTCGCTCTTGCCGACACTCTGGATCGGCAGCGCCGTGATCGGCAGATCGTCCGGCGCCGCGTCGAGGGCGCGCGCGAGCAACTCGCCATTGATGCAGCTGTCGACGAACACCGGCAGATGCGGACCGTGTTGCTCGATCGCGCCCACCGGCAGCACCGCGACCGTGCCCGACGGCAGCTGACGAAATTCCGGCCAGCTCATCTCGTGCCAGCGTCGTCGGGGCAGGGCGCTCACGCGGTCACCGTCATCGCGCTGTCGAACTCGGTGGTGAAAGCCTGGCGCCAGTCGAGAGAAGCATCGAGCAGGCCGCTCGCCACGTCGACGCCGCGGATCTGCGCCCAGCGTGCCGCATCGAGACGGCCCATGAAGGTGCCCGGTTTGCCGAGGGCCTGCATCCGCTTCAGCGCCGCGTAGGACCACGCGATCTGGGCCGCACTCATCGCCGGATTCGCCGCGATGATCGCGGCGGTCGCCGGTGCGGGATCCCCAGTCAGCACCGATTTCCAGCCCTGCAGGCTCGCGGAAAGAAAGGCGGCGAGCTCGGCGCGACGCTGCGTCAGCACCGATCGCGTCGTCACCAGCATGTTCCCGTAGCCGGGATATCCTGCATCGGCGAGCGGCAGGAAACGATACGGTACCCCGCGCTCGATGCACGCATAAGGTTCCGAGGTGGCAAAGGCCTGGATCGCGAGGCGCGGGTTCAGCACGAAAGGCTGGATGTTGAAGGTGTAGACGCCGGCCTGATCGTCGGTGAAGCCGTAGGTGCGCATCAGCCACGGCCACGACGTGCTGCGGGTCTCGGAGCTGATCAGGATCGGATGGCCCTTGAGCTCCGCGATGGAGTGGATGTCCGGATGCGCCAGGAGCCCGCCGATCCCGATCTGGAAAGTGGTCGCGATGGCGATCAGCGGCAGCCCGTTCGCAACCCCTTTCAGCACCTGATCGGCCTGGCCGAGCACCAGTTCGCAGCGCCCGGCGAGCAGGAGTTGCATCGTGTTCACCTGCGGGCCGCCCATCTCGATCGCGGCGGCCACGCCCGCGCGGTCATAGAGTCCCGTCGCCTTGGCCTGGTAGAATCCGGCGTGCTCGGCCTGGGCAAACCAGTTGGTCAGCAGCCGCAGGGGCGGGCCGCTCGCCCGTGCGCGCGCAGGGAACGAGGCGACCGCCGATGCCGCAAGCAGATGCCGCCGCGTGATCATGATCTCTCCCGCCTGCATGACATCGAGGCCACAGTCCCGTGACCGCTGTCAGATCAAAGCAAGATCAGTACCGGCGCCGGCCGAACCGGCAACGATGCCTGATGCCGGCTTCCCGTCGACGAGATCGCAAGATGCGGCTTACCGCTCTACAACCGCCGGCCGGTGGCCCGCGTTGATCAGGGAAAGGAGGACCACATGACAGCTGACGAGAACACCCACGACAAGGGTCGCGAACTCGCCGAGCAGGCGCTCGAACACTATGCCAAGGGCGATCAGGTCGGCGGCGACAAGCTGGCGGAGAAGGCGGTGAAGACCGACCGCGAAGGTGCTGAAGAGGTCGTCCGCGATCTCGACGAGGACGCGAAAGCAACGTCGAAAAACGACTGAGCGGACTCAGCCCGCGTCGGCGCGCCCGGTCAGTGCCGCCAGCGCCGCGCGTGCCCCTTCGAGCTCGTGCCAACGCACGTTACCGAGGGGAAACTGCGCGGCGAGCACCAGGGAAAGCACCCCGTTGAGGGTGGCCAGCGCCTGCTCGTCGGCAGCGCTCCACTTACCCTTGTCGCGCCGTCTGATCATGCCCTGACGATAGGCACAGATCGCCTCCACCGCGGCTGCAAGTTTGGCATCGTCCTTCTCGGGACGGCGGGCAAGTGCCGCGTCGATCAGCTCGACGGCGCGCGTGCCCTCGTCGACCGCCGCCGCGTTACTGACCATGCGAACGGCCGCCGGGATTGTCCAGCCGGCCCGCGCGCAGGTTGCAGGTGATCGCCTTCGTGGAGTGAATCGACGTGTTCGCATCGCCCACGAGTGCGAGCAGCACATTGGCCACATCGCCGCGTGCGATGCCGCCATGTCCGAACAGCCAAGGCATGCCGATCTGATAGACCGTGCGGCCGTTGATCGTGAACGGCCGCATCCGTTCCGTCACCAGGGCCCGCACCTCGATCTCGCCGCGTCGTGTCGAGATCACCGTCCAACCCGTGTTGTCGATACCAAGCTTGCTGGCGAGCTCGGGCGGGACCTCGACGAACCCCTCCGGCTGCAACTCCGCCGTGTGCGGTGATGCGCGCGTCCAGATGCCGCCGCAATGCAGCTCAGTCAGCCGGTAGGTCGTGAACACATAAGGATAGTCCGGATCATCGACCTCGTGCAGTTCGTTTCCCGGGCGCGCCCAGATCTTCGCGGTCGGGTTGCGCTGCTGGTCGGGGTAGAGCGCATTGCGCGTGGGACTTTCCGGCGGCTCGTAATGCGTCGGCAGCGGCCCGTCGGTCAGCCCGTTGGGCACGAACAGCATCGCCTTGCCGTCCGCCTGCATGATGAACGGATCGTCGCCACCGAGCGCATCCATGCCTTGCGGATGCGATCCGAAATCCGGGCGGTAGGACGGCTTCTTGGTCGCGACGAAATCGGGCACGTCGAAGCCCGTCCAGGTCTCCTTCGCCTCGTCCCACCAGATCATCTTCTTCTGCTCGGACCACGGATTTCCCTCCGGGTCGGCGGACGCGCGGTTGTAGAGCGTGCGCCGGTTCGACGGCCACGCCCACGCCCAGTCGAGATGGTTCGAGCTCGCGTTCGAGGGAGAATCAGCCTTGCGCGAACGTGCCCGGTTATCCCCATCCGCCGGATAGATGCCGCAATAGACCCATCCACCGCTTGCCGTGCTGCCGTCGTCCTTGAGATCCGTGAAGTTCGAGACCTGCTTGCGATCGGCCACCGTATAGCCGTTGATCTCGCGCAGCACCGCTTCCGCATCCGGCTCCTGCCGATCGCCGCGCACCGGATACTCCCAGGTCAACGCCTGGATCGCGCGATCCCGCGTCAGCGTACTGTCGGCGTACAACTCCTTCAGCCGCTTGCCGAGATGGAAGATGAAATGCAGGTCCGAGCGGCTGTCTCCCGGCGCCTCGAGCGTCGCGTCATGCCATTGCACCAGTCGCTGCGTGTTGGTGACCGTGCCGTCCTTCTCGCCGGGGAGTGCGGTCGGCAACAGGAACACCTCGGTTCCGATCTCCGACGGCTTGCGCTCGCCACGCTCGACCAGCCGTCCTTTCCGCCAGAAATCGGCCGTCTCCATGAAGGTCATGTCGCGCACGACCAACCATTCGAGCTGACCCAGCCCGGTCTCGGTCAGGTCGGCATTTACGGAGCCCACGAGCGGGTTCTGCCCCAGGACGAACCAGCCCTTCATCACGCGGGACGGCATCGACAGCGTCATCGGCTGGGACGAGACGTCGCTCGTCAGCTTCGGCAGGAACTGGTAGCCGTACTCGTTCGCCGCCGTCGCATCCGCGCCATACCAGGCCTTCAACAGGCTCACGACGTATTTGGGCATGTTGTGCCACCAGCCCGTCGCAGGCGTCTCGGTCTTGAGGTAGTCGGCCAGCGTGCCGTGATCGTGGAACGCGTTGGGCTGCACCAGGTAGGTCGGCAGCATGTTGTAGAGTGTCGGAATATCCGTGCTGCCCTGGATGCTCGCATGTCCGCGCAGCGCCATGATGCCGCCGCCGGGCCGCCCCATGTTGCCGAGCAACGTCTGCACGATCGACGCGGCCCGGATGATCTGCACGCCCACCGTGGAATGCGTCCAGCCAACCGCGTAGCAGATGGCGCCGGTGCGCTCGCGTCCCGAGTTCCGCGTCATCGCGTCGACCACGGCCAGAAACGTCTCTTTCGAACAACCCGTGATCTGCTCGACCATGTCGGGCGTGTAGCGGGCATAGTGCCGCTTCATGATCTGGTAGACGCAGTTGGTGTGCTGCAGCGTCGGGTCGCGCGGCGCGGGGCTGTCGGCCATCGCCTGGAAATCGTCGCCCTTGTTCTCCTGCGTCGCCACACGGGTGTCGGAGACGGGGGAGGGGACGTTCTTTCCCTTGTACTGCCAGCTGTCGTGCTGGTAGCTCTTGCCGTCCACGTCGAAGCCGGAAAACAGCCCGTCAAGCGTCTCGGGATCGGCGTAGGCATCCTCGATGATGTGCGAGATGTTCGTATACGCGAGCACGTAGTCGCGGAACCAAAGGTCGCGCTCGAGGATCTGGTGGATCATCCCGCCCAGGAACGCGATGTCCGATCCCGAACGCAGCGGCGCGTGGATGTCGGCCAACGCGGACGTCCGCGTGAACCGCGGATCGGCATGGATGATCGTTGCGCCGCGTTCCTTCGCCTGCACGACGAAGCGGAACCCGATCGGATGGTTCTCCGCCATGTTCGAGCCCATGATGAGCACGACGTCGGAGTTGGCGATATCCCACAGCGCCATGGTGGCGGCGCCGCGTCCGAAGGAGGTGCCCAAACTGGGCACCGAAGAGGAGTGTCAAATTCGGGCTTGATTCTCGACGCTGACGATGCCGAGGCCGCCGCCGAACAACTTCTTGATGAGGTAGTTTTCCTCGTTGTCCAGCGTGGCGCCACCGAGCGAGCCGATCCCCACCGTATGGTTCACGACCCGACCGTCCGGCAGCGCCTCGACGAAGGTCTCGTCGCGCGCCTTCTTGGTCAGCTGCGCAATCCGCTCCATCGCCCAGTCGAGCGGCTTGTCCTCCCACGCGTCGGAATACGGCGCGCGATACTTCACCGTGTTGATGCGCGACGGCGACAGCAGCATGCCAAGCGTCGAGGCGCCTTTCGGGCAAAGCGTGCCTTTGTTGATCGGCGAGCGCGGATCGCCCTCGATATGGATCGGCTTGCCGCCCTTCGAATACACCAGCTGCGCGCAACCCACTGCGCAGAACGGGCATACGCTGGTACCGACCGTATCGGCCTGCTCGAGCCGCGGACGCAGATTGACCGAGGTCGTGCTCTTCGCACCCTCGGCGTAGGGGCTCTGCCCGGCCAACTGGCGCGGCAGCGTCCAGTCGCGCAGGAAGCCTTCCGCCCGCGAGACGATGCTCTTGCTCAGCTTGGTCGTCATGCCGGGACGGCGCGTGGTCTTCGTCATGCCGGCAGGATGGCGTTCCCCCCAACCTTGCGCAACCCCGACTGCGGCCCGATGCTTGTCACAGTGACGCGTGCGGAGAGAATCCTGTGAAAACCATGGTGGGCACGGTTCTTCTCGTGCAGGAAGGACGCTTCCAGTTGCGTGACGAGCAGGGTGCGGCACATCTCTTCATCCTCGGACACGCCTCGTTCGCCGAAACCGACCAGCTTCCCGCACTCGCTCATTCCCAGAGTAAAGTACGCGTCTCCTACAAGGAGGCCGAGAACATGGTGGGACTGATCGCCAAGCGCATCGACGTCTTCGACATGCCGCAAGCGGCCTGAACGGAAGAGAAATGTCCGACATCCATCCCCGTGCCCGCGAGTACCACGAGTCCCAGTTCGACTACCTGGTCCCCAACGAGAGCGAGCTCACCGCCGGCGTCGTGGTCGAGCCCGGCAAGAGCTACGGCTTCTTCACCGACACCACGGTCTGCATCGGCTGCAAGGCCTGCGAGGTCGCCTGCAAGGAGTGGAACAACCTGCCGGCCGACAATGTCGGTCTGACCGGCCAATCCTACGACAACACCGGCGCGCTCTCGGCCAACACCTGGCGCCACGTCAACTTCATCGAGCAGCCTTCCCAC
Organism: uncultured Acetobacteraceae bacterium; assembly: GCA_964247685.1. Lineage (GTDB taxonomy): Bacteria > Pseudomonadota > Alphaproteobacteria > Acetobacterales > Acetobacteraceae > CAXTPV01. The sequence goes on from CAXTVZ010000032.1 coordinate 13,422, forward strand.
AGTCACGGCAAAGCCGGCGGGTGTGGTGGCGGCGGCGTTCGCGACAACATCCAGAAGCCGTTCCAGAGCGGCTGGCTGATGATGAGCGACGTCTGCAAGCACTGCCACAACCCGCCCTGCATGGAGGCCTGCCCCACCGGCGCGCTGTTCAAGACCGAGTTCGACACGGTCGTGGTGCAGCAGGACATCTGCAACGGCTGCGGCTATTGCGTGCCGGCCTGCCCGTTCGGCGTGGTCGATGTCAGCCTGATCGACGGCAAGGCGCACAAATGCACGCTCTGCTATGACCGCCTGAAGGCGAGCCTCGAGCCCGCCTGCGCCAAATCCTGCCCCACCGACAGCATCCAGTTCGGCGAGATCGGCGAGCTCCAGGCGCGCGCCCGTGCGCGCGTGGAGAAGCTCCACTCGATCGGCGTCGACACCGCCTATCTCTACGGCGCGCCCGACAGCCCCGGAGCCACGGGCGATCTCGGGTATCTGAACGCCTTCTTTCTGCTCACCGACCGTCCCGAGGCCTACAACCTGCCCGCAGCACCCACCCGCGCTTCGAACCGCGTGTGGCCCGCCTTCCAGGCCGGGCTCTCCACGGTCGCGGCGCTCGCCGTTGCCGCGGTCGCGACGTTCGCGCTTGTCCGGGAGTAGCAGCATGAGCCAGGATTTTGGCGCCGACCTCCGCGTGGGCGTGGGTCAGACCGACAAGCCGCGCCGGCCCCGGCGCAGCAGCACCGGCCTGCCGACCCGCAGATCCGGCGGCTGGACCGGTCCCACCTACTACGACCGCCCGCAGCTCAAGGCCGCGCCGTTCAACAACTGGGTGGTGGGCGGCTACATCTTCCTCGCCGGCGTGTCCGGCGGCAGTGCCATCCTGGCCGCCGCCTCGGGCGCGGGCGCGCGCGCGGAAACCGCCGGTCTCGCCCGCCGCGGCCGCTACTTCACCATGCTGGCACCCACGATCGGCTCGGCGCTGCTGGTCTGGGACCTGCACACCCCGCAGCGCTTCTACAACATGATGCGCATAGCCAAGCGCACCTCGCCGATGTCGATCGGCACCTGGGTGCTGCTCGCCTTCACCGCGTTCGCGGGCGGTGCGTCCGGCGCCCAGCTCGCGTCCGACCTCATCCCCGCCCGCCGCCCGCTGTTCGACCGCCTCGCCGCCCTCTGCACGCTCCCCGCGGCCCTGTTCGGCTTCGGCCTCTCGACCTACACGGCCGCCCTTCTGGCAGCCACGAGCACGCCCCTCTGGGCCGCCTCGCCACGCACGCTCGCCGGGCGCTTCGGGTCGTCGGCGATCGCGGCCGGTGCCGCCGCCCTCTCGATCACCGAGCGCCGTCCCGCCAGCCGCCGCGCTCTCGACCGCATCGCGTTCCTGGCACTCGGCACCGAGGCTGCCGCCGCCGCCTTCGCGCACAAGGACTACAAGCGACGCGGCGTGGCCGAAGCGCTGGACAGCAACTGGGGCCGGGTGGAGCACTGGGGCGTCAGCGTGGCGGGAACCGCACTGCCGCTGGCGCTGCACGCCGCGTCCGCCGTGCTGCCGGCACCGCTCGGACGCAAGCTGTCGCGGATTGCCTCGCTCGCGACCCTGGTGGGCAGCGCCCTGTTGCGGATCTCGATCATGGGAGCCGGCGACGTGTCGGCCAACAACCCGGCGATCTCGTTCCGCTTCAGCCAGCCGGAGAACCTGCCGAAGGTAAGTTGAGCGTGGCGGAGGCGGATGGGAATCGAACCCACCGCTCGCTTTGGGCGAGCCCACGGTTTTGAAGACCGGGAAAGCCACCAGGCTCCAGTCGCCTCCAAGAAAGCAAAGGGGCTCTGCCCCTTAAACCCCGCCAGGACAAGCAGTCCTGGACCTGCCAGATCAAGTAGGGTCTGGGGTCAAGACCCCAGCGGGTCCAGGGCAGCGCCCTGGCCTTCTTCCCGCTCAACATCTACCGACACCCTCAGGATCCCCAACCACACAACGACAGCGCCACGCCGACCCAACCCGTTCCCCCGGCGCAGCGTTGACCCCGCACCAGCATGATGGGAACGGACATGACCAACGAGGCAGACCGCGCCGGCACGGGCGGCGATCCGGCAGGCAGCGCCGATCCAGGCGGCACGCGGCCGGCGAAACCGGCCGCCAAGGGCAAGGATCAGGCGGGCGCCGAAACCGGCCACGGCGTCCAGTCGGGCGACCGCAACGACATGACAAAGTCCGACCCGATTAAGCGCTGACGCCGCCCGCGCCGACGCGGGCCCGTCAGGGGTTGCAGATCATCCCGTCCGCAGGGCTGTCGCCGGCGGCATTGTTCGGGCCGCGCGAGCACAGGTCGTAGTCGTGATCGGCGCGCTCGGACGGCTGGCGATAGACGTAGGGGTGGCGCCAGGGGTCCACCGGATCGCCGCCCCGGATGTAGGGGCCGTTCCAGTTGTCGGTGTCGCCCGGTTTCTCCACCAGCGCGTGAATCCCCTCCTCGCTGGTCGGATAGTTGCCGACATCGAGCTTGTACATGTCGAGCACCGTGCCCAGCCGCTCGACGGACTGCCGCGCGACATCGCGCCGCGCCCCGCCGAGCTTGTTGAGGACCGCCGGCGCCACCAGCCCGATCAGCAGGCCGAGTATGGCGATCACGACCAGAATTTCGAGCAGGGTGAAGCCGCTTTCGCGACGAGGCTGTTCCATGCCCCGCGCATAGACGCGCCCGCGCTGCGCGGCAAGCCGACCCCGGTGGCTCATGCGGCAAAGTTCATGGCGGGTTCATCTCACGCATGCCAGGATGTCTCCCGCGGAAAGACGGGCGAGCGGACGGGCGGTGATGGCGGTTCCCTATGCGTCCTGCATGCTGCTGGTGGCCCATCTCTACGCCTTGCCCCCGCGGGTGCTCCCGTCGATCCACCACGTCGAGGGCGGCGCGCCCGGCCTGGTGCACCACAACCGCGACGGCTCCGACGATTTCGGCGTCATGCAAGTCAACACCGTGTGGCTCCGCCCGCTCGCGAACTACACCCGCACGAACGTCGACACCGTGCGCCGCCGCCTCACCGGCGAGGCCTGCTACAACATCGCCGCGGCCGGCGCGATCCTGCGGACCTATCTCGACGGGGAGCGCGGCAACCTCCTGCGGGCGGTGGGCGACTACCACTCGCACACCGCCGCCCTGAACCTCGGCTACCAGACCTCGGTGCTGGCGGCCGCCACCGCCATGTTCGTCAGGTCGGTAACGCCCGCAGCCCCGCGACCCGTGCCTGCCAGAGGCAAAGTGCCGGGGTGACCACGCACTCCATCGCGAGCCCGAACAGCATCGGCGCGCCGGGCCAGCCGCGCGCCACCACCCCGCCGAGCCTGGCCAGACCACCCGCCACCACGATCAGCGTCAGCAGCCGAAACCGCGGCGCCCTCGTCTCGATCGCCGGGATCGTGCTCCAGAACCCCAGCCCGATCGCCAGCAGCAGCCCGGACAGGTAGCGGACGTGCGAATCGAGATCGCCCGGCACGTGATCGCCGGTGAGACCCGCTCCGAGCACCACACCCGCCCCGCCGGCGCCCACCGGCACGATCCCGCCCAGCGCCACGGCCAGCTGCAACACCCGCCTCTCGACCAGACCCCGTCCCATCGCGTTTGATCCGCCCAATGAACGACGACGACGACGACGAAGCCGACGACGCCGCACCTCCCCCCGAGCTGCGGCGCTACATCACCCCTGCCGGTCAAGCGCGTTTCCGCGCCGAGTACAACACGCTGCGGACCGGCGAGCGACCGCGCATCGTCGAGATCGTCTCCTGGGCCGCCGGCAACGGCGACCGCTCCGAAAACGGCGACTACCAGTATGGCAAGCGGCGCCTGCGCGAGATCGACCGGCGCCTGCGCTTTCTCGACCGCCGCCTGCGTCACGCGATCGTGGTCGACCCCGCCACCCAGGCCAACCGCGCCCGCGTCTTCTTCGGCGCGACCGTCACCTTCGCCGACGAGGAGGACCGCCAGCGCACCGTCACCATCATCGGCGTCGACGAGGCCGACACCGCCCGTGGCGAGGTGAGCCTGGTCTCGCCGGTGGCGCGTGCGCTGCTCGGACGCGCCGTCGGGGACGAGGTGACGCTGCGGACGCCGGCGGGGAACGACGCCGTGGAGGTGATATTGATCCGCTATCCGGCGAAGTAAGGTTGGGGCGGAGCCCCATGCCTTCGCTCCCCCGAAAATTGCGACCCGGCCGGGACACTGTATGCTGGACCGGAAAGTCAGGGGAGCCGTGACGCGATGATCGAGCCCGCCCAGGCGCTGAAGGCGATCGGACAGCTGCCCGACAGCGAGATCGACCTCGCCGAAGCGGCCCTCCAGCTCGGCCGCGCGCTCACCCCCGAGCTCGAGACCGACACCGCCGCCGCCCATCTCAGCGAGCTCGCCCGCGAATCCGCCGCCATCGGCCGCGTGCTCGACGGCCGCCCCCTTGAGGCGCGCCTCGGCGGTCTCGCCGCGCTGATCCATGCCCGCCACGGCTATCGCGGCGACGACGACACCTATGACGACCTGGCCAACGCCAACCTCATCGCCGTGATCGACCGCCGCCGCGGCCTGCCCGTCGCACTCGGCATCATCTGGCTCCACTGCATCCGCGCCGCCGGCTGGGACGGCCACGGCGTCGACTTCCCCGGCCACTTCCTCCTGCAGATGAACGGTACCACCATCGGTCCCGCACGGCGCGGCACCAAGCGTGACCAGCACGTGCTGGTGGACGCGTTCGCCGGCGGCACCGCGGTTGCGATCTCCGACCTGCTCGGTCTGCTCCGCTCCCAGCTCGGCGAAACCGCCGAGATCCGTCCCGGCATGCTCCGTCCGATGAGCAACCGCGACGTGCTTCTGCGGCTTCAGCGCAACAACACCGAGCGACTGCTCGCCGCCGGCGAGCTCGAATCGGCGCTGGCCGCCCTGGAGACCATGATCGCCATCGCTCCCGAACAGGCCTCGCTCTGGCGCGACGCCGCCGGCCTCAACCAGCGCCTGCAGCGCTTCCGCGCCGCGATCGAGTGCCTCGAGCACTTCCTCGTGCTCGTCCCGGAAGGCGAGGCGGCGAAACGCGCCCGCGCCCGCATCAGCGAGATCCGGACCCGCCTGGCATGATCAATCTCCGCGTTGCCATCCAGATGGACCCGCTCGAGCACGTCGACATCGACAAGGACAGCAGCTTCGCGCT
>CAXTVZ010000032.1:18693-21430 GCA_964247685.1 uncultured Acetobacteraceae bacterium
TCCAGATGGACCCGCTCGAGCACGTCGACATCGACAAGGACAGCAGCTTCGCGCTGATGCTCGAGGCCCAGCGCCGCGGCCACGCCATGTGGCACTACGACGTCCGCGCCCTGGCGTTGACCGAGGGCAAGTCGCGTCCCGAGAGCCCCCGCCGCACCGAGCGCCTGCTGGCCCATGGCGCCCGCCCGGTGACCGTCCGGCGCGAGCGCGGCCAACACCACGCGTTCGGCGCCCCGGTGACCCTCGACCTGGGCTCGGCCGTCGACGTGATCCTGATGCGTCAGGACCCCCCCTTCGACATGGCCTACATCACCGCCACGCACATGCTCGAGCACGTCCATCCGCACACGCTGGTGGTGAACGACCCACGCTCGGTGCGCGAGAGCCCGGAAAAGATCCTCGTCACCCATTTCCCCGACCTGATGCCGCCGACCCTGGTGACCTGGAGCCTCGACGCGATCCGCGACTTCCGCGCCGAGCACCGCGACATCGTGGTCAAGCCGCTGTTCGGAAATGGCGGGGCAGGGGTGTTCCGCATCCGCGAGGACGACGAGAACCTCGCAGCCCTCCTCGAGATGCACTGGGCGCGCTCCCGCGAGCCCCTGATGATCCAGCGCTACGAGCCCGCCGTCCGGCTCGGCGACAAGCGCATCGTGCTGATCGACGGCGAGGCGGTGGGCGCGATCAACCGCGTGCCCGCGAAAGGCGAGGCGCGCTCCAACATGCATGTCGGCGGACGCGCCGAGGCCGCGACCCTGACCCAGCGCGACCGCGAGATCGTGGCCACGATCGGTCCGGCCTTGCGCGATGCCGGCCTCCTGTTCGTCGGCATCGACGTGATCGGCGACTGGCTCACCGAGATCAACGTCACCAGTCCCACCGGCTTGCAGGAGATCGACCGCTTCGACGGGATCAACACCGCGGGCCTCATCTGGGACGCGATCGAGGCGAAGCGCGCCCGCTTCCCTGACGGGGCGAGGCCCTAGCGGGGCCAGCGCTGGTCGATCCACCGATAAATATTCTCGCGAAACGGTAAGATCCACATCATTACCCAGACGCTGACCGCCGCGAACCCCAACAGAAGATTTGCCCACAGCATGTGCATCTCCGACGACCCTCTCCCGTGAGCGACCATTCCCTCCCTAGCATGCCACAACCGCATTCCGCGCTCGATGCCGATGCGGTGCGGGCGGCCTATCGGCGCTGGGCCGGCGTCTACGACCGCGTGTTCGGCTCGGTCTCCGCCGCCGGTCGTCGCCAGGCGGTCGCCGCCGTCAACGCGCTGCCCGGCGAACGCGTGCTCGAAATGGGCGTCGGCACCGGCCTGGCTCTGCCGCATTACGACGCGAGCAAGCGCATCACCGGCATCGACCTCTCCGAGGACATGATGGCGCTCGCCCGCAAGCGGGTTGTCGACCGGGGCCTCGCGCATGTCGAGGAGCTCGTGATCGCCGATGCCGAGGCCACCGGCCTGCCCACCGCCAGCTTCGACGTGGCGGTCGCCATGTTCGTGGCCTCCGTGGTGCCGCATCCGCGCGCGCTGCTCGCCGAGATGAAGCGCGTCGTCCGTCCCGGCGGCACGCTGCTATTCGTGAACCACTTCCTCGCCGAAGGCGGCCTTCGCTACGCCGCCGAGCGCGCCATGGCCCCGCTCTCGCGCCAGCTCGGCTGGCACCCGGACTTCGCGTTCGAGGCCCTCCTGCCGCCCGAGGAGCTGGCCCGCTCGCGCCGCACCGCCGTCCCCCCGTTCGGGCTGTTCACGCTCGTCTCCCTTGCCAACGCCTGACGGCGCGACCCATCTACAGCCCGGCCCCTTCCGGCGGCCGTCCGCCGCCCCACTCTGGATGAAGATGTCGCAGACTCTCCCTGCCGTGCGGATCGACGTGCGGGACTGGCTCGCCCTGCTCAAGCCGCGGGTGGTTAGCCTGGTCGTGCTCACCGGCGCCATCGGTCTCGTGCTCGCGCCGGGCCACCTGGCGCCGCTCCGCGCGCTGGTGGCGATCGGCTGCATCGCGCTCGGCGCGGGTGCCGCCGGCGCCCTCAACATGTGGTATGATCGCGATATCGACGCGCTGATGCGCCGCACCGCCGGCCGGCCGATCCCGATGGGCCGGATCGCACCGAACGAGGCGCTCGCCTTCGGCCTGGTGCTGTCGGTGCTTTCGGTGGTCGCCCTCGGCCTCGCCACCAACCCGGTCGCCGGCGGCTGGCTCGCGCTGTCGATCGCGTTCTATGTCGGCGTCTATACGATGTGGCTGAAGCGGCGCACGCCGCAGAACATCGTCATCGGCGGTGCGGCCGGCGCCTTCCCGCCGATCATCGGCTGGGTCGCGGTGACCGGCCACGTCGCCCCCCTCCCGCTGCTGCTGTTCCTGATCGTGTTCTTTTGGACGCCCCCGCATTTCTGGGCGCTCTCGCTCTACGCATGCGGCGACTACACGCGGGCCGGAATCCCGATGCTGCCCGTGGTCCGCGGTCCCCGCACGACGCGCATCCACATCCTCGCCTACACGATCGTGCTGCTTCCGGTGTCGCTGGCGCCCTTTCTCCTCGGGCTTGCAGGGACGCTGTATGGGATCAGCGCCGGCCTGCTCAGCCTGAGGTTCCTGGTGATGGCCTGGCGCGTCCTGCGGGACCGGCAGGATGCGACCGGCCGAAGCCTTACGGGCGACGCGCCCGCGCGCAGCACCTTTCGCTACTCGCTGCTCTATCTTGCGGCTCTGTTCGCAGCGATCGC
>CAXTVZ010000033.1:0-21371 GCA_964247685.1 uncultured Acetobacteraceae bacterium
GTTCCGCATCACCGGCTGGGCGGTGGCGACGGGAAGCGCCGAGCCGGTGATGCTGGCGATCTCGGAGGGCGGGCGGCTGCTCGGCACGGTGGTCGCCAACGCACCGCGCCCGGATGTCGCGGCGGCGGGCTTCGGCGACGGCTATTGCGGGTTCGCGTTCGCGTTCGATCCGCCGCTCTCGCCGTTCCGCCGGCACGAGATCTCGGTCTGTCGCCGGGGCGACGGCGCGGCGCTCGAGGGCTCGCCGCTGGTGATCGAGCCCGCGACCGGCGTGGATGTGGCCGATCGCGGCCTGATCGAGCGGTCGCTGTCGTCGCTGGCGGACGCGAGATCTCCGGGCGCGATCGCCACGATCGAGGACACGATCGCGATGCTCGAGCGGACGGCCGAGACCCTGCGCACCGCGCGCCTGCGCCACGAGACGGGCGCGTCCGTCTTCCGCGCCCGCACGGCCGCCGCCGCCGCTCGCAAGGACGACAGCCGGACGGTCGCCGTGTTCATCGACGACCACGTGCCGAGCCCCGACCGCGATGCCGGGTCGCAGGTGGCGCTGTCGCATGCGCAGGCGCTGGTGCGGCTCGGCTTCTGCGTGCTGTTCGTGCCGGCCGACCTCGCCTGCGACCCGGCGCGCGCCGCATCACTCGCGGCGATGGGGATCCGCGTCGCCGCCCGCCCGCACGAGACCTCGGTCGAGGCGGTGCTGGCCCGGCTGGCGCCCGAAATCGGCCTGGTCGTGGCGCACCGGATCGGCAACGCGGAAATCTACCTGCCGCTCGCGCGCAGGATCTGCCCGCAGGCGCGCACGGTGTTCCTGCCGGCGGATCTGCATTTCCTGCGGACCGCGCGCCAGGCGGCGTGCTCCAGCGATCCCTATCTCGCGGGCGAGGCGGAACGGCTGCGCCGCCGCGAGATCGTCGCCGCCGAGGCCGCGACCGTGACGCTGGTCCATTCCGACTATGAGCGGGAGCTGCTGGCAAGCCTGGCACCGCGCGCCGACATCCGCCGCGTCGGCTGGGACGTGGCGCCGATCGCGCTCGCGGGCCCCGAGCACGCTCCGCCGGCGATCGGCTTCGTGGGCGGCTTCCGCCATGCGCCGAACGTCGATGCGGTCGCCGTGCTGGCGCTGGCGATCGCACCGCTGGTCTGGCGCGCGCGTCCCGACGCGGTGTTCCGCATCTTCGGCGCCGCCGCGCCGCCGCGCCTCGTGCGCGATTTCGGCAGCGAGCGGTTTCGCTTCGAGGGGCATGTCGCCGATCGCCGCGACGTCTACCTGGGGTTGCGGACGCTGGTGGCGCCGCTGCGCTTCGGCGCGGGGGTGAAGGGCAAGGTGCTCGAGGCGATGGCCGCCGGCCGGCCGGTGGTGTGCAGCTGGGTCGCCGCCGAGGGCGCGGGCCTGCCGGACGCGCTCGCCGGCCTGGTGTCGGACGATCCGGAGACGCTGGGCCGCCACCTCGTCGGCCTGCTCGACGATCCCGCGCGCGCCAGCCGGATCGGCCGCGCCGGGCTCGCCACGATCCTGGCGGACTGGTCGCGCCCGGTGCTCGATGCCGAGCTCACGGCCGCACTCCACCTGCGCGGCTGCAGGGACGCGACTGCGGCCGCATAATCATCGTGGTTTCGTAACCATTGGATGTTATAGCAGCGTCGGTCCTGCGAGAGCATCCAAGTGGACGATGATCGGATCGACGCCGTCATCCATGCCGCCTATGAGGCCGCGCTCGAACCGGAAGGTTGGGGCGGCCTCCTTCGCCTCCTCGCTGCGCTGTTCGGTTGCCACTTCGCCGATCTGTTCGCCCGCCGCGAGGACTACGGCGAGTTCGGCGGCCTCGCGGTCGGCATCGATGCGATCGACTACCAGGACCTGTTCCTGGGCACCTGGGTGAAACGGAACGTCTGGGGACGGAAGCGGCCGCCGCGCTTCTCCGGCGAGATCGTCACCACCCGCGAGATGGTCGACAAGGCCGACCTGGTCCGCACCGAGATGTACAACGACTACCTGGCGCCGCGCGAGCTACACGAGGGACTGCGGCTGGCGCTGAGCGTCACGGATGGGTGGGTGCAGGACGTCTCGCTGCTGCGGCCGTGGTCGGCGGGACCGTTCGACGGGCGCGAGCGCGCGGTCGCCGCGATCGTGCTGCCGCACCTGCAGCGGGCAGCGGCGGTGGCCGAGCGCCTGCGGGAGGCCGAGCTGGCCCGGAGCGCGGGCCTGGCCTCGCTCGACGCGGTGCGCCACGCCTGCCTGGTGCTCGATGCCGCGGGCAAGCCGATCTTCATGAATGCGGCCGCCGAGCTTCTGTTCGCGCAAGGCTGCGAGCTGCGGCTCGGCCCGCGCGGGATCGGCTCGCCCGACCCTGCAACGGCGCGCACTGTGGCCGCACTTCTCGCCCGCGCGAGCTGTCCCGAAGGCGCGGTCGCGGGCCATCTCCGGATCGCGGGCGGCGAGGGACGGCCGAGCCTGCTGCTGCTCGCCATGCCCGCCTGCGGCCGGCGGGCACCGTTCGCACTGCGCGCACCGGCGACCATCCTGCTGATCTCGCAGAGCGACACCGATCGCGGCGCGGCCCGCGAGCAGCTCTCGGCGATCTTCGGCCTCACGGTCGCCGAGGCGGCACTGGCGGCCGACCTGCTCGCCGGACACAGCGTCAGCGAGATCGCCGAACGCAGCGGCCGCAGCGTCAACACCGTGCGGACGCATCTTGCGCGGCTGATGGCGAAGACGGGGACGTCGCGGCAGAGCACGCTGGTGCGGGAGCTCATGGGGGCGGCGCAGCTTCAGCTGGCGCCTATCCCGGCGCCGCTGGCGGATACGGGTGCGGTCGTCAAGAAGGCAAGGGGCTCTGCCCCTTGACCCCGCCAGGAGGGACGGCCCTCCTGGACCTGCCTATTGTAAGAGGGGGCAGCGCCCACTGGCCGTGCAGGCTCGGTGGATTCTTCGTGTATTTGTGCTACAGCGTTTGACAATGCCGGCCGCGGTGGCATCAAGTGCTATTTCGCTATTCCAGGGTCAAATATGTCGAGTTTCGCATGTGGGCTGGGCTGCGGGGTGCGGGATGGCATCTCCCAGGAAATCCTCGAGGCGGCACTCGAGGGTGGGATACGCTACTTCGACACGTCGACCTTCTACCCTGTAGGCGCAATGGCGCAGTTCGACGAGACCCTGCAGCGGCTCGGCATCGATCGCGGCGACGTACATATCAGCCTGAAGCTGTGGATCACCGAGCTCGGCTGGAACAGGGGCAACGACAGCAACAGTCATGGCATCTCGATGCTGGGCAGCTACGAGAACTTCTGCCGGAGGTTCAATGTCCAGAAGTTCGATTCACTCGTCATCCATTGGCCGCTCAAGGTCGACGGAAACGGCTTCCCCGAAGAGTTCATCATCGAGGAGATCTGGCCGCAGCTGGAGCAGCTCGTCGATCGGAACGTCGTCTCAGGGATCGGCGTCTCGAACTTCAATATCGTCGAGATGCAGCGACTTCTGAACATCGCCCGCATCAAGCCATTCTCGGTCCAGATCGAATACAACCCGTTCGCCCATGACGACGCGCTGCGGAACTTCTGTCACGGCAACGACATCAAGGTCATCGGTCACTCTCCCTTCAACTTTGGGTGGGAGGGCGGCGATAAGGTCCTGTTCGACGACCAGACCCTGAGAGACATCGCCGGGACCCACGGGTACTCGATTGCGAGCATCGTTCTGGCCTGGGTGATGAAGAAGGGCGTCGTGCCGATCCCCGGCACGACGCGGCTGTCCCATCTCAAGGAGATCGTCGACGCGCAGGGTCTCGACGTACTGACCACGCGGGACGTCGAGAGGATCGACAGCCTCAATCGGCACGGCTTCCACTACACGGATATGTACGACTACTTCGGTCAGTCAGCCCACAAGAAGTACTGGTCGTCCGCGAGCGGACTGAAGGCCTGGATCTACAACGATCAGAACGCCTTCGACGAGATCTCGATCTATGACCGGGACTTCATGCCCCGGGTGAAGGAGGCTCTGACCGACGGCGCCGGGTTTGTCATCCTGCCCGGGATTTTCCAGCGGTTCGCGGATACCATGCAGAGGATGGCCGAGGAGGCGCCGCTATCGTCCGACGGACGATGGAACGGCATCGGTCCGCGCCTGCAGAGCGTTCTCAACTCGAGCCCCGACGTGATCGAGGTGGTCGACGACCCGGTCCTCTCCCTCATTGTCGAGTCTCTTCTCGGCTGGGACTGCAAGCTGGACAATATCAGTCTGTCGACGTCGCGACCGGCACCCCATAACGCGGTGTTCGGGCCGCACCAGGACTCGCCGTTCGATCATCGCCCGGGCGCACCGTTGCCGCCGCCGTCCTACCCGATCGTCATCCAGGTCATCACGGCGATCAACGAGTTCCGGGAAGACAATGGTCCGCTCTATGTCATTCCCCACTCACACAAGCTTCGACAGAGGGTGAATCTGCCTTGGCAGGGCAACCTGCCGAACGGTCAGATTCCCGAAGGTGCGGTGAAGGCCATCTGCCCGAAGGGATCGGCCGTCGTCGCGATTGGGCATATCTGGCACGGGGCGTTCTCGAACGAGAGTTCCGAACCGCGCCAGAGCATGCTGGTCGAGTTCGTGTGCTCCATCATCGACGCCCGGGACAAGTTCACGTCCGGGACCCTCGACCGGAAGGTGTTGCAGACCTGCTCGCGACGAATGGTTCGGCTGCTGAACAACGGCAAGCTGCACACCTACGACGACAGCGGGATCCTGGCGTCCTATTTCGACGAGAAGCGGGACAAGATCCCGCACATCGCGCGGTCGGGCTGGTAGGTTTCACGACGGCGCTGGAAGGTCTTCTTTTTCTGAAGAAAAAGAAGCAAAAAGACTTCTATCCATTTGGACTCGTTTGGTGGCTCGTGCCGGACACCAAGGGATAGAAGTTCTTTGGTTCTCTCTTTCAAGAAAGAACAACTCTTCCCTAGTAATCGCCGGATGCCGGAAAGCTGTTCAGGAAGGCAAGCGCATCGCTCCGCGCCGCCGCGACCTTCGCGTCCGCCATCCGGTCGAGCGTCGCCACAGCGCGTGACGTGCGAGGATTGCCGGCGAGGCGCACACGGTTGCGCGCGACGAAATCCCAGTACAGATAGTTGAACGGACAGGCGTCCTCGCCCTGGCGCTGCTTCACGTCGTAGCGGCAATGCTCGCAATAGTTCGACATGCGGTTGATGTAGTTGCCCGATGCCGCATACGGCTTGGTCGCGAATAATCCGCCATCGGCATACAGGATCATGCCGACCACGTTGGGCATTTCCACCCATTCATAGGCGTCGTGATAGACGACGAGGTACCATTCCTGCACCTCTTTCGGATCGATACCGGCGAGGAGACAGAAGTTTCCGAGCACCATCAGCCGCTGGATGTGGTGGGCATAGGCGTGATCGCGGGTTTCCGAGACCGCCTGGTGAAGGCAGTTGAGGTCGGTCGCGGCGGTCCAGAAGAAATCGGGGAGTTTGCGGGTGGCTTCGAGCGCGTTGCGATTGCCGTAGTCCGGCATCTCGCGCCAGTAGATGCCGCGGATGAACTCGCGCCAGCCGATGAGCTGGCGCACGAAGCCTTCGGTCGCCGCCAGCGGTGCGCGGCCTTCGCGCCAGGCGGCGATGGCGGCGTCGCAACATTCGGCGGGGGTCAGCAGGCCGCAATTGACCAGCGCGGACAGGTGGGAGTGGAAGAGCAGGGGTTCGCCCTGGCGCATGGCGTCCTGATAGGTCCCGAAGCCGGGAAGTGCCGCGCGGACGAACCAGGCGAGGTACTGCCGCGCATCGTCGCGGGTGACGGGATAGTCGAAGTTCTCGAGCCGGCCGAAATGATTGCCGAAGCGGCGGGTCACGAGCGACAGCACGTCGGCGGTCGTTGCATCCGGTGTGAAGGACGGGCGTTCGGGTGGGGTGACATGGCGAGGCATGGGCTCGCGGTTGTCGTGGTCGTAGTTCCAGCGTCCGCCTTCGGGTTCGCCGCCCGCGGTGATGAGGTAGCCGGTGCGGCGGCGCATGCGGCGGTAGAAGTTTTCCATCAGCAGGGTGCGGCCGCCGCCGGAGACTCGATTAAATTCGTCGCGCGGGCAGAGGAAGCGATCGTCCTCGCGGATCTCGACCGGGATGCCCAGCGTGGGCGACCAGCTCTCGATCATGTCGAGCACCCGCCATTCGGCGGCTTCGGTGATGACCACGGCGTCCACGCGGTGACGGGTCAGCGCGCGCTGCAGCTCGCCGGTGAAGCTGCCGGAGTTGTCACGGTCGTCGAGCCGGACGTAGTCGACGGTGATGCCGTCGACGCGGAGCGCTTCCGCAAAGTGGCGCATGGCCGCGAACAGGAACGCGATTTTGCGCTGGTGGTGGCGCACGTAGGTCGTCTCGTCGCTCACCTCGGCCATCAGCACCACGTCGCCGGTTTCCAAGTCGCGCAGGCTCGACAGCTCGCGCGTCAGCTGGTCACCAAGGACAAAGCGCAGGCGTGCCAACGGGAACTCCTCGAATGGATCCCAAAGGCCAGCCTTTGGCGGGGTTCCAGGGGGCGTCGTGCGAAGCACGCCTTCGGCATGCCGCCCCTTGGCCTTCACGCGATCAGCACGGCCCGGAAATCGTTCACTGTCGTAAAGGTGGGGGCGGTTCTGATAAGGTCACCCAGCGGCGAACACGTCGTAGCTGCGACGCGCATCGCGCAGGCAAGCGGGATCGAGACCGAGGCTGCGCGGGCGGCCCAAGGTCGGCGGTGGCGATCGCGCGGGCCGCGTCGCTCCGCCCGTCGATGCCGCCCGTGTCCCCGGCGAGCGCTGCCACGCCGTCCATCCCAGAGATCGCCAGCGCCGGCCAGCAGCCGTTCGGTGTTGCGAGCGCGCGCGCCATGCCGCCCGCCGCCTTGCCGGCACCGGCCACGACGCATTGTCGGGCCGGCCTCGCCGGCAGGTGGTCGCGCAAGCCCACCATCGAATCGGCGCTCGCGACCGCAGCGTCGCAGCAGGTCTGGCGGGTCGATCAGGTGTGTTGCTCCCAGGCGCCGCCGATCGCGGTCGCGATCACGTCGAAGGCCGGCCCGAGCAGCACCAGGTCGGCATGCCCACCGGCCGCGATCCGCCCCCGATCCGCGAGCCCGAGGAAGCGCGCCGGCGTCTCGCTCGCCATCCGGAGTGCCGCTTCGAGCGACGCGCCGAGATGGGTGTGGGTGAAGCGGACAGCCTCGATCATCGAGAGGTCGGCGCCGGCGAGCGTGCCGTCGGCGGTCTCGAGCCGTCCCGCGCGCCTGCGGATCCGGCGGCCGCCGAGCTCGAACCCGTCGAGCGTGGTGCCGGCGGTCGGCATGGCGTCGGTCACGAGGAACATCCGGTCGGGGCCGAGGAGGCGGAAGCTCAGCCGGAGCGCGGGCTTGCTCACATGAATGCCGTCGCAGATCACGCCGGCGAACAGCGTCTCGGAGGCCAGCGCCGCGCCGACCGGCCCCGGCACGCGCGCGCCGAGCGGCGGCATCGCGTTCCACAGATGAGTGAAGCCGCGCAGGCCGGCGGCGCTCGCGGCGGCGACCGTCGCGGGGTCGGCTTCGGTGTGGCCCGCCGACAGCACCGTGCCGGCGCTCGCGAGCGTGCGCAGCGCCTCCGGCGTCGTCTCCTCGGGCGCCAGCGTCAGCAGAGTCGCGACACGGCGCGCGAGATCGGCGATCTCCGCAAGGTCGGTAGCCGTCATGCGCCGGATCCACTCGGGCGGGTGCACCCCCGGCCGGCGCGGACTGATGAACGGCCCTTCGAGATGCACGCCGAGCACGCCCGGCAGCGCGCGCGCGGTCAGCGCCGCGTCCGCGGCCCGCGCGATCGCGCCGGGCGCGTCGGTGATCAGCGTCGGCAGCAGGCCGGTGGTGCCGCCGGCGCGGTGGGCCGCCACGATCCGGGCGATCCCGCCTGCGGAGGCGTCGTCGTTGAACAGCACGCCGCCGCCGCCATTGACCTGCGCATCGATGAAGCCGGGCGCCAGCACGCTGCCGGCGGGCAGGTCGCGGCAGCCGGCCACGCGGCCGCGCTCGACGGCGACGATCCGGCCGGCCTCGATCATCACGCTCGCCGGGGAAAACCCGTCCGGCAGCAGCACGCGTTCGCCGAAAATCGTCTCTTTTTTGCCGGTTTGTGTCACGCGCTCGCGCCATCGGCGCGGCCTTGTGGCAGGGTGGACCGGCCGGTAGAAGGCAGGGGCTTCCCCTCGAACTGACGAGATTCCATGGTCCAGCCACCGGCTCCGAGGCGCGTCCTGCTGAAGGTGTCGGGCGAGGCCCTGATGGGCAAGCGCGAATACGGCCTCGACAACGACACGGTCTCGCGCATCGCCGCCGACGTCGTCTCCGTGTTCCAGATGGGGATCGAGGTCTGCCTGGTGATCGGCGGCGGCAACATCTTCCGGGGCGTGCGGGGGGCGGCCGGCGGCATGGAGCGGAGCCAGGCGGACAGCATGGGCATGCTGGCCACCGTGATGAACGCGATCGCCATGCAGAACGCGCTCGAGCGGCTGGGTGCTCCCACCCGCGTGCTCTCGGCGATCCCGATCCAGAGCGTGTGCGAGCCGTTCATCCGCAGGCGCGCCGTGCGACACATGGAGAAGGGCCGGGTGGTGATCTTCGCCGCCGGCACCGGCAACCCGTTCTTCACCACCGACACGGCGGCCGCCCTGCGCGCGGCCGAGATGGGCTGCGACGAGCTGCTCAAGGGCACCCAGGTCGACGGCGTCTATTCCGCCGATCCGCGCAAGTTCCCCGACGCCGAGCGCTACGACGAGCTCACCTACCACGACGTCCTCGCCCGCGATCTCGCGGTCATGGATGCCGCCGCCATCAGCCTGGCCCGCGAGAACGGGCTGCCGATCACCGTGTTCAACATCCACGCGCCGGGCGCCTTCGCCGCCGTGATGCGCGGCGAAGGACGGTTCACGCGGATCATCGAACGCGCCTAAACCTAGTCGACCCGGATCTGATCGAGGGAGCCGCCCGCCGTGCCTGCCGACCTCCAAGCCCTCAAGGACGACCTCGCGCGCCGGATGGACGGCGCGCTCGAGACGCTGCGACGCGACTTCGCGGGCCTGCGCACGGGACGCGCGAGCCCCGCTCTGCTCGAGCCGGTGAAGGTCGAGGCCTACGGCACCGAGATGCCGATCACCCAGGTCGGCACGATCGGCACGCCCGAGCCGCGCATGCTCACCGTGCAGGTCTGGGACAAGACCCATGTGGGCGCGGTCGAGCGCGCGATCCGCGAGGCCGGCCTCGGGCTGAACCCGATGACCGACGGCCAGCTGGTGCGCGTGCCGATCCCGATGCTGACCGAGGAGCGCCGCGTGGAGCTGGCACGCGCCGCCGGCAAATACGCCGAGGCCTCCAAGGTCGCTGTCCGCGGCGTCCGCCGCGACGGCATGGACCGGATCCGCGCGTTCGAGAAGAAGGGCGACATCAGCGAGGACGCGGGGAAGGACTGGACCGACGCGGTCCAGAAGGTCACCGACGGCTACATCAAGCGCATCGACGAGTTCCTCGTCGACAAGGAGCGCGAGATCAAGCAGGTCTGATGGTGGGCAGCGCGGCCGTCACCGGAATGAACGCGACCCTCGCCGACGCGGCCGACGAGCTCGCCGCCTGCCGGGCCGATCCGACGCGGCCGGCCCATGTCGCCATCATCATGGACGGCAACGGCCGCTGGGCCGAGCGCCGGCTGCTGCCGCGCATCGCCGGCCACCGGGCGGGTGCTGCCGCGGTGCGGCGCTCGATCGAGGCGGCGATCCGCAACGACGTGGGCTGGCTGACGCTGTTCGCGTTCTCGAGCGAGAACTGGCGCCGCCCGGCCGACGAGGTGCGCGACCTTACGGCCCTGCTGCGCCACTACCTCCGCAACGAGGTGGCCGAGCTGCACAGGCAGGGCGTTCGCCTTCGGGTGATCGGCGAGCGGCAGCGCTTCGAGGGCGACATCACCGCGGAGCTCGAGCGGGCCGAGCACCTGACCGCGGCGAACACGCGGCTGAACCTGACGATAGCGCTCTCCTATGGCGGACGAGCCGACATCGCCGAGGCCGCAAGGCGCATGGCCGCGGCCGTGCGTGCCGGCGAGCTCGTACCCGAGGAGATCACCGAGGCCTCGCTCGGCGGGTTCCTCAGCACGCGCGGCATCCCCGACCCCGACCTGGTGGTCCGCACCAGCGGCGAGCGGCGGCTGTCGAATTTCCTCCTCTGGCAGTCGGCCTATGCGGAGCTCGTCTTCCTCGACGTGCTCTGGCCCGATTTCGGCGAGCAGGAGTTCGTGGCAGCACTCGGCGAATATGGGAGGCGCGAGCGCAGGTTCGGTGCCCGGCCCCGCTGAACGCACGTCCGTGAAAGCGACCGCGGGTGCAGCACCCGCCCGCAACGAGTTCGGCGTGCGCGCGGCCTCGGCGGCCGTGCTCGCAATCGCGGGGCTGGCCTTGCTGTGGGCCGGCGGGGTGCCGTGGGCGCTGCTGATCCTGCTCGCGGTCGGTGCGGCGGCGGCGGAGTGGGGAGCAATGTGGCGCCTGCCGCTCGGCACCCGCGCCTCGCTGGTCGCGGCCTCGGTCGCGGCGACGCTGCTGGCGGCACTCGGCCAGGCCGGGGCGGGCATCGGTGTCGCGGTGCTGCTGGCCGCAGGTGCGGCGGCCGCGCGGCAGCGGGTGCTCGCCGCCGGCTTCCTCTATGTCGTGGTGCCCGGCGTCGCACTGCTCTGGCTGCGCCACCATCACGGCGGCCTGGTGCACGTGTTGCTGGTCTTCCTCGCCACCTGGGCGAGCGACACCGGCGCCTACCTTGCGGGAAGGCGGTTCGGCGGCCCGAAGCTGGCACCCCTGCTGTCGCCGCGGAAGACCTGGTCGGGGGCGGCCGGCGGGCTCGCATCCGCGATCGTGGTGGGCGCGGTGATCGGACTCGCCGCGCCGCATCGGCATCTGTTCGGCACCGCCTTCGAGGCGGCCCTGCTGGCGATCGCGGCGCAGGTGGGCGATCTCGCCGAGAGTGCCGCCAAGCGGCGCGCTGGCGTGAAGGATTCCGGGGTCATGATCCCCGGCCATGGCGGCCTGCTCGATCGCGTCGACGGGCTGATGTTCGCAGCCCCCCTCGCGGCTCTTCTGGTGCTCGCGCGCTGAAGCGGTTACGGAAAGCCCCCATGAGCGACATCACTCTCGCGGCCCCGGCGGTGCCGAGCGGGGCCTGTTTCGGGCCCAAGAGCGTCACCGTGCTCGGGGCTACGGGCAGCATCGGCCGCAGCACCGCCGACCTGCTGCTGGCGCGGCCCGACCTCTACCGGGTCGAGGCGGTGGTGGGGGGACGCAATGCGGCGGGTCTCGCCGAGCTCGCACGAGGCTTGCGCGCCCGCATTGCCGTGCTCGCCGACGCAAGCGGCCATGCCGAGCTCGCCTCGCTGCTCGCGGGTTCGGGGATCGAGGCGGCGTCGGGCGAGGCCGCGGTGATCGAGGCGGCGTCGCGTCCGGTCGACTGGACCATGGCGGCGATCACCGGCATCGCCGGACTGGCGCCGACGCTGGCTGCGATCGGCCATGGGGCCGCGGTCGCTCTCGCCAACAAGGAGGCGCTGGTCTCGGCCGGCGACGTGATGCTGCGCGCGGTGGCCGATGCGGGCGCGGTGCTGCTGCCCTGCGACTCCGAGCACAACGCGATCTTCCAGTCGCTCGGCGGCGCGTTCGGCGGCCTGCGCGCGGTGGAGAAGATCGTGTTGACCGCTTCGGGTGGCCCGTTCCGATGCGCGAGCGTGGCCGCCATGGAAGCGGCCGGTCCCGAGCAGGCGCTCAAGCACCCGACCTGGTCGATGGGCGCCAAGATCTCCATCGATTCAGCCACCATGTTCAACAAGGGCCTCGAGGTGATCGAGGCGGCGCGCCTGTTCGGGCTGCCGTCGGAGCGGATCGAGGTGCTGGTGCACCCGCAATCGATCGTGCACGGGCTGGTGCACTTCACCGACGGCTCCGTGGTGGCCCAGCTCGGCGCGCCCGACATGCGAATCCCGATCGCCCATTGCCTCGCCTGGCCCGAGCGGATCGAGACCGCCTCGCCGCGGCTCGACCTCGCGCGGATCGCCACGCTGGAGTTCGCAGCCCCCGATCCGGTCCGCTTCCCGGCCCTCCGCCTCGCCCGCGAGGCGTTGCGGGCGGGCGGCGGGGCGCCTGCGATTCTGAACGCGGCGAACGAGGTTGCTGTGGCTGCGTTCCTGGCCCGACGCATCGGCTTCGGCGCGATCGCGCGCGTGGTCGAGGCCGTGCTCGAGCGGATGGGCACGCCCGCGGCCGACGCGCTCCCGCTCGTGGTGGCGATCGACGCCGAAGCCCGCGCACTTGCCGAGGAGTGCCTCTCGTGATCGCGTTCGTGCAATCGGTCGTGTCGTTCGCGGTGCTGATCTCGCTCCTGATCTTCGTCCACGAGCTCGGCCACTACCTCGCGGCGCGCTGGCGCGGCGTGGAGGTCGAGGTGTTCTCGATCGGTTTCGGCCGCCGCGTGTTCGGCAGGCGCGATCGCCACGGCACGATGTGGCAGCTCTCGGCGATCCCGCTCGGCGGCTATGTCCGCATGCTCGGCCAGTCCGATTTCGGCGCGGACGAGACGCCGCCGGCGGCAGCCTTCGGCGCCGTGGTGCCCTCGCGGTCGTTCGCCGAGAAGAGCATCGCATCCCGCGCGATCGTGGTGGCGGCGGGACCGGTGTTCAACTTCGTCTTCGCGATCCTGGTGTTCGCGTTCGTCTACAGCGTTGCCGGCCGGCCCTCCGACCGGCCGGTGGTGGTGGGCGTGATCGCCGGCAGTGCGGCGGAAGCGGCGGGCCTGGCGCCGCGCGACGAGATCATCTCGGTCGCAGGCCACCGGACCGTGCATGTGGTCGACGTGCCGGGCCTGGTGGCCCCGCATGCCGGCGAGCCGATCGCGATCGGCATCGAGCGGGCCGGCCACGCGCTCACGGTCACCGTGACGCCGCGCGCCGTCACCGTCGGCGGCCACCGGATCGGCCAGCTCGGCATCCAGATCGGCGCGGCACCCGGGGGCTCGACGCGGCTCGGAGTGCCGGCAGCCTTCGCGGCAGGCATCAGCGATTGCTGGGCCATCGCCTCGCAGATCGTGGTGCTGCTCTGGACCATCGTCTCCGGCGGCGGCGGGGCGTCGAACCTCCATTCCGTGCTGGTGATCGCGAAAGTCTCGGGCCAGGCGGCCGCGGCGGGATGGGTCGCGTTCGCGACGCTGGTGGCGATGCTGTCGGTCAATCTGGGCCTGGTGAACCTCTTGCCCGTGCCGATCCTCGATGGCGGCCACCTGATGTTCTACGCGATCGAGGCGCTGCTCCGCCGCCCGTTGTCGCGGCGCGCGCAGATGCTGGGCTTCCAGGCCGGATTCGCGCTGATCGCGATGGTGATGGTGCTGATCACGGTGAACGACCTCGCCGATCTCGGCCTGTTCCGCTGGGCACGCGCGCTCGCGGGCTGACGTATCAGCGATTGGGGCCGCTTGCGGACCATCCGCCAATTCGAC
The DNA here is from genome assembly GCA_964247685.1 of uncultured Acetobacteraceae bacterium. Classification (GTDB taxonomy): domain Bacteria; phylum Pseudomonadota; class Alphaproteobacteria; order Acetobacterales; family Acetobacteraceae; genus CAXTPV01. The sequence goes on from CAXTVZ010000033.1 coordinate 13,520, forward strand.
TAACTCACGCCCGCGTGTCGGCGCCCGTACAGGCGCGGCGACGGTGCGGATGGGGGAGATCGGCTCTTTGACTTCGAAGCGCGCAGCGCTGCTGGCCACTGTCGGCCTTCTCGCCATCACCGCCGCCGAAGCGCCCGCGAGTGCCGCCGCCACGACCGCGGCGGCGCGTCACCGGGCGCATCCGGCAGCGGTGCCGGTCACCGGTGGCACCATCGGCAGCATCGAGGTGGTGGGCAACCAGCGCATCGAGACGGACACGGTCCGCTCCTACATGCTGGTGGCTCCGGGCGAGCCCTACAACCAGGCCGATATCGACCGCAGCCTCAAGACGCTCTACGCGACCGGCCTGTTCCAGGACGTGTCGTTCTCGCGCTCGGGCGACACGCTGATCGTGCACGTGGTCGAGAACCCGATCGTCAATCGCATCACCTTCGAGGGCAACCACGCGGTCACCGACGAGAAGCTGCGCCCCCAGCTCAGCTTGCGTCCGCGCGCGGTCTACACGGCCGAGATGGCCGAGCACGACCGCGAGAAGCTACTGGAATTCTACGCGGCGAACGGCCGGTTCGCGGCGGTGGTGACGCCGCAGATCATCCGGCTGTCGCAGAACCGCGTCGACGTGGTGTTCAACATCAACGAGGGCTCGCTGACGCTGATCAGCCGCATCTCGTTCGTGGGCAACCACGCCTTCACCGAGGGCCAGCTCCGCGGCGTCATCACGTCCGCCGAGACGGCGTGGTGGAAGTTCTTCTCGAACGACGACGAGTACAACCCCGAGAAGCTGAACTTCGACAAGGAGCTGCTGCGGCGTTTCTATCTCCGCAACGGCTACATCGATTTCAACGTGGTGGATGCCACCGCCGAGCTCTCGCCCGACCGCAAGTCGTTCTTCATCACCTTCACGGTCAAGGAGGGCGCGCGCTACCGCGTGGCCTCGACCCGGATCACCTCCAGCATCCGCGGCGCCAGGCCGTCGATGGTGGCGGTCGACCTCCAGGTCCGCAAAGGCCAGTGGTACGACGGTGATGCCGTGCAGCGCTCGGCCGACCTGATGCGCGACCACCTGCAGTCGCTCGGCTTCTCGTTCGCCGACGTCAAGCCGCAGATCGGCCGCAACGAGGCCGCGCATTCCGTCGATCTCGTCTTTCCGCTCGATGACGGCCCGCATGTCTATGTCGAGCGCATCGAGATCAGCGGCAACACCCGCACCGAGGACCGCGTCATCCGCCGCGAGTTCCCGTTCGCCGAAGGCGACCCGTACACCGACAACCAGGAGAAGCGCACCAGGCAGCTCCTGGAGGATCTGGGCTATTTCCAGACCGTCAACATCAGCCAGACGCCGGGCTCGGCGCCGGACCGCACGATCGTCAACGTGGATCTCGCCGAAAAGGCGACCGGCGAGCTGACGCTCGGCGGCGGCTACTCGACCGATGTGGGCCCGCTCGCGAATGTCGGGCTGCGGCAGAAGAACTTCATCGGCACCGGCATCGATGCCGGCATTTCCGGCACGATCGCGGAATACGAGAACCAGGTCGACCTCTCGGCGACCGATCCGTATTTCCTCGACCGCAACCTAGTCACCGGCATCGACATCTTCCGGTCGGCCACGAACTACTCGGCGCTGGGCTATGCCGACTACAACGAGGTGCGCGAGGGCGCGACGATCCGGCTCGGCTATCAGTACAACAACTACATCTCGCAATCCTGGAACTACTCGCTCGTCTACCGGTCGGTGAACGAGGTCGATGACGGCGCCAGCGTCTACGTCAACGCGGAGAACGGCGCGTCCACATTGTCGCAGGTCGGCGAGCAGATCTCGATCGACACGCGCGACAGCCGCGTCGAGCCGCACAAGGGCTGGGTGATCCGGCTCGCCGAGGACGTGGCGGGCCTGGGCGGCGACACCGACTACATCCGCTCCAAGGCCGATGCCGACTACTACGTCCCGCTCGACTACCTGACCGGCAACCGCCTCTGGACCGTGATCGTCAAGGCGGGCGCCGGCTACCTCACCGATTTCGGCGACGGCAAGAAGGACCTGATCGACAACTTCTATCTCGGCGGCGACAATCTTCGCGGGTTCCTGGACGGCGGCGTGGGTCCGCACTCGATCCCGGTCTCGCCTATCAGCCACAACGGGCTTCTCAATACAGTCGGCGGACCGGTGAGCTATGTCGGCCAAGGCGTCCCTGGGCTTCACTACCTTCCCGATGCCGACAGCCTCGGCGGCCGCTTTATCTACACGGCCTCGGCCGAGATGCATTATCCGCTGCCGCTGCCGCCCGATCTCGGCGTGTCGGGCCGCGCCTTCATGGATGCCGGCGGCCTGTCGGGTGTGCGCACCAACTACGAGCGCACGAGCAACGCGCAATATCTCCAGCCGATCTCCGGCGACACGCTGACCCCGCGCGTCAGCGCCGGCCTCGGCGTGTCCTGGAAAAGCCCGTTCGGACTGATCAACGTCGATCTAGCTGTGCCGCTCAAGAAGCAGACGGGTGACCAGACCCAGGTCTTCCGCTTCGGCTTCGGCACGAACTTCTGAGGTGAACATGTTCCGCTCCAAGGCGAATGCGGCCGCATCCGTGGCCGCACTCGCGATCTTCCTCCCCGCGCTGTCGACCGCGAGCTTCGCGCAGCAGGCCACGAACCCCGGCTGGTTCACGCCCAAGAGCGAGGCCGCTGGCCCGTCTCCCGCCGCAGCACCCCGCCACGGCCATCGCGCGGGCCCGGTCGCCGAGCCCGTGTCGGCCCCCGGGCCCGCCCCCGATGCGGGTGACGGCCAGCAGCAGGCGCAAGGCCCCACCCAGCCACCCGTGCTGCCGCAGCCGCCGGTGCCCACCATCAACCCGCTGCCGAAAGGTGCGCCCCCGCCGGCCGCCGTGGTGGGCGTGATCTCGGTGCCCGACATCATGCGGCAGTCGACCGCGGCGCTGCAGGTGCAGAAGGAGATCGTCACCCGCCGCGACAAGCTGCGCGACGACGTCCAGCGCGAGCAGATGGCGCTGCGCGACGTGCAGCAATCGCTGCAGGACCAGCACAGTCTCAGCTCCGACCAGGTGCGCGCCAGGGTCCGCGCCCTGCAGGACCGCGAGAACGCCGACAAGCGCAAATTCCAGGACCGCCAGCGCGTGGTCCAGGAGGCGCTGCAGGTCGCACTCAACCAGATCGAGCGCGAACTCGTGCAGGTGATCCGCCAGGTGGCCGAGAGCCACAGCATGAATTTGGTGCTGCATCAGGAGCAGATCGCGCTGAACGTGCAGGGCTTCGACATCACCCCGCAGGTGCTGGCCCAGCTCAACGCGGTGCTGCCCTCGGTGTTCATCCCCGCCGACGGGGTCGATCCCGAGCAGCTCGCGCGGCAGGGCACCTTCCCGACCACGGCGCAGGCGCAGCAGGTCTCGGCCGCCGGTCCGGCGCCCGCTCCCGCCTCGTCGAAGGGGAAGTAGGATGGCCGTCGGCGATCCGCGCTTCTTCGCGGTCGCCGCCCCTCTCGACGCGCGGTCGCTGGCCGCCACGATCGGCGCGGAGTTCCATCCGCGCGCGGATGGCGGCGCGGTCGCACCGATCGGCGGCCTGGCCACCCTCGACGAGGCCGGGCCGGACGAGGCGAGCTTCCTCGACAACCGCAAATACCTCCCCCTCCTCGCCGACACGCGGGCGGGCGTCGTGGTGCTCGCCCCCGCGATGGCCGAACACCGCCCCGTGACGGCGGCGGCCCTCGTGGCGCCCGAGCCCTACCTCGCCTGGGCGCATCTCGCCGGCGCGCTGTATCCGCCGACGCCGGTCGCGCCCGGCATCCACCCGAGTGCCGTGGTGGAGGGCGAGGTCGATCCAGCCGCGGAGATCGCCGCGCGTGCCGTGATTGCGCCGGGTGCGACGATCGGTCCGCACACCCGCATCGGCGAGGGCGCGGTGATCGGCGCCGGCGTCGCGATCGGCGCGCGTTGCCGGATCGGGGCGCAGGTCTCGATCAGCCACGCGATCCTGGGCGACCGCGTGACGATCCATCCCGGTGCGCGGATCGGCCAGCCCGGCTTCGGTTTCGCCGTAGGCCCCGCCGGCTTCGTGGCGGTGCCGCAGCTCGGCCGCGTGCTGATCGGCGACGACGCCGATATCGGCGCCAACGCCACGATCGACCGCGGATCCACCGGCGACACCGTGATCGGGCCCGGCTCGCGCCTCGACAACCTGGTGCAGATCGGGCACAACGTGCGCCTTGGACGGGGCTGCGTGGTTGTCGCCCAGGCCGGGATCTCCGGTTCCACGGTTCTCGAGGATTTTGTGACGGTGGCCGCCCAGGCCGGCCTCACGGGGCACTTGCGGATCGGAACGAAGGCCCGGGTGGGCGCGCAGGCGGGCGTGATGTCCGATGTCGAAGCGGGGTCCGACGTGGTCGGCAGCCCCGCTATGGGCGTGCGCGAGTTCTTCAGGAACGTGGCTACCTTGCGGCGCCTGTCTCGACGCGGCGGCCGCGAGGGAGTTTGAACCCGGCCTCCTGGGCGTGAGCACCGGGGGGCTACCGAGGACGGGGCCCGGCAGGGTCGACAAGTCGCCCGCTTCGGGGGCGGATCGGGATCGGAATGGACGGAACGGAAGAAGGACGGAGCGTCGTGATGGCGGAGAATGTGGCCGACGCCGCATCCGGCCGCATCGGCACGGTCGATATCGACCGCATCATGGCGGCCATCCCACACCGCTATCCGTTCCTGCTGATCGACCGGATGGAGGACGTGGTGCTCAACCAGTCCGCCATCGGCATCAAGAACGTCTCGATCAACGAGCCCTTCTTCCAGGGCCATTTCCCGCAGCGCCCGGTGATGCCGGGCGTGATGATCATCGAGGCGATGGCGCAGACGGCCGCCGTGCTGGTGGTGCTCACGCTCGGCGCGGTGTTCGAGGGGCGGCTGGTCTATTTCATGTCGATCGAGAACGCCAAGTTCCGTCGACCGGTGGGCCCGGGCGACCAGATTCGCATCCATGTGGAGAAGGAGCGGCATCGCGGGAATGTCTGGAAGTTCAGCGGCGTCGCCAAGGTGGACGGCGTCACGGTGGCCGAGGCGAAATACGCGGCGATGATCCTCGACCAGCCCTGATCGACGGCCGGACACCCACCGAAACACCTCTTCATTTTCCCGGAGCCCGCCCCGTTGGTAAGGGGTGGCGGCGATTTGGCCGAAGGAAGCGTCACTTGCAAACCCAAGCGAACCTTGCAGCGGGGCCAACCCGCGCGGGCTCCGCAATCCACCCCTCGAGCCTGGTTGATCCCGCGGCAACGCTGGGTCCGGGCGTGTCGGTGGGGCCGTTCTGCACGATCGGGCCGGACGTCACGGTGGGCGCCGGCACGAAGCTCGTCAGCCATGTCGTGCTCGACGGGCTGACCACCATCGGCGCCGACTGCACGATCTACCCGTTCGCGACCGTGGGACTCGCCCCGCAGGACCTGAAATACCGTGGCGGTGCGACCCGTACCCGCGTGGGCGACCGCACCGTGATCCGCGAGCACGTCACCATCCATCGCGGCACCGAGACCGGCACGGGGCTGACCTCCGTCGGCTCGGACTGCCTGCTGATGGCGGTGGTGCACGTGGCGCATGACTGCCAGATCGCCGACAACGTGATCATCGCCAACAACGTGGTGATGGGCGGCCATGTCGAGATCGCCACGGGCGCGCGCATCATGGGGTCGGCGGCGCTGCACCAGTTCGTGCGGATCGGCACGGGGGCGGTGGTGGGCGGCGTCGCCGGCGTGGAGCGCGACGTGATCCCCTACGGCAGCGTGCTCGGCAACCGCGCACGGCTGGTGGGGCTGAACTGGGTGGGCCTGCGCCGCAGCGGGATGTCGGCGGACGAGCTGCAGCGGCTCCGCGCGGCCTTCCGCACGCTGTTTCCGCGCGCCGGCGCCGCCGAGGCGTTCGGCCTGCGCGTCGAGCGCGTGCGGGCGGAATGGGGCCAGGACCGGCACGTGGCCCGGATCCTCGATTTCATCGACCATTGCGGCAAGCGCGGCCTGGTGCCGGCCGCGACCCATGGCGACGAGGACGAAGCTGGCGCCTGATCCCGAGACCGGGACGCTGGGCATCCTGGCAGGCGGTGGTCCGCTGCCGGGGCGTGTCGCCGAGGCGGCCATCCGAGCAGGCCGCCGCGTGTTCATCGTGGGCTTCACTGATTTCGCCGAACCCGACATCATCGCCCCGTTCCCGCATGACTGGGCGCGCCCGGCGGCCGGCGGCCGCATCCTGACGCTGCTCCGCGCGCAGGGCTGCCGCGAGCTCGTGCTGATCGGGCCGGTGAGGCGGCCCGGACTGCGCGATCTCCGCCCCGACGCGGAAGGCGCGCGCATCCTGGCGCGCATCGGCCGGGCGTTCTTCACCGGCGATGACGGGCTGCTCGCCGCGATCGTGCGCGTGCTGGAGGACGAGGGCTTCTTGGTTCGGGGCGCCGGCGACTTCCTCGGCGACCGGCTGGGGCGCCGCGGCACGCTCGGCCGCCACATCCCCGACGCCCGCGCGCTCGACGACATCGGCCGTGGCGTGGCCGTGATCCAGGCACTCGGGCGCGTCGATGTGGGCCAGGCCTGCGTCGTGCAGCAGGGCGCGGTGCTCGCGGTCGAGGCGATCGAGGGCACCGACCGGATGCTCGCGCGTGTGGGCGAGCTGGCACTGCCTGGTCCGGGCGGGGTGCTGGTGAAGCTCGCCAAGCCGGGCCAGGATGTGCGCGCGGACATGCCGACGATCGGCCCTGCAACCGTCGTGGCCGCCGCGGCTTCGGGCCTGCGCGGCATCGCCTTCGAGGCGGGCGCCACATTGCTGACCGATGTCGACGCGACCGTGCAGGCGGCCGATACGGCCGGACTCTTTCTTCACGGCATCACTCAAACGGAGGACGCCTCATGAGCTCCTATCTTCATACCATGGTCCGCGTGCGCGAGCTGGACCGCAGCGTGCGCTTCTATTCCGACCTGCTCGGCATGCAGGAGCTCCGCAGGCGGGAGGTTCCGGACGGGCGCTACACGCTGGTCTTCGTGGGCTATGCCGACAATGCGCACGGCCAGGCGGAGATCGAACTCACCCATAACTGGGACCAGGAGACGCCGTATGACGTCGGCACCGGATTTGGCCATTTCGCGGTGGGCGTGCCCGATGTGGCGGCGGCCTGCGAGAAGGTTCGCGCAGGGGAAGGCCGTGTCACTCGCGAGGCGGGCCCGGTGAAGTTCGGGACCACGGTGATCGCCTTTGTGGAAGATCCGGACGGGTACAAGATCGAGCTGATCGAGCGGCAGTAGGCGCCCGCGCTTCACGTTGCAGCTGACGCCCGCGGCGTTGTAACAAGGTCGTCATGGGATAGAGCGGCGCGGAGGGAAACGTTGAGCGTCCAGGGAACGAACGTCGCATTGCGCCCTCGCGGGCGGGGCCGGATGGACGCACATATCCTCGAACAGCTCGGCGTGAGCCGGGCGGCTCCGGGCGAGCGGATGCGTCTGCTCCGCCGCGCCCGCGGCCTCACGCAGGACGAGTTGGCGCGGGCGACCGGCGTTTCCCGCAGCGCCGTCGCGCAGTGGGAGACGGGTCGCGCCGGCTTCGGTAACAGGATCGTGCGCGTGGCCGACGTGCTCGGCGTGCCGGTTCGCGAGCTCAAGACGACCGGCTACGGATCGCATGACGCCGACGCCGACCCGGCGCGGATCTCGCGCGACGAGGCGACGCTGCTCGACCATTTCCGGGAGCTCGGCTCGGCGGACCGGGCGTGCATCCTTCTTCTGGCGCGGAGGCTGGCGGCCGCGTCGGGCGTCTGAGGGCTGGGCGAGGAAGGCCAGGGCTCTGCCCTGGACCCGCCAAGGGACAGTCGTCCCTTG
>CAXTVZ010000034.1:0-20977 GCA_964247685.1 uncultured Acetobacteraceae bacterium
CGGGCACGTTCCGCTCCAGCTCCGCGACCCAGGCCGCCGCATTCCCGTCCGAAGGCGCCCGCCAATCCCCCCGCGGCGACAGCGACCCGCCGGCCACCACCTTCGGCCCGTTCGGCATGGCCGAGCGCTTGAACTGGCTGAACCCGAAATACCGCCGCAGGAACACCCCCAGCCAGTGCCGGATCTGCCCGAGGTCGTAGGCGCGGCGGAGGTCTTCGGGGAAGCCGGGCGGCCACTCGCCGGCGCTCGCGTCACGCCAGGCGTGCAGCGCCAGGAAGGCGATGCGCGACGGGCGCGCGCCGTGGCGCAGCACGTGGAACAGGTTGAAATCCTGCAGCTCGTAGGGGCCGATCCGCTCCTCGGTGCTCTGCACGCGGCCTTCGTCGCCGGCCGGAACCAGCTCGGGGGAGATCTCGGTGGCCAGGATCGAGCCGAGCGTGGCCGACACGCCCGCGTCGAACTGCGCCGACGCGATGACCCAGCGGATCAGGTGCTGGATCAGCGTTTTCGGCAGGCCGGCGTTCACGTTGTAGTGCGACATCTGGTCGCCCACGCCGTAGGTGCACCAGCCCAGCGCCAACTCCGACAGGTCGCCGGTGCCGAGCACGATCGCGTCGTGCTGGTTGGCGAGGCGGAACAGGTAGTCGGTGCGCAGGCCGGCCTGGACGTTCTCGAAGGTGATGTCGAACACCTTCTCGCCCCGCGCGAAGGGGTGGTCCATGTCGGTCAGCATGCGGGTGGCGGCCGGGCGGATGTCCAGCGTCGCCGCGGTCACGCCGAGCGCCTCCATCAGCGCCATGGCATTGCCGCGCGTGTGGTCCGAGGTGCCGAAGCCGGGCATGGTCCAGGCGAGGATGTCGGCGCGCGGCCAGCCGAGCTTGTCGAAGGCCTGGGCCGCGACCAGCACGGCCTGCGTGGAGTCGAGACCGCCCGAGATGCCGATCACCACGCGGCGGACGCGGGCCGCGACCAGGCGCTGGGTCAGCGCCGAGACCTGGATGTTGTAGGCCTCGTAGCAGTCCCGCGCGAGGCGCTCGGGCGCGGCCGGCACGAAGGGGAAGCGGGCGACGCGGCGCGCGAGCCCGAGATCGGAAGCGGGCGGGTCGACGCGGAAGGGCACGCGGCGGAACGCGGGGGCGCCCGCGAAGGCGCGGTTGGTCTCGATCGAGTTCCAGGTCATCCGCTCGCGGGCAAGGCCCGCCACGTCGACATCGGCGACCGCGATGGCCTCGGCCACGGGGAAGCGCTCGGTTTCGGTGAGCAGCTCGCCGTTCTCGAAGATCGACACCTGGCCGTCCCAGGCGACGTCGGTGGAGCTCTCGCCCGCGCCCGCCGCCGCATAGAGATAGGCCGCGATGCAGCGCTGCGACTGCGAGCTGCAGAGCAGTCTCCGCTCCTCCGCCTTGCCCACCGTGATGTTGCTGGCCGACAGGTTGGCCAGCACGGTGGCGCCCGCGAGTGCCGCCAGCGACGATGGCGGCACCGGCATCCAGACGTCCTCGCAGATCTCCGCGTGCACGGTGAGGCCGGCGAGGTCGGTGGCCTCGAACACGATGTCGACGCCGAAGGGCACCGCGCGGCCCGCAACCGTGATCGTCTCGCCGCGGATGCCGGCGCCGGGCGCGAAATGCCTGGCCTCGTAGAATTCACGGTAGTTCGGCAGATGCGCCTTGGGCACCACGCCGAGGATCGTGCCGCGATGGATCGCCACCGCGCAGTTGAACAGGCGATCGCGGTGGCGGAGCGGGGCGCCCACCAGCACGAGCGGCAGGAGTTCGGCCGTGGCCGCGGCGAGCGTCGCGATCGCGGCCTCGGTCGCGTCGAGCAGCACCAACTGCTGGCGCAGGTCGTCGATCGCGTAGCCGCTCAGGCCCAGCTCGGGAAACACCGCGACCGCGACGCCGCGTCCGGACAGGCCGCGGAGCGCTTCGGCCACGCGCTCGGCGTTGCGGGCGGGGTCGGCCAGCACCACGGGCAGGCTGGCCGCCGCCACCCGCACGAAGCCGTGCCGATAGAGTGAGCTGAAAGGGAACCGGCTGGTGTCATCCATGGTTGATCCGGCGCTCCAGGCGGGCCGCTCGTGTGGTCCGGCCGACCGTGACAAAACGGCGATGGGGGCCAAGTGTAAGCCGCAATAGGCGGGGGAGACGAGGGTTGGTGCAGCTGGGGCAGCTCGTGATGGAACCGGGCACACCAACGCGATGACCGGACGGCATGTGGCGATCGTCGGTGCGGGCCCGGGCGGCCTCGCGGCCGCGATGCTGGCGGCCCATGCGGGCGCCGATGTGACGGTATTCGAGAAGGCGACCAGGGTTGGCGGCCGGTCTGGCACCCTTCACGCCGACAGCGGGAGCGGCCGGTTCCGGTTCGACATCGGGCCCACCTTCTTCCTCTATCCGGCAATCCTGGCGGAGATCTTCGCCAGCTGCGGACTGCGGCTCGAAGACACGGTGGATCTGATCAGGCTCCCGATCCGCTACGACCTCCGCTTCGAGAACGGGCCCCACCTCCGCATTCCCGCCGACCTCGAAGGCCTGCAGCGCGAGATCGCGCGGATCTCGCCACGGGACGCCGCCAACGTGCCGCGCTTCGTCGAGGATAACCGCCGCAAGCTCGAGCGGTTCAAATCCGTGCTGTCGCGCGGTTTCGACGGGCCGCGCGACCTCATGCGCCGCGACATGCTGCGCGCGCTGCCGATGCTGCGGCCGTTCTCCTCGGTCGATCAGGACCTGGCGCGCTATTTCTCCGATCCGCGCGTCCGGCTCGCCTTTTCGTTCCAGAGCAAATATCTCGGCATGTCGCCGTATCGCTGCCCGAGCCTGTTCACCATCCTCGCCTTCATGGAGCACGAATACGGCATCTTCCATCCGCGCGGCGGCACCGGCGCGGTGATGCGCGCGATGGCCGATGCGGCGCGGCGGATGGGAGCGCAGATCCGGCTCGGCGAGCCTGCCACCGAGATCATCGTCGAGCGCGGCCGTGCGGTCGGCGTGCGCACCAAGGAAGGTGTCACGCGCGCCGATGCGGTGATGGTGAACGCCGATTTCGCGCATGCGATGACGCACCTCATCCCGAACGCGGCGCGCGGGAAATGGAGCGACGAGCGGATCGGGCGAAGCGAGTTCTCCTGCTCCACCTTCATGATGTATCTCGGCATCGAGGGCGAACTCCCCGACGCGGCGCATCACACGATCCTGCTGTCGGAGGATTACGCGGGCAATTTCCGCGAGATCGAGGGGGCCGAAGCGCCGCCGGTCACGCCCTCGATCTACATGCAGAACGCGTGCGTGACCGACCCGACCGTGGCCCCGCCCGGCCATTCGACGCTCTATGTGCTGGTGCCGGTCGGCAACCGCGACCTTGACCACCCGATCGCCTGGACGCCCGAGCTGGTGCGGCATTATCGCGGCGTGGCGCTGCGGCGACTGCGTGACGCGGGCTTCCCCGACATCGAGGCGAGGATCCGCTTCGAACGCATCGTGACACCCACGGACTGGGAGGACGAATTTGCCGTCCATCGCGGCGCGGTGTTCAACCTGGCCCATAATTTCGGGCAGATGCTACATCGCCGCCCGCACAACCAGTTCGAGGACATCGACCGCATGTATCTGCTCGGCGGCGGCACGCATCCCGGCAGCGGATTGCCGGTGATCTTCGAAGGGGCCCGTATCTCCACGCGCAAGATGGCCGCGGCGCTTGGCCTCGCACCGGTGGGCAGCCGCATGCCGGTGCCCGACCCGCACGACGACGAGGACGCCATGCTGGAGGCCGCCCAATGAGCCGCATCGGGGTGGTGGGTGCGGGCCTGGCCGGATTGTCGGCCGCCGCCGTGCTCGCGGGGCGCGGCCACGAGGTCACGGTGTTCGAGAAGAACGACTGGATCGGCGGCAAGGCCGACCAGTGGAGCCAGGATGGCTGGCGCTTCGACATGGGGCCGACCATCCTCACGGTGCCGTCGGTGCTGCGTCGCGTGTTCGCCGAAGCGGGCGAGCGGATGGAGGACTGGCTCGACCTGCGTCGTGTCGATCCGCAATGGCGCTGCTTCTTCGACGGCGGCCGCGTGCTCGACCTGGTCGAGGATGTCGACACCATGGCGGACACGCTCGGGCGCGCCAGCGGCGACGGCTATCGCGATTTCCTCGCGATGAGCCGCAAGCTCAACGAGGTGAGCGAGCGGTTCTTCTTCTGGCGCTCGATCGAGGACATCACCGACACGATCGACCTGCGCCGCAATATGGACCTGGCGACCATGCGCGACGTGATGTCGCTGCGCATGGGCTCAAGTGTGGCGCGCGAGATCCGCAAGCGCATCCCCGACGCGCAGGCGGCGCAGATGCTGGACCATCTGGTCCAATATGTCGGCTCGTCGCCGTTCGCCTCGCCCGCGGTGCTGTGCGGCATCGGCCACATGCAGCAGGACGAGGGCATCTGGTATCCGATGGGCGGCACGCGCGCGGTGCCCGAAGCACTCGGCCGCGTGCTCAGCAAGCACGGTGTCACCATCCGCACCGGCACCGGTGTCGCACGCATCGTGCAGTCGGGCGGCCGGGTCGCCGGCGTCGAGACCGACACGGGCGAGATGCTGCGCTTCGACGCGGTGGTCTCGAACATGGACAGCGTGCGCACCTATCGCGAGCTCGTGGGCGGCGTGGAGCAGCGGCGCTTCGAGCGGCGCTGGGGCAAGCGGGCGCCCGCGTGTTCCGGCGTGGTGCTGTATCTCGGGCTGGACCGCGCCTACGAGCATCTGGCGCACCACGATTTCGTCTTCTCCCGCGATCCGGAGGAGGAGTTCGACTACATCTACGAGCGCGGCGAGCCCGCCCCCGACCCGACATGCTATCTCGCGGCCACCACCCGCACCGAACCGGGTGCCGCACCCGAGGGGGGCGAGGCGCTCTACGTGCTGGTGCACACGCCCTATCTCCGGCCGCATCATGACTGGAGCACCATGCTGCCCGCCTATCGCCGGGTGATCCTGGACAAGCTCGCGCGCACCGCGGGGCTGACCGATCTCGAGGACCGGATCCGCGTCGAGCGCGTGCTCACCCCGCAGGACATCCACGACCGCTACCGGGTGCTGAACGGCGCGATCTACGGGCTCGCGAGCCACGGCCGCTTCACCGGCGCGTTCAAGCCGGGCAATCGCTCGCGCGAACTGCCCGGTCTCTATCTGGCGGGCGGTGCAGCACATCCCGGCCCGGGCATGCCGATGGTGCTGATGTCGGGATGGATCGCCGCCGACGCGCTCGACGGCGATCTCCACGCCCGCGAAAGGCCGCGCCGGCGCGCATCGTGACCACGGCGACGACGGCGCGCCCGAGGACGATCGACGACCCCGTCGCCCTTCGTTCCCCGCGTCTGTTCCGCGTGTTCGCGAGCTATCTTCGCTACCGGTTCGGACGCGACTTCCACGCGATCCGGCTCGCACGCGACGGAGCACCGCGACCGCTGGCCTTCGCGCAGCCCGTGGTCATCTACAGCAACCACCCGTCCTGGTGGGATCCGGCGCTGTTCATCGTGCTCGCCGATCTGCTGTTCCGGGGACGGCCCGGCTACGGGCCGATGGAGGAGGCGGCGTTCGCGCGCTACGGCATCTTCCGCCGGCTCGGCATCTTCGGCATCGCGCCCGACCATCCGCGCGGCGCGCGGCGGTTCCTCCAAACCTCGCGCCGGGTGCTGGCCGAGCCGGGCGGCATGATGTGGATCACCGCGGAGGGGCGCTTCGCGGACCCCCGCCGCCGCCCGCTGGCGCTGCGACCGGGGATCGCTCATCTCGCGCGGCTGCGGCCGGAGACGGCGTTCCTGCCGCTGGCCCTCGAATACGGGTTCTGGGAGGAAAGCAGTCCGGAGGCCTTTCTGCGCTTCGGCGAGCCGGTTCCGATCGGCGCCGCGCTCTCGATCGCGGAGGCCTCGCAGCGCCTGACCGCGGGTCTGGACGCCACGATGGAGCGGCTCGCGGCGCTCGTGGCCGCGCGCGATCCGGCCGCGTTCACGACGCTGGTGCGCGGCCGGAGCGGTACGGACGCATTCTATGACGGCTGGCGCCGGGTGCGCGCGGGTGTGCGCGGCGAGCGCTTCCGCTCGTCGCACGGGGCCGAGCCGTGACGACGCTCGCGGTGATCGTGCTGGTGCTGGCCGCCATCCCGGCGGCCATGACCGCGATCAACCTGCCCTTCTTTCGCACGCCGGCGCCGGCAGCAGGTCGGCCGTTCCTCTCCGTGCTCGTGCCGGCGCGCAACGAGGAGGCCAACGTCGCAGGGATCTGCGCCTCGGTGCTGGCGAGCCGCGACGTCGATCTGGAACTGGTCGTGCTCGATGACGGCTCGACCGATGCGACGCGCGCGATCCTGGCGGCCATCCCCGACGCGCGGCTCCGCGTGCTCGAGGGCAGCCCACTGCCGCCCGGCTGGTCGGGCAAGCAGCACGCCTGCGCGGCACTCGCGCGCGAGGCGCGGGCGGAGCTGCTGGTGTTCGTGGATGCGGATGTGCGCCTCGCGCCCGACGCGCTGAGCCGGCTCGCGGGCACCATGGAACGGCATCCGAAGCTCGGCCTCGCGAGCGGATTTCCGCGCCAGGTGACGCGCAGCTGGTCGGAGATCCTGCTGCTGCCGCTGATCCACTTCCTGCTGATGGGTTTTCTCCCATTGCCGCTCGCCGCCATCCTGCGCTCGCCGTCGCTCGGCGCGGGCTGTGGCCAGCTGTTCATCGCGCGCGCGGACGCCTACCGGCGTGCGGGCGGCCATGCGGCGATCCGCGCCTCGCGGCATGACGGGATCAAGCTGCCGCGCGCGTTCCGCAAGGCCGGGATCGCCACCGGCCTGTTCGACGCGACGGCACTCTGCTCGTGCCGCATGTACGACCGAGCGTCGCTGCTGTGGGAAGGGCTCACCAAGAACGCGACCGAGGGCATGGCGACGCCGGTGGGCCTGCCGGTCTGGACCGCGCTGCTGGGGCTGGGACAGGTGCTGCCGCTGCCGCTGGCACTGCTCGATCCGACGACGATCACCTGGGCGGCGGTCCTGCTGTCGTTCGCGACACGGCTGGTCCTGGCGCTTCGCTTCCGCCAGAGCCTCGTGGGCGTGCTGCTGCACCCGCTCTCGGTGCTGGCACTTCTGGTGGTGCAATGGACGAGCCTGCTGCGGGAGTTGCGAGGCCGGCCGTCGACCTGGCGCGGGCGCGCGTATCCTGCGGGCTAGGTCCCGTATGACATTCCTCAGGCTCGCCGTGCTCGTCGCGTTGTTGGTTGGGGGGCGCCGCTGTGTCGCGCCGAGACGAAAGGATCGCAGGGTCAGCTTGCCACCGCTGGAGGATCGTGCCGTGACGAGGACCGCGTCGTGCGCGCGGCCCTGTCGATCAGCCCGGGGGCGACCACCGACCGGCCGCCAGCCGCCGCACGGGCTGTCGTGCAGCTCGTCCGGCGCTGCCCGGAGGCACGGGTCGACATCATGCAACGGCTCGCGGAGCGGCTCGCTGCACTCGTTCGCAGCGGCTCCTACGGCGATCGCTGGTCCTCCATCGACAATGTTGTCGGCTGGATCCCGTATCCCGTGGACGCGGGGCGGGAAATCAACCGCGCCGCCGCCGTCGAGCTGGAGACCGGACCGACCGTTCCAGGCAGCTTCGTCTATTGCGGGGAGGAGACATGACGGGGGCCACACGCCTCTTCGCGGCCGCGCCGACCCGCGCCGGGGACCTGCGCTTCGGCTTCATGGCGACGGGGATCTTTGATCGTCATCTGTCGCTCTTCGGCGTCGCCACCCGGGCCGGTTCGGGATGGGAGTATCGCGCCGACATGGACGCGACCGAAGCGACCTATCGCTGCCACCTCAGGATGGAAAGGGCGCCGGGCGGAGCGTTCCGGCTCTTTCCCGTCGAAGGCGCCGAATGCCGATCCGACGCCGCGGACGGGATCGACACCATGACCGTCGAACCCATCAAATTCGCGAACGAGGACCGGGAGGGCGAGGTCACCTGGCAACTCGCCTCCGACAAGGTCTTCGAAGACCTCGCCACCGAGTGTCGTCGCTAGAATCCCGGTTCAGAAGTGGCCGACCCATCGGCCTGGCGGCGGATGCTGGTTGACCTGACACGGGCGCCTGAAGCTGGATGACGTCGATCGGACGTTCGGCAGGAGCATCCATGTCGTGAGTCGCCTGCGACTTCTGCGGCGATGCGTCGGCATCTTCAGACCCGCGCTCTTCGCGGCACTCGTCACGACCGTGGCCTTTCTGCCGTTCTTTCTGTCGGACGCAGACGACGTCACCTTCCTCACGATCCTCCTCGTATTGCCGGTCTCGGTGGTTGTCTGTCTGGCACTCCTCGGCGCCGCGACCTCCTTGTGGAGGACCGGCGGCGCAAAACTGTTCATGGCCGCCGCCGTCATTCCTCCCGTGCCCTACCTGATGTTCGTGCACCGGGAGAGTCTCAGACACGCTGGAGACCGCAGCTACTGGATGCTGTACGGCGGTTCCTGGAAGAAGGAGCTCGCCCGGCAGATGATCTACCCCGGCAATGACCTGGCGCACCTGGAATGGGACGCTTCGGGTTTCGGGGGAATGAGCTGGACCTCGTATGTCGTGTTCGACCCGAGCGACGAACTCGACAGGTTCAGGGATCAGGACGGCTTCGCGCCGCATGTTCCGTGCCGCATCGGCGGCGCACAGCGTCTGGGGAAGCACTACTACGTTGTGAGCTTCTATGAGTATGCGGAATGGGACAATTGTGCGGATGAGCTCAATTCATCATCCCGGAAAACAATGAGGCCTCGGACCGGCGACACATCTCCGAGGACCGGCCCGGATCACGTTCAGTCGCTCGTGCGTTTGCCACGCCGCCGCTCAGGGCAGTCGCCCTTAGACCCGTCTGGTTGTGGAGGGGATCCAAGGGGCGACTGCCCTTTGGCGGGTCCAGGGCAGAGCCCTGGCCTTCGTTCTCAATTGTCGTTCGCCCCGCGCCGCACCCGCCCCAGCAGCCGATATCGCAGCGGCAGGTTGTCCACGCGCCACTCGGCGATGCGCGTCGGTTCGGCGACCTCGACCTTGCGAGCCGTGGCCGTGCGACCGGCCGGAAGCGCGGGTGACGTCGCACGGCGGGGTGGCGCCGCCATGGCGCGCGAGGGCGGACGTGGTGCGAGCGCCATCGGCGCCGGGCGGGATCCGTTGCCGCGCCGGCGCAGCCGCTGCCGCACGCGCCAGACCAGGACATGCCACCATCGCCGGACCGCAGGGTCGCGCCGGAAGAACACGACACAGGTCGAGCACCAGACGGTCGCCGTCAGGAATGCGAGCACCCAGTCCGCTGCTTCCCGCTCGTTGCCGGTCACCGGGGCCGTCCTTCGTCCGCCACCACGGAATGTGGCGCGAAACGATCGGGCCTCAAGGTCTCCCTCTTCTCAGGGTCTCCAGGTCGCGGCCGGGCTGCCCGAGAGCTCGCGGTCGAGGTAGAACGCCGCACTGATCAGCGCGAGATGGGTGAGCGCCTGCGGGAAGTTGCCGAGATGCTCGCCCGACGCGCCCAGCTGCTCGCTGAACAGCGCGAGGTGGTTCGCGTGCGCCAGCACCTTCTCGAACACGATATGCGCGTCGTCCAGGCGCCCCGCACGCGCCAGACACTCGACATACCAGAACGAGCACGCCGTGAACGCGCCCTCGCGCCCGTGTAGCCCGTCCGACCCGACATAGCGGTAGACCATCCCGTCATCGGTGAGCTGCTCGCGGATCGCGTCCAGCGTCGCGAGCCAGCGCGGATCGGTGGCACTGACGAAGCGCACCAGCGGCATCAGCAGCAGCGCCGCGTCGACATCCGTGCCGCCGCGAGCCTGCACGAAATGGCCGCGCTCGGCGTTCCAGAAATTGTCCCAGATGTCGTCGTGGATTTCGTTGCGGATGCGCTCCCAGCGCTCGAATGGAGCGGCCAGCGAACGCTTGCGCGCGAGCCGCAGCGCGCGGTCGAGCGCCACCCAGCACATCATGCGCGAATGCAGGAACTCGCGCGGCGCATCACGCATCTCCCAGATGCCGGCATCGGCCTCGCGCCATCGCTCGCACACATGCTCGATGATGCGACGGACGTTGCTCCAGCCGTCATGGCTGATCGCGTTGCCGTATTTGTTGGAGAGGTAGATGCTGTCGAGCAGCTCGCCGTAGATATCGAGCTGCACCTGGCCGAACGCCTCGTTGCCGACCAGCACCGGCTTCGATCCGCGATAGCCCGCGAGGTGCTCGAGCTCGCGCTCGCCCGCCTCGTCGCTGCCGTCGAGCGCATACATGATGCGGATGCGCCCGTCCTCGGACGCGTCCGCGCGCTTGCTCATCCAGCCCATGAACTCCGCCGCCTCCCCGTCATAGCCGAGGCGCAGGAAGGCGTAGACCGTGAACGAGGCGTCGCGCACCCAGACCGCGCGGTAGTCCCAGTTGCGGCTGCCGCCGAGCTCCTCGGGAAGCCCGAAGGTGGGGGCGGCCACGATCGAGCCGTGGTCGCGCGCGGTGAGCAGCTTGAGCAGCAGCGCGGAGCGCTGGACCACCTCGCGCCAGCGGCCCCGATAGGTGGATTTCCGCGCCCAGGTGCGCCAGAAGCCGAGCGTGTGCTCGAGTGCTGCGGTCACCTCGTGGGCCGCGAGCGGGAGCGCTTCGGCCGCGTCGAGCACCAGGTCGAGCATCTCGCCCGCCCGCAGTTCGACGGATGCGACAGCCGCACCGTCGGCGATCGTGAGCGGCACCGTCGCGGTCAGCCGCAGCCGCATGGTCGGCGTCTCGAACATCACGCCGCGATCGACCTCACGCAAATGCGGCATCTCGCGGGCGTAGTCGAAACGCGGCGCGCAGTGCAGCCGGATGCGTACGCTGCCGCGCGTGACGCGCACGCGCCGCAGCAGGCGCGGCAGGCCGCCATCCTCGCCGAGCGCGGGCACCATCGCGTCGATCGTCTCGGCGCTGCCTTGCGCCGACAGCCAGCGTGTCATCAGGACGTTGCTGTCGGGCAGGTAGGACTGGATGGTGCGAGCGCCCTCGAGCTCCGGGCTGAGCGCGAAGGCGCCGCCCTTCTCCTCGTCGAGGAGGCTCGCGAAAACGGTGGGACTGTCGAACCGCGGCCAGCACAGGAAGTCGATCGTGCCGTCGCGGGTGATCAGCGCCGCGGTCGCGCAATCGCCGATGATGCCGTGGTCCTCGATGGGTGTGGGCACCCGCCCTCCTCGCTCGTCAGCCATTGTCCTCGAAGCCGGGATAGAGCGTCATGCCGCCGTCCACGAAGAGCGTGGTGCCGACCACGTAGTCGCTCTCGTCCGACGCGAGGAACACCGCCGCACGGGCGATGTCGTCAGCCTCGCCGATGCGGCCGTAGGGGATCAGCTTCTTCACCCGCTCGCCGGCCTCGCCGGTGACCTGGTCGCGGTTGATCCTGGTCTCGATGGCGCCGGGCGCGATCGCGTTCACGCGGATCCGCTCGGGGGCGACTTCCTGGGCGAGCGTCTTCATCATCATCGCGATGCCGCCCTTCGACGCCGCGTAGTTCACGTGCCCCGCCCATGGGATCACCTCGTGCACCGAGCTCATGCAGATGATTTTTCCACGCGCGCGGGACACCGAGCGGCTGCCTTGCTGGCGGAAGCGGCGGATCGCCTCGCGGGCGCAGAGGAACTGGCCGGTGAGGTTCACGTCGATCACGCGCTGCCAGTCGGCGAGCGACATGTCGGCGACGGGGGCGTCCTTCTGCATGCCGGAGTTGGCGACCAGGATGTCGAGCGCGCCGAAATGCTCGACCGTCTCGGCGAACATACGCGCGACGTCCTCTTCCCGGGCGACGTCGGCACCGATCGCGACCGCGCGGCCGCCGTCCTGTTCGATGGCGGCGGCGAGCTGCTCGGCCGGCTCGCGGCCCGAGCGGTAGTTGACCACCACGGCCGCCCCCGCCTGCCCGAAGGCGCGGGCGATCGCATAGCCGATGCCGGAGCTGCCTCCGGTGACGATGGCAACCTGGTTGTCGAGCGGGCGGGCCATGCGAACCTCCTCAAGCGTCGAGGGGAGGAACGCGAGCGTCGTGGTTCAGATGCGCTCGCTGGCGGCGATCGCGATCTTGCAGCCGAGCTTGATCACCCGCGACATCAGCCGGTAGGCCGGGGCGAGCTCGGCCTCGTTGGCGAGCCCGATGTCGCGATGCTCGAGCTCCTCCTCGCGGAATTTCTCGACCGTGGCGCGGAGCTCGCCCTCGTGCTCGGGGATGGCGGCGGCCTGGGCGGCGTAGTGCTCGTCGATCGCCTCCTCCACCGCGACGGTGCAGGCCATGGCACCGCGCTCGCCGATCAGGGCGGTGGCCGCACCCAGCGCGTAGCCGGCCACGTGCCAGAGCGGCAGCAGCGCGGTGGGGCGCACCTGTCGGTCACCGACCAGGCGCTGGAAGGTCTCCTTGTGGACGGTCTCCTGGTCGCGCATGTGGCGGAGGATGTCGCCGTGGCGGCCGCGGCCGAGCACGGCGAGCTGGCCCTGGTAGATGCGCTCGGCGCCGTATTCGCCGGCGTGGTCGACGCGGATCATGCGGGCGAGGATTGCGTCGTCGTCGGGGTCGCCGGGCGGCATGGGGGAACTCCAGAAAGAAGACGCGGGGCTCTGCCCCGCACCTCGCCAGGAGCTAGCCCCTGGACCCGACAAATGGAGGTCCAGGATCGACACGATCCTGGTGGGGTTTGGGGCGAAGCCCCAATGCAATCAAAACCACTAAAGAGAAAACGAGGTTGGCTTCCGCCATCGACACCGGGACGCCGGGCACGAGATAGGTCGCCGCATCACATGGCTTCGCCGCGTGCGTCGGCAAGGATGCGAGCTGGTCAGCGATCGAGCCTCCGGTCAGCGTGGGCGCATGGCAGGACGGAAACGGGCTCGGCCAGGCCTGCCACTCGACCCCCGTGTGCAGCACGCCCAGACCCACGGATGCGAGCATCGCGAGCAGGGCCAACACCCAGAGCACGCCACGTGCCCGTGGCAGCAGGAGGGCTGCGAGTGCGATCGCCAGCGCCGCCCGCCAGGGCCAGCGATCCACCAGGCAGAGCTCGCAGGGCGCGATCTGCATGACCCGCTCGACGAACACCGCGGCCGCGAGTGCCGCCGCCGAGACGACGCCGAGGAGGACCGGCCAATCCGCCCGGCGCGTCATGCGGCGGCGTGTGCCTCTGCGGGCTCGCCCCGAAGTGCGCGCAGGAAGCTCTTGCCCCAGGCCGAAGCGGTCTCGACGTAAACGGCCTCGTTCATCCGCCGCCAGCGCTCCTGCCGCTCGGCGAGCGACAGGCCGAGCGCCTTGTGCAGTGCTTCGGCGATCTCGTCGGGGTCGTGCGGATTGACCAGGATCGCGCCCGGCAGGCTCGGCGCGGAGCCCGCGAACTCGGACAGCACCAGCGCCCCGGGATCGGCCTCGGACTGCGCGGCCACGAACTCCTTGGCCACCAGGTTCATCCCGTCGCGCAGCGGGGTCACCAGCCCCACATCGGCCTCGCGGTGGAAGCCTGCCAGGATCGCGCGCGGGATGGAGCGGGTGATGTAGCGGATCGGCACCCAGTCGAAGTCGGCGTGCTCGCCGTTGATGCGGCCGGAGAGCTCGTCGAGCTGGCGGCGCAGCATCTGGTATTCGGCGACCTCGCCGCGCGAGACGGGGGCGACCTGCAGGAACGTCACCCGGTTGCGGTGCTCGGGAAAGCGCTTCAGGAGCTGGGCGAAGCCGCGGAACCGCTCAGGCAGGCCCTTGGAGTAGTCGAGCCGGTCGACGCCCAGGATCAGCTTGCGATCGCCGAGGCTCGCCCGCATGCGGCGGCCCTCGGGGCGGCGCTCGGCCTTGTCGGCCTGGCGGGCGAACTCGGCGGGATCGATGCCGATCGGAAATGTCTGCGCGCGCGCGGCGACGCCGGAGGCCGCGAGCGAGTCGTCGAGATGGTCGCGGTCCTGGTCGGTTTGCACGCCGATCACGTCGTAGGCGCCCATCGCGCGGACCATCTCGCCCCCGCGGGGAAGGGCGGCGAACAGGCCACGTGGCGGGAACGGGATGTGCAGGAAGAAGCCGATCCGGTTGCGCACGCCGAGGCGCCGCAACTCCTCGCCCATCGTGAACAGGTGGTAGTCGTGCACCCAGACGATGTCGTCGGGCCGGAGCAGCGGCTTGAGCGTCACGGCAAACAGCCGGTTCACCGCGAGATAGGTCTCGTGGTCGCCGCGGCTGTATTCCATCAGGCCCGGCCGGTAGTGCAACAACGGCCAGAGCATGCCGTTGGCAAAGCCCTGGTAGAAGCCCTCGAACTCGGCCTCGGTGAGATCGATCGTCGCGAAAGTGACGTGGCCAACCGCGGTGGTGGTCACCTCGCGATCCCCGTTCGCGTGCGCGATCTTGCCGCCCGACCAGCCGAACCACACCGCATCCTGGTCCGACAGCGCCTCCTTCAGCCCGATCGCGAGGCCGCCCGCCAGATTGTTGCGCTCGCGCGGCGGCGGCACGCGGTTCGAGACCACCACCAGGCGGCCGGGCGCACTCACGAGCCCGTGCTGCCGGGGAGGCTCGCCGCCCAGCCGCGCAGCCAGGCGCGCACGTCGGCGGGCTCGCCGAACGCGTCGGGCACCATGAGGCCGGTGCCGCCGAGGCGTTTCGCGGCCTCGATCCCGTGCTCGTCGGTCACGTCGTCGCCGATGAACAGCGGCGCACGGCCGGCGAAGGGCGGCGCCTGCATCAACGCCTCGACCGCACTGCCCTTGTCGGCGCCGCTCGGGCGGAGCTCCCAGGCCATCTTGGCGGAGAGAACGTGGAAGCGCGTCACGTCGCCGGCGATGAGCGCGTCGAGGAAGCTCTTAGCGTCGGGCCCGGCATCCGGCGCCTGGCGGAAATGCAGCACGAAGCCGCTCGATTTCTCCTCGAGCCGCACGCCGTCGCGGGCGTCGGCCCAGGCGGCGGCTTCCGCGCGCCACGCGTCCGGCACGGGCGCCATCGTCGCGCGCTCGAGTGCCGCCGCGGGCTGGCGGCGCAGCACGGCGCCATGCTCGGCCGCCATCGCCCCCGGCAGGCCGGGGAGCAGCGCGTCGATCTGGTCGAGCGGGCGGCCGGTGACGATCGCCAGCGCGCCACCGAGACGATCGCGGAGCACGGCCAGGCTGTGGCGCAGGTCGTCGGTCACCACCACGAGCTCGGGCGCGGGCGCGATGTCGACCAGCGTCCCGTCGAAATCGAGCAGCAGCGCCGTGCGTCCGGCGTCCGGAAAAGGGGGTGGAGCCGCCATGATGCCTCAACAGACGCCCTCGCGGGCGGTTTCATCGGTTCAGTAGAGGCCGCCCGAGGCGGGCGCCGCCGGCTGTGCGGGGGCAGCGGGCGACGCAGGCCGGGCCGGCGCGAGCGAGGCGGGAGGTGCCGGGATATATCCGGGCGGGACCGCGCCCTGCGGCGGCGGCGCCGCGGTGAGGGGCTGCGACGGCTCCGGCGACAGCGGAACGGCCACGGCTGCGGGTGCGGGTGCAGTCCCGTTCGGCGCTGCACCGGGCGCCGGCGGGGCCGGGTTGAGCGCCGGCGCGGATGCCGCCTGCGGCATCGCCGCCGCGATCGCCTCGTCGGTGGGCGTGTCGCAGCCGGTCACGCGCACGCCGTAGACCGGGCTCTCCAGCATCGCGAGCCCGGACTCGTGGCTCAGCATCCAGCCATGGAAGCCGGGCTCGCCCTCGCGGCTGTCGGTGACCTCGAGGAACCCGGCCTCGTCGGGCGGCAGCACCGGCGGGTGCACCATGCAGGCGCGCAGCGTGATGGACAGCGTCTCGAACCGCACGGTCTGACCGAGCTTGACCTG
The DNA here is from genome assembly GCA_964247685.1 of uncultured Acetobacteraceae bacterium. Taxonomy (GTDB): domain Bacteria; phylum Pseudomonadota; class Alphaproteobacteria; order Acetobacterales; family Acetobacteraceae; genus CAXTPV01. Next base: position 15,803 of record CAXTVZ010000034.1, read on the forward strand.
GAGCAGCTGGCTCTGCGCCTTCTGCTTGTCGAGCACGCGGATCGCGCCGCCGCCGGTGGGCACCCAGGTGTCGGCGGCGGGCAGGTTCGGGGCCGCCAGCGGCTCGGCCGCGCGTGCGGCGGAGGCGGCGATCGCGGCGCCGCACAACAGCGCGGTGACGGATCTCATCCCCGCCTCGGGCTCGCCAGGCGGTCGATCCTCGCCGCCAGCAATCGGCGCAGCGCCGCCTCGTCGACGCCCATCAGGATGGCGTCCTCGAACAGGTCGCGCAGCACCTGGTCGAACTCGGCCAGATTCTCGGCCAGCACGCGCCGCTTCTCGACGCAGGCGATCTCGGCGCCGTCCGCATCGGTCCAGAGCGCGTCGGGCGCGGCGGCCTCGTTCACGGGCCGAGATCCCCGCCGAGGGGGGCTGCCTTGGGCTTCGGCGCAGTTCCCGCCATGCCGGCGCTCTTCACCGCGTCGGTGAGCGCGGTCACGCTGCCGATGAACTTGCCCAGCAGCGCCTCGAGGCCGATCGAGCCCTGGGTCGCGGTGATCGTGCCGCCCGCGCCGAGCACGTGCGCGTCGCCGCCCGGCGAGATGGAGAGGTATTTCCCGCCCAGCAGCCCCTCGCTCATGATCGAGGCGGAGCTGTCGACGGCCAGGTGGATATCGGCCGGCACCGCGAACTCGACGGTCGCGAGATAGGTCGCGGGGTCGACGCGCTCACCGGTAACGCGGCCGATCTTCACGCCGGCGATGCGCACGTCGGAGCCCACCGCCAGCCCGTCGATATGGTCGAACCGCGCCTGCAACCGCGTGCCGCCATCGCCGCCGCCGAGCCCGCCCCGCAACGTCAGCACGAGAACAGCCGCGAGTGCCCCCACCACGACCGCGCCCACGCCGATCTCCGCACGCCGCTCGCGTGCCTCCCGGCTCGCCGCACCCGCCACCGGTGCCCCCGCCCCTGGAACCATCGTCAACCCTGGGGGTCGGCGTCCGGCGACCAGGCTTCGTAATCGCCCGGCGCACGCGCACGCTTGCCGCCCGCATAGTCGTGCCCCGCCGGCCGGTAGCTCACCGGCGTGCCGGTGAGGTTCGGCTCGAAGTCGCGCTGCCACACGCGGCGCTCGCTCTCGGGCAGGGCCGCATCGACCGTGTGGTGCAGCCAGCCCCACCACTCGGCGGGAACGGTCGACGCCTCGTCCGGCCCGGAATAGATCACCCAGCGCCGTAGCCGCCCGGTGGCGCGCCGGCGGGCGCGGCTCTCGAAATAGCGGTTGCCGAAGTGGTCGGTGCCCACCAGGCGGCCCGTGAAACGGGTGAGCAGCGTCGTTCCGAATGTCGCCATGGGCGGACCATACAAGCCGGCGCGGACCTGGTCCATGGGAGGCCCTCGCAGCCTCCGAACCACAATATCCTGTGGGTAAGTGCGCCGACACCTACCGAATGTGCTTTCCCCGGCGGAAAGCCGGGGGTTACGCTCAGGCCCATGAGCAAGCTCCCCCCCTGGCGCGGCGTTCGCCTCGCGACGCTCGCGGTCGGCATCGATCCCGACAGCGAACCGCATCGCGTGTCGATCCCGACCGGCTGGGGCGAGGCGGCCGCCAGTGGCCTCGCGGCGCTGGCCGGCGACGAGGGCGTGCCGCGCTGGGGCAAGATCACGCTGCCCGACGCGGCGGAACGCTGGATCGCACCGCTCGATGCGGCGTCGCCGGGCTTGCGCCACGTGCTGCACGGGATGCTGCTGCGACGCGAAGGCTGCCCCGACCGGCCGGTCTGGCGGGCCGAACCCGGCGAGGCCGGCTTCGTGCTGCACCTCGCCGCGTTTGCCGAACCCGCGGCCGGTTTCGATGGCGAAGGCTACGACGCTGCGCTGATCGCCGCGGCGACGGCGCTGCATCTTCGCGGCGAGGGCCCCCGCGCGATCCGCCTGGCGGGGCTCGACGGGATGCTCGCCGCACTCGGAATCGACTACGACAGCGCGGCGGCGCGCGCGCTCGCGGCCGACCTCGTGCGCCGTGCCCGCGCCCGGATCCGCCGTGTCGACGCGGCGATCGCGCTCGTGGCCGCCGCTGCCGGCCCGGCGGAGGCGCTGCTCGGCGTGGAGACCGCGGGCTTCGCGCCCGCCTTCGCCCATGTCGACGCCGAGGGCCGCCTGACCGTCGCGGCCGAGGCTCGACTGGCGCAGCAACGGCTCTCCCCGGAACGCGCGCTGGCGATGACGCTGGAGGGCCGCCCACCGCTGCGGACCGCGAGTCGCTCGGCACATCTGGCGATGCACGAGGCGCTCGCCCGCCTGCTCGACCGCGCGCCGGCGGCCCCGCAACTGCGCCGCCTCGCGCCCGCACCGGACGCTGCGCGCGCCACGCGGCGGCCGCTTCCCCCGCGCGCCCGGGGCTTCACCCAGAAGGTGTCGATCGGCGGCCATCGCGTGTTCCTGCAGACCTCGGAATACGACGACGGCGCGCTCGGCGAGGTGTCGCTGGCCCTCGGCGGCCGCGAGGGCAGCCTCGCCCGCGGGCTCGCCGAGGCGGTGGGAACGGCGATCGGCATCGCGCTGCAGCACGGCGTGCCGCTCGACGCCTTCGCCGACGCCTTCGCCCACACGCGGTTCGGCATGAGCGGCCATGTCGAAGGCGACCCGGCGATCGCGCAGGCGAGCTCGCCGCTCGACTACATGGTCCGAGCACTGGCCGAGGCCTACGGCGGACGCCGCATCCCCGACCCGGAGACCGCCGACATGCCGGATCTGCCCGCCGAACTGCCGCTCGGCCTGCCCACACGCGCGCCGCACCACGCCGGCGCGGCCGCACCCCGCACGCGCGGGCTCCGCCTGGTGAGCAACTCGTGAGCGAGGGATCCGACATCGCCTCCCGGCTGGCAGCCCTCGGCCTGGTGTTGCCGCAGCCCGCAGCGCCGCTGGCGAACTACGTGCCGGGCGTGATCGAGGGCTCGCTTCTGACGATCTCGGGACAGCTGCCGCTGGTGGACGGCAAGCTCGCCGCGATCGGTATCGTGGGCGTCGACGTCAGCGTCGCCGACGCGATCGAGGCCGCGCGCGCCTGCTTCATCAACGTGCTGGCGCAGGCCGCGGCGGCCCTGGGCGATCTGGGGCGTGTCACGCGCGTGGTGCGCCTGGGCGGGTTCATCGCGGCCGGCCCAGATTTCACGCGCCACGCCGAGGTCATGAATGGCGCGTCGGACCTGGCCGTCGGCGTGTTCGGCGAGCGCGGGCGCCACGCGCGCAGCACGGTGGGCGTGGCCTCGCTCCCGCTCGGCGCGCCCGTCGAGATCGAGGCGCTGCTCGCGGTCGCCTGAAGAGCGCCGGCCGGCGTGCCTGAACAGCGGCAGGCTTTGCCCCATATGAGAGGGCGATGACCGCGCGCGCCCTCACGCTCACCCTGCACAAGTCGATCCACGAGATCCCGGCCACCGACTGGGACCTCTGCGCGGGCGCGGACAACCCATTCGTCAGCCACGCCTTCCTGTCCGCGGTCGAGGACAGCGGCTCGACCGGCCGCCGCACCGGCTGGCTGCCGCAGCACGCGGCCTTCCGCGACGGGGGCGGCGCGCTGCTGGCCTGCGCGCCGACCTACGTGAAAGCGCACAGCTACGGCGAATACGTGTTCGATCATGGCTGGGCCCACGCCTTCGAGCGCGCGGGGGGCGACTACTACCCGAAGCTGCTGGTGGCCTCGCCCTTCAGCCCGGTGCCGGGACCGCGCCTCCTCCGCCGGGCGGATCAGGCCGCCCCTGCGATCGAGGCGATCGGCGCGGCGCTGGCCGATGCGGGGCACTCCCTGGACCTCTCCTCGGTGCACGTGAACTTCTGCACCGAGGCGGAGTGGGAGGCGCTGGGCGAGGCGGGCTGGCTGCGTCGCGTCGGCATGCAGTTTCACTGGTCGAACAATGGATATGCCGACTGGGACGCGTTCCTCGCGGCGCTGAACTCCCGCAAGCGCAAGGCGATCCGGCGAGAGCGGCGGGACGCGCAGGAGTCCGGCCTCGTGTTTCGCACGCTGCGGGGGGAGGAGATCGAACGGTCGCATTGGCGGGCGTTCCACCGCTTCTACCTGTCGACCGTCGACCGCAAATGGGGCAGCGCGTATCTGACCGAGCGTTTCTTTCCGCTGCTCGGAGAGCGCCTGGGCGATCGTGTCGTGCTGATGCTGGCGGAACACGACGGCACCCCCGTCGCCGGCGCGCTCAACCTGATGGGACGGGACGCGCTCTACGGGCGCAACTGGGGCTGCACCGGCGACTGGCCGTTCCTGCATTTCGAGCTCTGCTATTACCGGGCGATCGAGTTCGCGATCGGCCAGGGCCTGCAGCGGGTCGAGGCTGGTGCGCAGGGCGAGCACAAGATCCAGCGCGGCTACCTGCCGGTGCCGACCTACTCGGCGCACTGGATCGCGCATGGGGGCCTGCGTCGTGCCGTGGCGTCGGCGCTGGAGGAGGAGCGCCCCGCGATGTTCCGCGAGATGGAAGCGCTCGCGGAATTGTCGCCTTTCCGTCAGGGGGATTGATCATCCTGGCGAACGAACGCGCTCGTTCCGATGTTATCGCTCGTTGACGTTGCACGGGGGTCCGACCGTGCGGCGCGGGAGGGCGAGACGATGAGCGAGGAAGCGAAGAAGACGGACGAGCGGGTTCGGATCCGCGCCTACCATCTGTGGGAGCGCGACGGCCGGCCGCTGGGGCGGAATGACGAGTATTGGGCGAAGGCGCTGGAGGAGATCCAGGCGGAGGATCGCGCCAAGTCGGCGGCTTAAGAAGGCAAGGGGCTCTGCCCCTTGACCCCGCCAGGAGGGAAGGCCCTCCTGGACCTGCCTATTGTTGAGGGGTCTGGGGTCAAGACCCCAGCGGGGTCCAGGGGCAGAGCCCCTGGCCTTCTTTACGCGAGCGCCGCCTGCAACCGTTCATCGAGCCGTCCCAGGAACGCCTCGGTCGTCAACCACGGCTGCTCCGGCCCGATCAGCATCGCCAGATCCTTCGTCATCTCGCCCGATTCCACCGCTTCGACGCACACCCGCTCGAGCGTCTCGGCGAACCGCACCACGTCGGGCGTCTCGTCGAACCGACCGCGATAGATCAGTCCGCGGGTCCAGGCGAAAATCGAGGCGATCGGGTTCGTGCTGGTTTGCCGGCCCTTCTGGTGCTCGCGGAAGTGGCGGGTGACGGTGCCGTGCGC
>CAXTVZ010000035.1:0-19233 GCA_964247685.1 uncultured Acetobacteraceae bacterium
GTTTCCGGCTCCGCCGGACGGGCTCGCGTTTCCGGCTCCGCCGGACGGGCCCTCGCCGTCCAGCCGGATGAACCATTGCGGCGTGGCGCGGAAGATCAGCGGCGCCCGCGAGCGCCACGAATGCGGATAGGAATGGGTGATGGTGCCGCGCGCGAGCAGCCCGCCGAACTCGTCGAGCGCGGCGCAGATCGGGTCGGCCGCCTTGAACACGTGCAGCCCGCCCCAGCGCGGCACCCACTCATTGTAGCGACCGTCCGGGCCCACCGTCTCCGGCACCTCGACGCCGTTGGCCACGCCCAGCGCGAAATCCTCCTCGCCGTGGCTCGGAGCGATGTGGACGAAGCCGGTGCCCTGGTCGACGGTCACGAAATCGCCCGCCAGCAGCGGGACGTCATGCTCGTAGCCGCCGCCGCGCAGAGGATGGGCGGCGACATGGCCCGCGAGCTCGAAGCCCGAGACCGTCCGCTCCACGGTGAAGCGCGCGATCCCGGTATCGGCGGCAACCTTGGCCGCCAGTTCCTCGGCCACCAGCAGCCGCTCGCCCATCCGGGCCCGGCTGTCAGCGGCCACCGCGTCCACCCGGATCAGCACGTAGTCAAACGCCGCCCCGTACGCGATCGCACGGTTACCCGGCATGGTCCAGGGGGTGGTGGTCCAGATCACCACCGCGGCGCCGGTTGTCGCCAGCGGCCCCGACACCAGCGGGAAGCGCACCCAGATCGTGGTGCTCTTGTGCTCGTGATACTCGATCTCGGCCTCGGCCAGCGCGGTCTTCTCGACCGGGCTCCACATCACCGGGCGCAGGCCGCGATAGAGCAGCCCGTTCAGGAGGAACCGCCCGATCTCCCCCACGATCGCCGCCTCGGACGCGAAATCCATCGTGCTGTAGCGGTGCTGCCAGTCGCCCTCGATGCCGAGCCTGCGGAACTCGCCTTCCTGCACCTCCATCCACTTGGCGGCATAGGCGCGGCACTCGGCGCGGAACTGCAGCACCGGCACCTGGTCCTTGTCGCGTCCGGCGGCGCGGTACTCCTCCTCGACCTTCCACTCGATCGGCAGGCCGTGGCAGTCCCAGCCCGGCACGTAGTGCACGGCGCGGCCGGCCATGCGCTGGGCGCGGTTGATCACGTCCTTGTGGATCTTGTTCAGCGCATGTCCGATGTGGAGATGCCCGTTGGCGTAGGGCGGCCCGTCATGCAGCACGAACGCCGGACGACCCTCGCTCGCAGCGTCGAGTGCGGCGGCCAGCCCGGACGCCTCCCACTCCGCCAGCAGCGCCGGCTCGCGCGCGGGCAGGTCGCCGCGCATCGGAAAGGCGGTCTGCGGCAGGAAGACGGTGTGCTTGTAGTCGGGCACGCCGGACGAAGGATCGGCCATGAAACCCTTATGCGCCAGTTCTCACGCCTGCATATGCGAAGGGCGCCCCGGCAGGGTCAAGCAAGCCGCTCAATCACCGAGCTCGCGAAATCCGCGATGAAGCTCGAACTCCTTGCTGGTGACGCAGGATTCCAGCCGCGACGCGCGCTCGCTCACGCGGGCGAGCAGGGTGGCGAGCTCCGCCACGCGCGGCTCGGCCGCGCGCGGGGCCGCGTTCCGCGAGGCCGGCAAGCCCCGCCGGTGGCGGCGCACCAGGCGGACCAGGGCCACCACGATGCCCACACCGATGGCGAGGAGCACCAGGTGGAAGATCGTCCCGGCGACGTCGGCGATCTGCGCCGCGACCGCGCCCGGGATGTGGCCGCTGTGCCCGGCGCCGTCGGTGATGACCACGTCGTGGCCGGCGCTCTGGTCCCAGTTGATGTTGACGTGGTCGCCCGCGCGGCGGCCGTCGATCGTGATGTCGCCGGAACCGGCGTGGAACTGGGTGAGCGCGCCCGTGACCGCGGCCACGCGGATGTCGCCCGAGCCGAAGGTCGAGAGATCGGCCGTGCCGGCGTCGGCGCCGAGCGTCACGTCGCCCGAGCCGCGGGTCTGCACGTTCAGCGCGCCCACATGGCCGGTCCTTACCACCACGTCGCCCGAGCCCATCGTGTCGGACAGGAATTTTCCGCTCCGCAGGTCGCCGATCGTCAGGTCGCCCGAGCCGCGGCCGTGGAACGCCGCGTCGCCGGCCACGCGCGCGATCTTGATGTCGTCGGCCTCGTAGCTGGTCACGTCCATGCCGCCCAGCAGCGCCCGCGCATCCAGATCGCCCGAGCCCCGCAGCGTGGCGCCGAGCGGACCCGCGAGCTCGCCCAGATGCCACTCGGTGGCCCCGATCGCGTCGATCGCGACACGGAATCCCGGATCGCGCGGCACGGTCAGCGTCATCGACGCGTCGCTCGTGCAGGCGAGCTCCACGGTCGCGTTGCCGTGGCCGCCGGCGGGCGGGTCGATGCGGCCCGCATCGCCGGTGACCACCATCGCGCCGTGCAGGCCCGGATCGGAGTCGATCGTCACCGCGCCGTCATTGTCGCCGCAATGGGCGACCACGGTCACTTCCGTCGCGTTGGTGAGCGCGAAGGCGGGGGCCGCACCGAACGGCAGCAGGGCCGCCGCCAGCAGCAGGAGGACGCGCGGGCTCACCCCGCAGAGCGCGTGACCGGTCACGACGCGAGCTTTCGACGCCAGCCGGGCATGTCCTCGTCGAGGACGCGCTCCAGCGCGTCGACTCGCTCCTCCAGCCGCCGCGCCTCGGCCAGCGCGCGGTCGAGCGCGAGCTGGTCGGCGGCCGACAGCGCTCCCGTGCCGCCGCGCTGCAGCGCGAACCAGCCGCGCATGGCGACCAGCACCAGCACGAACCCGAAAATAACGACGAGGTCCCAGTTCATTCGAAGCGGCTCCGCTTCCGTGGCATTCCTGTCGGCGGACGCGATCGTCCGCCCCCGGGGGCGCTCACATCATTTGCGTCCATAAAGCACATCGCCGGAGCGGTTCCGAGCCGCCCCGCGGTGCTACGAGCGCTCGTCGTCGACCGCACCCGACGGGCGTGTGGCCGGCACGCCGCCACCGCCGCCGCCGCCGCCGAGCCGGCGCTTGAGGCGGGCGAGCTCGTCATCGACCACCGCATCGGTCTCGAGGCTGGCGAGCTCCGCTTCCAGGCTGGGCGGGGTGCCGCGGCCGAGATCGTAGACGTCGACCCGTCCTTCGGCCACGTCGAGCGCGCGCTCGACCTGCTCGAAGCGCGAGAACGCGTCCGAGATGCGCTCGTCATGCAGGTTCTGGCGCACCCGCAGCCGGTTGCTCGCAACCTTGTGCCTGGCCGCGAGCGAGCGCTGGCGCGACCGCGCATCGGCGAGCTTCTCCTGCAGCTTGCCGATATCTCCGTTCAGCTGGTCGAGCCCGGTGACCACCGCCGCAATCTGCTCGTCGAGCGCCTCGCGGCCGCGCACCACGGCCAGACGCGCCTGCAGCGCCCCGCGCGCCAGGTCCTCGCGGTCGCGCGACAGAGCGAGCTCGGCCTTGCGTTGCCACTCCGCCTCGTCGCGCCGGAGCGTCGCCGCGCGGCGCTCGAGCTCCTTGCGCTCGGCGATCGTGCGCACCGCCTGGGAGCGCACCTCCACCAGCGTGTCCTCCATCTCCTGGATGACGAGACGGATGATCTTCTCCGGATCCTCGGCCGAGGCGAGGATCGCGTTGAGGTTGGAATTCACGATGTCGGCGAGGCGGGAGAAGATGCTCATATCGCAGCACTCCGGACAGGGGTTGAGGGAAAGGTCTCGTCCGACCGATTGAAGCGAGCGGACTGCATCAGGCGTGCCAAGCGCGACGGCGTTCGGCGGCGTTGCGCGGGCGGGCCGCGGGTGGAACAATCCCGCCATTGCAGCATGGCAAGGTGCGCCGCCCAATGGCCAAGAACGCCAACTCGAATCAGGGTCCGGGGACGCCCATCGGCGAGGCGCCGGCCTTCCACGCGATGCTCGCGCATGTGAGCCAGGCCGCCACCGTTGACCGGCCGGTGCTGGTGATCGGCGAACGCGGCACCGGCAAGGAGCTGGTCGCCTCCCGCCTCGCCTATCTCTCGCCGCGCTGGGATCGGCCGTTCCTGAAGCTGAACTGCGCGGCGCTGTCCGACCAGCTTCTGGACAGCGAGCTGTTCGGCCACGAGGCCGGCGCCTACACGGGCGCCCAGCGGCGCCGCCAGTCCCGCTTCGAGATGGCCGATGGCGGCACGATCTTCCTCGACGAGATCGCCACCGCGTCGCTGTCGGTGCAGGAGAAGCTCTTGCGCGTTGCCGAATACGGCACGTTCGAGCGGGTCGGCGGCAACGAGACGATCACGGTGGACGTCCGCCTGATCGGCGCCACCAACGCGGACCTGCCGGCGCTCGCGCGGATCGGCAAATTCCGCGCCGACCTGCTCGACCGCCTCAGCTTCGACGTGATCAACGTGCCGCCGCTGCGCGCGCGGCCCGAGGACATCCTGCGCCTCGCCGAGCATTTCGCCCGCCGCATGACCGCCGAGCTCAAGCGCAGCTACTTCGCGGGCTTCGGCCCCACTGCGGAGGCGCAGCTGCTCGGGCATGACTGGCCGGGCAACGTGCGCGAGCTCCGCAACGCGGTCGAGCGCAGCGTGGCGCGGATGGAACGGCCGGAGCGACGGCTCGAGGCGGTGGTGATCGACCCGTTCGGCACCGCCGGCTGGGCGCCGCTCGCCGCCGTCGCCGCGGCAGTCGCGGACGAGGCCCCCGCGCGTCCCTTGCCCGCGCTTCCCGCGCCCGCGGCCGGCAGTGCCGCAGCCGACGTGCCGACCGGCGAGGATTTCACCGAACGCACCCGCGCCTTCGAGGCCAGGCTCCTGGGCGAGGCGCTGGAAGCAGCCCGCTTCAACCAGAAACAGGCGGCGATCCGTCTCGGCCTGACCTACTACCAGTTCCGCCATCATCTGCGCGTCCACGGGATGCTCACGGGACGGCGTCAGGCCCAAGGGGAAGCGCAGAACGAGGCGGAGGCGTGAGCGGTCGGCAAAGCGGGTGCGCCCGCCCCACCGAGAAACGTCACGGCGTCTGCGGTCGCACTTGCCAGCAGGAGCGGCACAAGGCTCGCCATGAGGAGGGAGCCTCGGCGCTTCGGGAGCGCCTCGGCGGCGGCGCGCGAGGGCGGAAGAGGGATGTCACGTGCAGCCCGACGCGGACGACGTGCCATGACGCGGCCGTTGGCGGCGCGGGCGGCGGCGGGATGCGCGAGGATGACGGCCATGAGGTTCACTCCCGAAGACCCGACCCGGAAGGTCGGCGAGGAGAGAACAGCGAAGCTCGTGCCAGAGCTTCAACCAATTGGGTCTACTCGCTTTTCTTGCGATTAGCCGAGTTGGGTTTCGCAGTCGGTGGTGCTGACCGCCTCATGATGACTTGAACGGCCATTCGTTGGCCGAGTTCATTTTGGCGTTCGCTCAAGGTCCGTTGGCAGGCCGCGTCTGGACCCGCACGCCCATGCCCGTGATCATCGGACGCGCCTGGTCGATCGCCGTTTTCACAGCATGGGTCGCGAGCGATGCGGCGTGGCTCTCCCGGTCGCGCCAGACCTCCGTCACCCACACCGAGTCGTCGCGACTCATGTCGGCGGCGACCACGTAGCTGAGGCAGCCATCCAGGCCGGGCACGGCGGCCACCAGGATGGCCTCGAAGGCGGCGCGCTGCGCGGCCGCGACCCGGAACTCGGTGATCAGTCCGAACATCATCGACCCTCCGGCACGAGGCCTTCCTGCAGCAGCCTCTCAAAGACGCGATCGGCGCGAAAGGGTGTGTTGCGGAACGCGATGCCGGTGGCATCGCGCAAGGCCGCCGCGACGGCCGGGGCCACCGGATTGAACGGGCTCTCGCTCATGGATTTGGCACCGAGCGGTCCGAGCCGGTCATAGGTCTTCGCGAACAGCACCTCGGTGCGCGGCACGTCGGCGAAACGCGGGATGTGGTAGGAACGGAAGGCGGGATTGGTCACGCGGCCTTCAGCGTCGATGCGCACCTCCTCGAACAATGCGGCCCCGAACGCCTGGGCGGCCCCGCCTTCCACCTGGCCGCGGCACTGCATCGGATTGATCACCGTGCCCGCATCCGCCGCCTGCACGGAGCGCAGGATCACGATGCGGCCGGTGGCGAGATCCACCGCGAGGCGGATCCCGTGCACGTTGAACGAGGCCGAGCGGTGCAGGCCGGGCGTCTGGCCCGTCACCGTGAGGCCGGAAGCCGCCTCCGCGATCGCGGCGAGCGGAATGCGACGCTCCCCCGCGAGCACGGCGCCCGCAATCAAGCGGCAGGCCGCGACCGGAACATCCGCGATCGCGGCGGCAATCTCGCGCAACCGCAACGACATCGCCCGGCACGCCGCCTCGGTCGCGGCCCCGGCCACCACCGTGCCCGTGCTGCCGAACGCACCCGTGTCGTGCTCGACCAGCGCGGTGTCGGACTGGATGATCCTGATGTCCGCGGGTGCGGCCTCGAGCAGCGTGGACGCGATCTGCACATGCACCGTGGTGCTGCCATTACCGAACTCGGCCGTGCCGACCGCGAGCTCGAAGCCGCCGCCCGGCAGCAGGCGCAGCCGCGACTCGCCCGGATGGCCGCCGGGCGGGATGGTCTCGCACATCCCGAGCGCCATGCCGCGGCCGATCCGCCAATCGGGACCGGCCGGTCTCGGCACGTTGTCCGCACCGTGAGCCAGGGCCTGCTCCACCAGGTCCAGGCACTGGTCGAGCCCGTAGGAGCCGAGCACGGTGCCGTGCTCGACCTCCCAGGCGACGATCGGATCCGCGGGCCCGATCACGTTGCGCCGGCGAAAGGTGAATGGATCGATGCTGGCGCGCGCTGCCAACTCGTCGATCGCGCCCTCGACGGCGAACGAGGTCTGGCTGAGCCCGTAGCCGCGGAACGCGCCGGCGGGCGGCGTGTGCGTGTAGACCACTTCGGCGTCCACCCGCTTGTTCGGGCAGCGATACACGCCGATCGAGGTCGAGCAGGCATGATAGAGCACGCCGCTGCCATGATTGCCGTAGGCGCCCGTGTTCGACAGCACGTCGATCGCGAGCGCACGCAGCGTGCCGGACGCATCGCAGCCGGCGCGCACGCGCGTGCGCATCGGATGCCGGTGCGGCGTCGCTTCGATCGCTTCCACGCGGGTGAGTTCGAGCGCGCAGGGACGGCCTGTGCGAAGCGCTGCTAGCACCACGACATCCTCGACCAGCATCTCCTGCTTGGAGCCGAAGCCACCCCCGACGCGGCCCGCGATGACACGAATGCTGGCGCGCGGTCTCGCGAACAGACGTGCCAGCGCATCCCGCGTCAGGAACGGCACCTGCGTGCTGGTGCGCACGACGATCGTGCCGTCCGCGTCGATCTCTGCCAGCGCGCCATGCGTCTCGAGCGCCGCGTGGTGCAGGCGCTGGGTTTCGTATTCCGCCTCGACCACATGGACGCATTCCGCGAGTGCGGCCTCCACGTCGCCCACCCCTGCATGGAGTGCGGCGAGCACATTGCGCGCGGGCTCCTCGATACGGGATTCCGCGTCCTTGTCGTGCACCATCGGCGAACCCGGCGCGCGGGCAGCCTCCGGATCCGCGATCGCCGGCAGGATGTCCCAGGTGATCGCCAACGCCCGCGCCCCCGCCTCGGCCGCCGCGAGTGTCTCGGCCACGACGGCCGCGACACGCTGCCCGACATGACGCGCACGCTCGTCGAAGATCGCCGTGTCGTCGGGATCGAGCCGCCAATCCTCGTGACGCGCGGTGGAGAACAGCCGATGCGGCTCGACGTCGTCATGCGCGAGCACCAGCACCACGCCGGGGATCGCCAGCGCCGGCGCGCGGTCGATGCGCAGGATGCGCGCATGGGCATGCGGCGAACGCACGAGCTTCACATGCAGCATGCCGGGCGGCGGCTCGAGATCGAAAGTGAACGACGCAGCTCCCGTCACGACCTCGCGCATGGCGGGTGCGGACAGGTTGCCGCCATGGCCGCGCGCGTCCACATCGGCATGCACGATCCCATCGATCGCGTCCGCGATCGCGCGATAGCCGGTGCAGCGACAGATGTTGCCCTTCAGCGCGCGTGCCGGTGCGCTGCGTTGCGCCTGGTTCAGGCTCGCCGCGGTCATGATCATGCCCGGCGTGCAATAGCCGCACTGGAACGATCCCGCTTTGGCGAAGGCCGCCTGCATCGGGTGGAGCGTGCCGTCCGGTGAGGCCAGCCCGGCGATCGTGGTGACCACACGCCCGTCGGCGCGAAAGGCGGGCACGAGGCAGGAATGGAACGGCTCGCCGTCCACCAGCACCGTGCACGCGCCGCAATCGCCCGCGTCGCAGCCGCGCTTGACGCCGAACGCGCCGAGCTCGCGCAACGCGGTGCGCAGGCATTGGCCGGGACGCGGATCGAAGGCCCGCTCGACACCGTCTAGAACGATCACGACAGCGCGTCCACGGCCTCGCGCGCGAGACGATGCGTCATGTGACGCCGCCAGGCCGGGCTGCCATGCACGTCGTCGTGCAGAAGGTCGGCGGGGATCGCCGCATCGATCGCGGCGTGCAGAGCGCCCGGGCACGGGCGGTCGGCAAACGCGATCCGCACGGGACGGCGCACCGCGGCGGTGACCGTGACGGTGAGTTCAGTCGCGCCGCGTGTCGCGATCACGAGCGCGCCCGAGCGCCCGAACATCGTGAGCGAGGCCTGACGGAACGCCACCTGACGGCCGAGCGCGCGCGCGGGGAGTGCGACCGCACGCAGGAGTTCGCCGGGGGCGAGCGCGTTGCGCCCATCGCCGATGATGAAGTCGAGGGCTGCAAGCCTGCGCGTGCCGCCATTCGGGCTCCAGATCTCGCAATCACCGTCGAGTGCGACCGCGAGCGCTGCGACAGGTGCGGCGGGAAGTGCCAAGCACAGATTGCCGCCGACGGTCGCGGCCTTGTGGATCTTGAAGGATCCCCAGAGCGCCTCGCTGGTGTCGGCAAACAGCGCGAGAGCCGGCCATGCGGGCGAGCGATCAACCTTGCCGAGCCGCTCAAGCGTGCAGGTGGCGGCGATCCGCATTCCGGCATCGCTCGTCTCGATCGGGATCCAGCCGAAACCGGTAAGGTCGATCAGCCGCCGCAGATGCGGCTGCGGCTCCGAGAACAGGTAGGTTCCACCGGCCAGGAACGCGTCACCTTCCGCCAGCGTCGGAAGCTCCTCGCGTGCCCGCGGCCGAACCACACGCTCGATCGTGTTCAGGTCCACGGTGTTCTCATGAACCGCGATAGGTGCTGTAGCCGTAGGGGCTGAGCAGGAGCGGCACGTGGTGATGCGTGCTGGCGTCAGCGATCCCGAACGCGATCGTCACGTGGTCGAGGAAGGGCGGATCGGTGAGCGTCAGTCCGACGCCACGATGGTACTCCGCGACGTCGAAGACGAGCACGTGCGGACCGGGCTCGAGGCCTGATTCCAGCAGAACGCCCCGCCCGTCACGGTCGAGTGCGATTCCGACAGGCGCGGCCACGCTCGGCCCGGTGAGCGTCACGCGCAGGCCGGCGGCGCCGACGCCGCGCGTCTGATCAAGAGCGTGCGTGGTCAGGCGGCCGGCCATTGTCCCTCGAACTCTGGTTCGTCGTAGTTGATGAAGGAGGCGAGCAGCGCGTCCTGCTGGTCGAGGAACAGCTGGCCCGTGATCGCGCCGACCAGACGAGGCAGCGCGGGCTTCAGCCCCGACAGCGCGGAGGCCGACAAGCCGAGACTCGCGAGCGCCGAGTAGTTGAACACGAACAATCCGTGCAGGCGCGCGCGCCCCGTCTCGGTTCGCGCGTTGAGCTCGAAGCCGCCGCCGAGATACGGGTGCTCGTCGAGCGCAGAGTTGCGCTCACCGTCGTCCGGCCGGTAGCGATCGCGCCAGAGCGCGATGTCGTCGCGCACGAGTGCCAGTTCCGGGCGCAAAGCGGGATCATTGCGCAGGCCCGTGCTGAGGATGAGAAAGTCGAATTCGTAGCTGCCTTTCGGCGTCTCGACGCGCACGCCCTCACCCTCCGGCGCGAGCGCATTCCAGCCTTCGCCCAGATGCAGCGTAAAACTGGGGTAGGACGCGGCGCGACTGAACGTGTCGTTGGTCGGCGGCTGGGCATGACGCAGGAAATGATCGATCACCCGGTATTTGCGGGCGTCATCCAGAAGCGGAAAGTTGCGCAGGAGGCCGGAGCGCTCGAGGTAGCGAATTGGATTGACGCGGGGAAAGCTCGTGCGGCGCACGAACACGTCGACCGAGGCCGCTCCTTCCCGCAGCGCGTGCTGGGCGTTGTCGAACGCCGAAGCACCGGCGCCCAGGATCGCGATCCGCCTGCCATTGATGCGTTCCGGGTCGATCGGTTCCGATGTATGTGCGAAGAGATGCGCGGCCACGCTGTCGCGCACGAATTCCGGCGTCCACCACGCGCCCCCGCCCTGGATGCCGGTCGCCAGTACCACCTTGCGCGTGGTGAGTCGCTCGCCGCCGGCAAGGTGCACCGCGAACAGGTTGTCGCCGAGCGGCTCGACCAGCTCGACATGGGCGTCATTGCGGACCGGCAGATCGAGCACGCGGCGATACCACAGGAGGTAGCGCATCCACTCCTCGCGCGGGACGCGGGCAAGCTCATGCCAGCTTGCCTCGCCGTACTGCGCCTCCCACCAGGCACGAAAGGTGAGGCCCGGGATCCCGAAATCGATCGGAGTGAGCTCTTTCGGTGTCCGCAGCGTGATCATGCGCGCGTAGGTGACCCACGGTCCTTCCGCGCCTTGCCGATTCTCGTCGAGAACGAGGATGTTGCGCACGCCCTCGCGCATGAGGCCGAAGGCGGCGGCAAGCCCGCACTGCCCCGCGCCCACGACCGCGACATCGAGAACCGGGCGGCCCGCGGCGTCGAGCGTCCGCTCGCTCCAGTCGCGCGGAAACGCGAGCATGTCGAGCTCGTGCCGAAGACGCTGCTCATGCGCCGCAAGGCCTGCCGGCCGCGCGACGGTCGCAAGCCGCAGCGCGCCGATCAGCGCCACCTGCTTCAGCGCTTCCGCGCGCTCGGTGTCGTGGTCGTTCTCGATGCGCCGGCGCATCGCGGCCTCGATGCCGGCCAGGTCGTGCAGGCGCACGCAGATGATGAACGGAAAGCCGAAGCGCGCACGATAGGCGGCGTTCAGGGACTGGAAGGTCTCGAACTGCACCTCCGTCAGCTGGTCGAGCCCGGCACTCGCCTGCTCGGCCGCCGAGCTCGGGGTCAGGCTCCCTGCGCGGATCCTGATGCGGTCGCCGAGTTCGGGATGCGCGCGGATCAGTGCCAGTTGCTCGTCGGCGTTCGCCTGCCCGATCACCGTCTCGAAACGGCGTGCGAGTGCGGCCGCGTCCGCGAAGGGCCGCGCCTCGCCGGCCCGCTCGACCACCCAGGGCGAGTGCTCGAACAGATGGCCATAGACGCGCTGGAAGACGAGACGATCGTCATCCGCCACCGGGATGCCGTCGAGCGGGGGCGGCATGCGCGTCACGAGAACGCCGCCATCTGCGAGACATGGGCGGCCACGACGCGCCAGCCTTCGGGCAGGCGGACCCAGGACTGCGTCTGCCGGCCAACAGCGTTGCCCCCTGCCCGCACATACTCGGTGCAGGCGGTCCCGAAGTCGGTGCCAAAGGTCGTGATGACGGTGCGTGTGAGCGTCCGCGGCGGCGCGCCGCCCGTGCGGGTGCGGCGGAACGCGGCGATCTCGGCCGAGCCATAAAGATTCTCGCCCACGCCGTAGCGAACGACACTCGAAGACTCCCAGAACATCGCGTCGAGCGCGGCGGTATCGTTCTCCATCAACGCGCGCTCATAGCGCGCGAACGCTGCCGTCACCTCCGCGAGCGTCGCAGGATCGTCGATCACCATGCGCTACAGCTCCTCGGGCGGGTGGGTGGCGAGCCAGTGCCGCGCGATGTCGAGCCGGGTTGCGACCCACACGCGATCATGCGCGCGGATGTGCGCGATGAAGCGCCGCAACGCGGCCAGCCGCGCCGGACGCCCGACGAGACGGCAATGCAGCCCGATCGACAGCATGCGAGGCGTCGTTTCTCCTTCCGCATAGAGAATGTCAAACGCGTCTCGCAGATAGTCGAAGAACTGCGTCCCCGAGTTGAACCCCTGCAGGGCCGCGAAGCGCATGTCGTTGGTGTCGAGCGTGTAGGGGACGATCAGTTGCGGGCGGCCGTGGCTGCGGTCGTAATAGGGCAGGTCGTCGGCATAGGAATCCGCATCATAGACGAAGCCGCCTTCCTCGGCCACGAGGCGCGCGGTGTTGGGACTGGTGCGCCCCTGATACCAGCCGCGCGGACGCGCACCCGTCAGTCGTGTATGGACCGCGATCGCCTCGGCGATATGGGCCCGTTCGATCTCCTCCGGCACGTGCTGGTAGTCGATCCAGCGCAGCCCGTGCGATGCGATCTCCCAGCCGGCGTCGAGCATGGCAGCGACTGCGTCGGGATTGCGTTCCATCGCCATGGCGACGCCGAACACCGTGACGGGCAGCGCAAACTCCGTGAACAGCCGATGCAGCCGCCAGAAGCCGGCCCGCGCGCCGTATTCGTAGAGGCTCTCCATCGCGATATGGCGCGCGCCCTGCACCGGCTGCGCGCCGATCATTTCGGAGAGGAACGCCTCGGACTCCCGGTCGCCATGCAGGATGCTCCGCTCGCCACCCTCCTCGTAGTTGACGACGAACTGCACCGCGATGCGTGCATCGTCCGGCCAGCGCGCGTGCGGCGGGTTCGCACCGTAGCCGACCAGGTCGCGGGGATAGAAACCGCTCATGCGACCCCGGCCTCGACCAACGCGGCGCGTGCGGCCTCGAAGCCGGCGCGCGCGGCAAAACCCTCGCCCCGCAGCACCGTTTCGAAAGCGGCGAGCGTCGACAGCACCGCGGGCCGGGTCGCATTGTAGCCCATCGCACCGATCCGCCAGATCCGGCCGTGCAGCGGACCGAAGGACGAGCCGATCTCGATGGAGAAATCCTCGCGCATGCGGCCGCGGACGCGTTCGCCGTCGACGCCGGGCGGGATCAGTACGCCCGTCACGTTGCTCATCCGGTGCGCGCCGTCACCGTAGAGCGTCAGCCCCATCGCTTCCAGCCCGCGCGACACCGCACGGCCGCAGGCGGCGTGACGCGCGATGCGGGCGGCGAGTCCCTCCTCGAGCGCGATACGGGCACATTCGCGCGCGCCGTAGAGCATCGTCGTCGCTTCGGTGTGGTGGTTCAGCCGACGCTCGGACCAGTAATCCATCAGCATCGCGAGATCGAAGTAATTGGAGCCAATGCGGATGCCGGCACCGCCCGGATCGCCGAGGCCGCGCTCGACATGGCGGCGCCCGGCGATGTGCGCGGCGGCCCGGTCCGAAATCGTGATCGGCGCCGATCCGGACGGGCCGCCCAGGCATTTCTGCAGACCGGCGGTGATCACGTCCGCGCCCCACCCATCGGTGTCGACATCCATGCCGGCAAGCGTTGCCGTCGCATCGACGTAGAAGAACGCTCCGTGATGCCGGCAGAGCTCGCCGATGCCGTCGAGCGGCTGGGCCATGGTGGTCGACGTGTCGCCATGCACGGTCGCGAACACACGCGGACGATACTCGGCGATCGCGGTCTCGATCGTGCCGTGCGACAGAATCGTGCCCCATTCGGCCGCGATCGTGTGCACCTCGGCGCCGGCGCGCGCGCCGATCTCCTCGAGCAATCCGCCGAACCGGCCGAAACTCGCCACCAGAAGCCGGTCGCCCGGAGCCAGCAGCGAGACCAGCGCCGCCTCGATCGCAGCGCGCGCGGTGCCGTCGATCAGGAACGTCCAGCGGTTCTCCGTGCGAAACACCTGGCGGTAGAGCGCCATGGTTTCATTCATGTATTCGGTGAACTCGGGATCGAACTGGCCGAGCAGCTGCGCCGACATCGCGCGCAGCACGCGCGGATGGGCGTCCGCAGGTCCCGGACCCATCAGGAGCCGGCGGGGCGGATCGATATCGCGCGCGTTCATGCGTGCTGGCTCCCAAGGCGTTCGACGAAGGCGATCAGCGTGCGGATCGCGGTGTCCGCGTCCGACGCTGTCGCATGCTCCGCGGGGTTGTGGCTGATCCCGCCGGCGCAGCGGATGAACAGCATGGCGGTGGGTGCGATCGCCGCCACGGTCATCGCATCATGCCCGGCGCCGCTGACGAGGCGATGCGGTGTCGCACCCGCCGCCACGACCGCCGCCTCGAGCATCGCCACCAGCTCCGGATCGGACGGGCTCGCCGCGAGTGTCTGCGCGGTCTCGATCGTGACCGCCACACCGCGACGGTGGGCGATGTCGGCGATCTCGCGCCGCAGCGCGCGCGCCGCCGCATCACGATCCGCATCCACCGCCGCGCGGATATCGATGCCGAGCTCGACATCGCCGGCAATGACGTTGAACGCACCGGTGGACGGCACGACGCGGCCGACAGTGCCCACGAGATCGGCGCCCCCTGCACCGCAGATGCGCTCGACCGCGAGGATCGCCTCCGCCGCGGCGGCCATCGCATCGCGCCGCAGATGCATGGGCGTGGTGCCGGCATGTCCCGCGATCCCGGTGAAGCGCGCCACGAGACGCAGCTGTCCCGCGATCCCCGTCACGATCCCGACCGGAAGTGCCAGCGCTTCGAGCACCGGCCCCTGCTCGATATGCGGCTCGACATAGGCGAGGATGTCGCCCGCCGTTCGGGCCGCCTGCGGCACCGCGTCGGGATCGTGGCCCGCCTGCCGCAGCGCCTCGCGCACGGTCACGCCGTCGCGGTCGGCGAGGTCGAGGAACGCGCGCTCGAGCGGTCGCGTGATCGCACGCGAGCACATCATCGAGACCGGAAAGCGCGAGCCCTCCTCGTCGCCGAACGCGATCACCTCGAGTGCGAACGGAAGATCACGGCCGACGAGCGCCGCCGCGCACGCAATCCCGATCATCACGCCGAGCGCACCGTCGTAGCGGCCGGCATTCTCCACGCTGTCGATATGCGAGCCGATCAGCAATGTCCGGGAACCGCTGGGTCCCGTTCTGCGGCCGATCAGGTTGCCGACGGCATCGACCCGCGTCTCGAGACCGGCCTCGCGCATCCAGCCGGCGATCGTCGCGCGCGCGGCCAGATGTGCTGCCGACAGGAACGGGCGGAACAGCCGATCATCGTGCAGGCTGAACGGCGGCGCGCCCAGCGCGTCGCAGCGCGCGATCGCCTGCGTGCCGGCGGTCACAGTGCCGCCACCGCGCCGTCGCTGCGCGGATCGGCCGCACCCTCGATCACGCCGCTCGCGTGCCGCACGATCGCGCCGGCATGACCCATCGTCGCGGAGAAATCCGGCACGAGCTCGACCGCGTGACCGGCCTGGCGAAGCTGATCGATCAGAGCAGCATCAAAACGGGACTCGAGCTTCAACGTCGTGCTGTCCTCGCCCCAGGTCCGACCCAGCAGCCAGCGCGGCGCCGTGACCGCCTGCTGCAGCGCCTGCCCGAACATCGCATAACGCGAGAACACCGCCGCCTGCGTCTGCGGCTGCCCCTCGCCGCCCATCGTGCCGTAGACCATCGTGCGCCCGTCGGCAAAGCGCGCCATCGCAGGGTTGAGCGTGTGGAACGGCCGCGCACCCGGCCGCAGAACGTTCCAGTCGCCACCAAGGCGGAAACTCGAGCCGCGATTCTGCCAGATGATGCCGGTCTCCGGCAGCACCACGCCCGATCCGAACTCCCAATACGTGCTCTGGATCATGCTGACCGCCTGCCCGCGGGCGTCGATCGCACCGAGCCAGACCGTGTCGCCGGGCGCGCCCGGAGACGGCCAGGGGAGGGCCGTCGCAGGATCGATCGCGCGCGCAAGTGCATCGAGCGCTGCCGTGTCGTCGAGCACCGCCTGCGGATCCACACCCATGTGCTCGGGATCGTGCACGTGCCGGTCGCGAAAGAGGAACGCGCGCTTGGTCGCTTCCACCAGCCCGTGCACGTGGTCGAAGCCCTCCGCATCGCGCACGCCGAGCCGGCTGAACAGCGCGAGGATCATCAGCGAGGCGACACCCTGCGTCGGCGGCGGCGTGTTGAACAGCTCCACGCCCGGCAACGACACGGTCAGCGGCGTCTCCACGATCGCCTGGTGCGCGGCCAGATCCTCGCCCGACACCGGCGCACCCACCGCGTCGAGGTCGCGCGCGATGCGACGACCGAGCGGGCCGCGATAGAACCCGTCGAGCCCGTCCTCCGCGAGCGCCTCGAGCGTGCGCGCCAGCGCCGTCTGCCGAAACACCGCATCCGTCCCGGGCGGCGCGCCATCGGGCAGGAACACCGAAGCGAAACCGGGCACCTCGCGGAGCTCGCGGGCCTTCTGCGCGATCATCGCAATCGTCGAATGTGCGGGCGCGATCCCGTCCGCCGCGTGCCGGATCGCGTCGCGAAACAGGCGCGCGAGCGACAACGTCGCGCGGCCGGCGCGCGCGTCGATCTCGCGTGCCGCCGCCCAGCCGGAGACCGTTCCCGCCACCGCGTTGGCGGCGAGCGGGCCGCGCGCCGGTATCGCGTCCAGCCCATGCCCGCGATACAGCGCCGTGGTGGCCGCCGCCCCCGCCCGTCCACAGGCCGAAATGGCGACCGGTGCCTCGCCCGGCTCGGCGATCAGCCAGAACCCGTCACCGCCGATCGAATTCATCTGCGGGTACACCACCGCGAGCGTCGCCGCCGTCGCGATCGCGGCTTCCACCGCCGAGCCGCCATCCCGCAGCACGTCGAGCCCCGCCTGGCTCGCCGCGTGATGCGGCGACGTCACCATGCCCCCGAGGGCGCGCGGCGTGTTCAGCATGCGCCCTCGCTCCCGCCCGATGACCAGGCTCCGCAGACGCCAGCCCGCTCGAGCCACGCCGCGACCCGCAGGATCCCCGCCTCATCCCAGGGGCGCCCGATGATCTGCACCCCGAGCGGCAACGGACCCGCGCCCAGCGCCGGCGCCGCGAGCACCGGTGCTGCGACCACCGGCAGGCCCACGAAGCTGATCGGCTGGGTGTAGAGGCCGAGATTGGCACGCACCGGAACCTCGACCCCGTCGATCACGCAGGTGGCCTGACCGATCGGCGTGGCCGGGAACGGCGTCGACGGCGCCAGCAGCACGTCGAACCCGGCGAACGCGGCCGCCATCTCGTCCTGGAAACGCCGGCGCACGCGGCGCACGGCCGACAGGGTCGCCGCCGGCAGCAGCAGCCCCGCGAACAGCCGGTCGCGCGTGGCCGGATCGAAGTCGAACGGCCGCGCCGCGAGCCTCTCGCGATGCAGCTCGCCCCCTTGCGCCGCGGTGAGGCAGAACGCGGCCGATCGCGCGGCGGCCGCACCTGGCAGCACCACATCGCGAACCGACGCGAACGACGCCGCCACCCGCTCCACCGCCTCAAGTGCGTCCCTGCTCGCGCCCTGCGCGAACCAGCCGCGCAGGATGCCAACCCGAGGCGCGCGGATTGCGGCTTCGAGGCCGGGCAAAGCCGCCTCGACTGGCCGATCCGTGCAGGCAGGATCGGCGGCATCGCGGCCCTGCAGCACGTCATAGGCGGCAGCCAGATCGGCCACCGAGCGCGCGAAGGGGCCGACATGGTCGAGATCCGGCACGAACGGAAACGTGCCCGCGCGCGACAGCCGCCCGAAGGTCGGCTTCAGCCCCCAGACGCCGCACAGCGCCGCCGGCACGCGGATCGATCCGTTGGTGTCGGACCCCATCGTGATCGGCACCAGCCCGGCCGCGACCGCCGCCGCCGACCCACCCGACGAACCACCGGCGATGCGGTCGGGCGCGTGCGGGTTGCGCGTCGGCCCGTCATGGAAGTTCTCGGTGACGAATCCATAGGCGAACTCGTCCATGTTGAGCGCGCCCACCAGCACCGCACCCGCCGCGCGCAGTCGCGCCACCGCGGTCGCGTCGCACCCGGCCGGTGGCGCGTCGCGCAGGATCCGCGATCCCGCGATCGTGGTCACACCCTCGATGTCGTAGAGGTTCTTCACCGCGAACGGGACGCCGGCGAGCGGTCCGGGATCGCGTCCCGCCGCGACCGCCCGGTCGACCGCGTCGGCATCCGCCAGCGCCCGCTCGGCGAGGATGGTCGTGAACGCGTTCAGACGCGGATTGTGCGCGCGGATCCGCGCGAGGGCCTCGTCCGCGAGCGCCCGCGCCGTGACGCGCCCCGCGCGCACGTCGGCCGCCATGCCGATCGCCGACGTCACGGGTGCAGCAGCTCCGCCGGATCGGCCGGGGCGTCGCGCGCCGCCTCCTCGACCACCGCCATATGGCGCGCGAGGATCGCGAGGTTGCCGGCGACCCCCGCACGGCACGCCTCCGGGATCGCGAGTCCCATCCAGCCGGCGATCGCGGCCACCGCCTCTTCCATCTCCATCGGCACGTGCCCGCCCCCTCCGCACTCGTCCAAACAAGTATGCCGATGAAACAGGGCCGGTTCGAGCACCGTCTCGCGCGCAAGAAAGCTCCGGCCCCCATGGAGAAACAGCGGCTTGCGCTCTCTTCAAAGCACCAATTTGCGGGGAGCGTGTTCTCGGAAAGAGAGCGGCTTTCCGCATCCGCGCCACCTGCCCATCATCGCGGGCGCATCGGCAGAGGGTGCGCGCCCGGTAAGACCATCCCCGTTCTCCATCCGAACAGCACCGCAGCCGTCACGGAGAAGACGCGCAGCTCCTACGCTGGCGTTACCCCACCGCCCGGCCAGCGCGGCATCTTCAAACACTGACCATCCCGGGCTGCATCTCGCGCGCGGAGAGCTCGCCTTCTCCGTCCGTCATCCCCGAGGAGGCGTATCGCGCGGCCGCGGGTTCGGTATGGTCTCGGTCGGGCCCGGCTCGATCGCCCGCCGCGCCCGCTCCCTCCGCGGGCTCGGCTTGGCCTCCCAGCTGGCGGGCGATCGCGCGTGATCGGAGCGGACGCATCCTGCGCGACATCGACGGCGCGCAGGCGCTCGTGCGGGTTGCGCCACGATGGACGCCTGTCGCCCGCAGATCGAGGAGGCGCCGGGGATGCCCGTGATCGATCCCACCAAGGCCGGCGTCACCCGCGCCTTCGGCCCTCCTGGCCGCCCGCCGACGCGCCACGCCCACCACCGTCATGGTCCGCGTCGACGCGTTCCTTCGCTCGCCTCGGACACGGGCGCGATCCTCCGATGCCGCGACATGGAAGCCACGCCGCGAGTGTCTCTCGCGGTGCCTGGTTGACACATGCCGCCCCCGTGGGAGTCTTGCGGGCGGGGAGGATACGGCATGAACCGTAGGCCATCG
>CAXTVZ010000035.1:19333-20779 GCA_964247685.1 uncultured Acetobacteraceae bacterium
GCCCCCGTGGGAGTCTTGCGGGCGGGGAGGATACGGCATGAACCGTAGGCCATCGTGGACCGCGCGGATCGTCGCCTGCTGCATCGGCCTGACCTGTTTCGGGGCGGAGACGCTCGCCCAGACGGACGCGAACGCCCCGGCAGCGGGCCAGTCCGGCGGCAGCCCTGCGCCGTACGCAGGTTTCGCCACGGGCCAGAGCCAGCAGGTCGCGGAGCCGGGATTGGGACCGTTGTTCGGGCCGATCTTCGGTCCCGATCACCTGTTCGGAGACTGGGGCGGCGCGCGCACCTGGCTGCAGGATCACGGCGTCGAGGTCGCACTCGACTACCTCACCGAGAATGCCGGCAACATCACCGGCGGCCGCCAGCAGGCTTTCCGCACTTCGGGCCAGGTCGGTCTCGAGATCGACCTCGATCTCGCCAAGATCGTGGGCCTGAAGGACAACGCGTTCCACACCATGATCATCAACGGCGAGGGCCGCGACCTCGCCAACGACGCGCTCGGCGACGACATCGAGACGCCGCAGGAGATCTATGGCGGCCGCGGCAACGTCATCGCCCGCATGGTCTACGCCTACGATGAGCAGACCTTCTTCCACAACCGGCTCGACATCTCGGCGGGCTGGATCCCCGTCGGCACCTATTTCGCCTCGTCGCCGATCAACTGCGACTTCATGAACGTGGTCACCTGCGGCAACCCGCATCCGCTGCCGACCAACGCCAGCGAGGCCGACTGGCCGGATGCGAGCTTCGGCGGCCAGTTCCGTCTTCTGGCGCTGCCGCAGATCTACGTCATGGCCGGCGTCTTCGCGGTCGACAACGATTTCGGCGACGGCGGCGGCGGCATCTCGGGCTGGGCCTGGGCCGACCCGCACAAATCGGGCGTCACGTTCCCGATGGAGGCGGGATGGGTGCCGAAGTTCGGACCTGATCACCTGGTCGGGCACTACAAGATCGGCTTCGACACCGACACGCACCACTGGCAAAACGTCGCCGGTCTGAACGCCCCGAGCCACAACCGCCAGTCGGAATACGTGCTGGTCGACCAGATGCTGCAGCGCCAGGGCAAGGGCGACACCGCCGGTCTGATCGTGTTCGGTGGCATCGTGCACGAGAAGGCGAGCGTCAGCCCGCTCGAGATGCAGGCCTTCGGTGGTGCCGTGAGCACGGGCGCCGCCTGGGGGCGCCCGGGCGACACGGTGGGCGTGAACTTCCACTGGCTGAAGATGAGTGCGGCGTTCACGACGGCCGAAGAGGTGGCACTCGCCGGCGGCACCGCGCCGACCGTCAATATCGACGGGTTCGGCGCCGCCTACGGACCGCAGAACACAGAGGACGTGATCGAGCTCGACTACACCGCGACCGTGTTCCGCGGCGTGCAGATCATGCCGGACTTCGAGTACATCATCCGGCCGGGTGCGACGACGAACACGCCGGATGCGGCGAT
>CAXTVZ010000036.1:0-13906 GCA_964247685.1 uncultured Acetobacteraceae bacterium
GAGCTGATCCACCGAGACGATCTGGTGCTGTTGTAAGACAAGGGGCTTTTCCCATGAGGGGTCTGGGGTCAAGACCCCAGCGGGGTCCAGGGCAGAGCCACTGGCGCCTTCACGCATACGCACGTTCCGCCAGCACGACGCGGCGCAACAGCCCCAGCACCGCCTCCCCGTTCGACCCGGGCCCCGCGAGGGCCGCATTCAGCGTGCTCACGAGAAGCGGCAGTGCGTCGTCCGCGACCGTGCCGGCATAGGCCATCGACCACTCGGCGAAATCGCGCGTTCCGCCGAAGCCTGACTGCAGCATGGTGATGTCGCGATGCCGCGCGTCGCAGGCGATCCGCTCGTAGATCTCTTCCACGGCATTCCGCTCGCCTTCGAGGACCTGCGCAAAGCAGCCGCCATTGAAGAGCAGCGCCCCGCTCACATCCCGCTTGCGGTTGTTCTCACGGGACTTGAGCAGGATCCGCCGGATTTCCTCGGTGCCGCCGACCTGATCCTGCAGGCAGTTCCGGCTGCAATAGACGATCTTGTAGGTGTCTTCCCCGGTTGCGGTCTGAAGCATGGTCGGACTTTCGTAAGTTGTGATGGCGGTGGCCGCCGGTTGATGAACGGTTGTGGTCGGATCTACGCCTGGGCGGCGTCGCCGAGTGCTGCGATCAGCGTCGGAAGTTCGGACGCCGGAACCGGGCGGCTGAAGAGATAGCCCTGCACCGCGTCGCAACCTTCGGCGCGGATCTGTGCGAGTTCCTCG
Organism: uncultured Acetobacteraceae bacterium; assembly: GCA_964247685.1. Taxonomy (GTDB): domain Bacteria; phylum Pseudomonadota; class Alphaproteobacteria; order Acetobacterales; family Acetobacteraceae; genus CAXTPV01. The sequence goes on from CAXTVZ010000036.1 coordinate 752, forward strand.
CTGGTCTCGACGCCTTCCGCGATCGTCGCCATTCCGAGACTCGCACCCATCGCGGCGATCGCGCGGATGATCGCGTTGTTGCCGCCGGCCGCAAAGTTTCCGACGAAGGACCGGTCGATCTTGAGCTTGTCGAACGGGAATGAACGCAGCTGACTGAGCGAGGAATATCCGGTCCCGAAATCGTCCATCGCGACGCGCACGCCGAACGCGCGCAGGTCGTGCAGAATGCCGCTGACCACGCTCTCGTTGCGCATCAGCACGCTTTCGGTGATCTCGATCTCGAGACGCGGGCCGGGCAGACCCGTGGCCGCGAGCGTCTGCCGTACCACGTCGACCAGGCGGCCATCCTCGAACTGGCGCGCCGACACGTTGACCGCCAGCGTGAAATCGGCGGGCCACGTGGCCGCCTCCCGGCAAGCGGTCAGCATCACCCACTCGCCGATCGCACCGATCAGGCCGATCTCCTCCGCCAGGGGAATGAAGTCGGCAGGCGAGATCATGCCCCGTTCCGGATGCCGCCAGCGCACCAACGCCTCGAACCCCGACAGGCGATTTCCGTCGAGCGCGATCTGCGGCTGGTAATGCACCTCGAACTGCCGCAGCGTCAGCGCGCGGCGGAGATCGATTTCCAGCACCCGCCGCGCATGCGCGCGCGCGTCCATCGCGGGGTCGAACACCACGCAGCCGTTCCGGCCTGCCGCCTTGACGCTGTAGAGGGCCAGGTCGGCGTATTTGAGCAGGCTTTCGGCGTCGGACGCGTGATCGCGGGCGCGCGCGATGCCGATGCTGGCGCCGATATTCACCAGATGACCGCAGGCGAGGTAGGGCCGCCCCAGGATCTCGAGCAGGCGCGCGCCGACACCGCTGATGTCGTCCGCGGTCCGGCCCTCGAGCATGATGCCGAACTCGTCGCCGCCGAAGCGGGTGAGCATGTCGTCCTCGCGCAGCACCGAGCGCATCCGGCGCGCGACCAGGCGGAGGAGCTCGTCGCCGACCAGGTGGCCCAGCGTGTCGTTCACGCCCTTGAAGCGATCGAGATCGACCATCAGCACGGCGACCCTTTTGGCGTCGGGTCCGGGGTCGGCGGCCGAAGTGCCGAGCCGCGCCGTCAGGCGTTCGGAGAAGAGCTGCCGGCTGGGCAGGCCGGTCAGCGCGTCGTGCTGGGCCTGCTCGATCGCGCGGGCCGCCGCGTCGAGCCGCTCGGTCACGTCGGCGACGCGCAGCAGCGACGTGCCGTCGGGCAGCGGGCACACATCGATGGACAGGCTCCGCGCGGGCGTGCCCGCGGTCACGAAGAGCTGCCTCGCCTGCCGGTCCGCCGCGGTGGCGCTCGCGGCGTCGTGGATCGCCTGCGTACTGGCGCGATCGAGCAACGCGCTCCCTTCGAGCAGCGCCAGCAGCGTCGTGCCCGTGTCGAAGAGTCCCGGCCCCAGCGCGAGGATGGTGGAAGCGGCGTGGTTCGCGAAGCGGATGCGGCACGTCGCATCGAAGCTCACCAGGCCGCGCGTGAGCCCGTGCAGGATCGCGGCAATATGGGAGCGATCAGTGTCATCCCACGCAGACAGGAGTGCCTGGTCAAGCTCGACCAATCCGGTATCCGGCACGCCCATGTCCTCCCGCGTTAACGGGACGAGTATGGACGCGCGCTATTTCCGGATGATTAACGAGGCGCCGGACCACCGCGCGAGGTCCGACACGTCATCTCAGCTCCGGGGCCGGTTCTCGGGCCAGTTCAGCTGCGGCTCGCTGCGGCGCGGGCGCGACGGCGGTGCGACCGGTGGCGTCGTCGTCGTCGGCGTCCGATCCCGGTCCCGATCCCAGTCGCGATCGAACCCGCGATCCGGCACGGGCGGCACCGGCGGCCGGTCGCGGCGGACGATCGGCGGGCTTGCGAGCTCCTCGTCCTCCGCGGCGCCGCGTCGCCAGGCGGCGGGGTTGCGCATCTCGGGGTCCGGCAGGCGGTTGGTGAGCGCGCGCAGGTCGCTCTGCAGCTCGTCGAGCCGCTCCTCGATCGCCTCGAGCCTGCTCTTCACCCCGAACACGCTGAACGGCATCACCCCGTAGGCGCCGACCACGAGCACCACGCCCACCAGCAGCACGAGCTGCACCCAAGGGGGCACCCAGTCCGGCAGGAAGCTCGGCACCGTCACCGGCTCCTCACATGCCGAGCGCGCGGCGATAGACGTCGAGCAGCGTCTCCTGCTCCTCCACGTCGGCCGGCTCCTTCTTGCGGATCGAGATCAGGGCGCGGAGCACCTTCACGTCGAAGCCCGCACTCTTGGCCTCGGCGTAGATGTCGCGGATGTCGCCGCCGAGCGCCTTGCGCTCCTCCTCGAGCCGCTCGATGCGCTCGACAATGGAGCGCAGCCGCTCGGCCGCGATGCCGCCGGTGTTGGTGATCTTCTCCGGTGCCTCGGCGTCGGCCATCGACGTCTCCCCCCTGGTCACATTGGGCGCCAAAACGGGGCGGTTAGGCTTGTCGCGACCCGCGGTCAATCACCCGGCGGTGTGGCCAGCGCCTGCTTCTCGCCCGTCTGGTGGCGCGCCTGCCACTCCCGGTAAGGCATGCCGTAGACGATCTCGCGGGCGGCCGGATCGCTGAGTGCGGTCCCGTCCGCCTCGGCGGCCTCGCGATACCAGCGCGACAGGCAGTTCCGGCAGAACCCGGCCAGGTTCATCAGATCGATGTTCTGCACCTCCGGGTGATCGCGGAGATGGCCCACCAGCCGGCGGAAGGCCGCCGCCTCGAGCCGCTCGCGCGTTGCATCATCGAGCCCAACTGCCGCATGTTCGGGCGTGTTCTCGGGCATGGTGCGTCCCCTCCGGTGGCCGGTGGCTCACATGGGGTCGGTCGCGGCTCGCGGACAGACCCCTTCTGGAGCACCGCATGGCCCCCGCGATCATCCCCGTCGACCCCTTCGATTACGTGATCTTCGGCGCCACCGGCGACCTCACCATGCGCAAGCTGCTGCCGGCGCTGTACCATCGCTTCCGCGACGGGCAGATCCCGAAGGAGGCTCGCGTGATCGGAGCCGCGCGTTCCGAGCACACGACCGGGCGCTTCCGCGAGATCGCCGCCGAGGCGCTGTCCCGCTTCGTCAAGCCCGCCACCTACGACGAGAAGACCGCCGCCAGCTTCCTCGAGCTCGTCCACTACGCCCAGGTGAATGGTGCCACCGCCGAGAACTGGCCGAACCTCGCCGGCTACTTCGACGACGCGCCGGCCGACCGGGTCCGCGTGTTCTACCTGGCCACCGCCCCGGGCCTCTATGGCGACACCTGCCGCAACCTCTCCGAGCGCGGCCTGGTCACGCCCCACGCCCGCGTGGTGCTGGAGAAGCCGATCGGTACCGACCTCGCCTCGGCCCGCAAGATCAACGAGGAGGTGGGCGAGTTCTTCGCGGAGAGCCAGATCTTCCGGATCGACCACTATCTCGGCAAGGAGACGGTGCAGAACCTGATGGCGCTGCGCTTCGCCAACTCCATCTTCGAGCGCCTGTGGAACGCCGACTGCATCGACCACGTGCAGATTACGGCGGCCGAAACCGTGGGCCTCGAAGGCCGCGCGTCCTACTACGACACCTCGGGCGCGCTGCGCGACATGGTGCAGAACCACCTGCTGCAATGCCTGTGCATGCTGGCGATGGAGCCGCCCGCCTCGCTCGACGGCGACGCGGTGCGCGACGAGAAGCTCAAGGTCCTGCGCTCGCTGAAACCGCTCGACCCGCACGAGGTCGCGGTCGCCACCGTGCGCGGCCAGTACGTGCGCGGCAACTCCGACGGCAAGCCCGTGCCGGGTTATCTCGACGAGCTCAACCGCGAGGGCGGCAGCGCCACCGAGACCTTCGTCGCGATCAAGGCCGAGATCCGCAACTGGCGCTGGGGCCGCGTGCCGTTCTACCTCCGCACCGGCAAGCGCCTGCCCACCCGCGTGTCCGAGATCGTGGTGCAGTTCCGCGAGATCCCGTTCTCCGCCTTCCCCAAGGAGGCGGGCGAGATCAAGCCCAACCAGCTGATCATCCGGCTGCAACCCAACGAGGGCATCCAGATGGTGCTCACCAACAAGGATCCCGGCCCCGGCGGCATGCGGCTGCGGCCGGCGACGCTGAACATCTCGTTCGAGGAGGCGTTCTCCACCCGCTTTCCCGACGCCTACGAGCGGCTGCTGATGGACACGATCCGCGGCAACTCGGTGCTGTTCATGCGGCGCGACGAGGTGGAGGCCGCCTGGACCTGGGTGGAGCCGATCCTGGAGAGCTGGGCCGCGACGCCGGAGGCCCCGCTCCCGTATCCGGCCGGCAGCTGGGGGCCGACTGCGGCGATCGCGCTGATCGAGCGCGACGGCCGCTCGTGGCACGAGGATCTCGGCTAGTCCCATGCTGCTGCGAACCCTGAACCGCGGCACCGGCGGGCGGCGCGCGCGGCCGATGACAGGCGGCCGCATCGCCCGCCGCATGCTGCTCGTGGCCGCCCTCGTGGCGGCCGTGTTCCTGACCCAGCGCGGCACCTTCCAGCGCGTGACCGACGGGCTCTTCGCGCCCCGGATCGACTGGCACAGCGACTACGCGATGAGCGAGCGCCTCTACGACCTCGTCGTGCGGCGCCGCCTCACCGACGTGCCGCGCGCCTGCCTGCTGCTCAACATCCACGGCGAGGATCCGCCGACGGCCACCAATCTCGACGTGTTCGAGCGGCCCACCCCCGCCTGCATGGGCCCCGATGCGGCCAGGATGCACACCCTGCCGCGGATCTTCGGCCTGCGCGTCGACCGCGACGCGGGCGTGGTGGTGACCGATGCCGGCACGCCCGGCCGGTTCCATCCGTTGCGATGACCGGCGACACCGCGCCCGTCCCGCAGCGACGCGACTTCCTCCTCACGCTCACCGGCGCGATGGGCGTGGTCGGCTGCTGTGCCGCCGCCTGGCCGTTCCTCGACAGCCTGAGCCCGCCCGACACGCTCGACGCCGCTGCACCCCCCGTGACGCTCGACCTCGGCACGGTCGCTCCCGGCACGCAGCACGTGCTCTCCTGGAACGCCCACCCGGTGTTCGTCATGCACCGCACCGACGCCGAGCTCGCCTTCCTGCGCGAGGCGGGCACGATCGCGACGCTGCTCGACCCGGACTCGCACAGCCCCCAGCAGCCGGACGCCGCGCGCAACTGGCATCGCTCGCTGCTTCCGGCCTACGGCGTCTATGTCGGCGTCTGCACCCATCTCGGCTGCATCCCGAGCCTGGAGCAGACGGTCTATCACTGCCCCTGCCACGGCTCGCGCTTCGATCTCGCGGGCCGCGTCTACGCGGGCTCGCCCGCCCGGCTGAACCTGCTGGTACCGCCGCACGCGATCGCCGGCACGACCCTGCGCATCGGCCCCGCCGCGGACGCAGCGCCCGCCTGAGACGATCAGACTGAAGGCAAGGGGCTCTGCCCCTTGACCCCGCCAGGACAAGCAGTCCTGGACCTGCCAAATAAAGTGGGGTCTGGGGTTAAGACCCCAGCGGGGTCCAGGGGCAGAGCCCCTGGCCTTCTTACTTCCAGCTGCCGCGCTTCAACGGATCCGCCCCGAGGATCTCCGCACAGGTCCGCGCGAAGTTCGCGCCCGGCCCGCACAGGAAATCCACGTAGTCCGCCTCGGTCGGGCACCAGAGCATCCGCACGTCCTGTCGCTCGTCATTGCCCACCAGGCAGACAGTGATGCCCTCCGGCGCCTGCCGCCCGAACACGCCGTTGCGCAGCGGTCCGATCTCGAACGAGGTCACCATCGGCGCGGTGCTGAACCATTCTTCCTCGCGCCACCAGATCGGTGCCGGGAACTGCCGGAAGCGTCCTTCCGAGAAGACAACGACCTGATCGCCAGCCGCCTTGTCGATCGTCGAGCTCATTCATCCCCCCAAAAGCCGTTCGCACATCCTGCCTCAGGCCGGTGCGCGTGCGCCATCCATCGATACCAGGTGATGCTCCTGATCCGGCAATGATCGGATCAAGGAGCAGAAGATAACATGAAAGTTTCGCCTTTCCTGCTCCTATGACAACGGAAAGTGGCAGGCCACCTCGCGCGCGCCTCCGCTCGCTCGGAGAACGGGCGGTTCCGAGACACATCTTTTTTTTGCGATGGGACATCTGGTGTGAAACCGGCATCCCGAGGGCGGCGAAACCGGGCTGGGCGGGTCGCCGCGCAGCACCGTGCGGGCGGCGGCCGGCGCGCCCCGGCGGGCCTGCGGAATGGCCGAGATCAGCGCTGCCGTATAGGGATGCGCCGGCCGATGCAGCACCGTATCGGTGGCCCCGCACTCGACGATCGAGCCGAGATACATGACCGCGACGCGGGTCGCCATCTGGCGCACCACCGACAGGTCATGCGCGATGAAGACGTAGGTGAGGCCGAGCTCCTCCTGCAGGTCGGCGAACAGGTTGACGATCTGTGCCTGCACCGAAACGTCGAGCGCCGAGACGGGCTCGTCGGCCACCAGGAGCCTTGGTGCGAGCGCCAGCGCGCGCGCGATCCCGACCCGCTGGCGCTGGCCGCCCGAGAATTCGTGCGGAAACCGGTCGGCGTGCTCCGCCCGGAGCCCCACCCGCTCGAGCAGCTGGCGGACGGCCGCGTCGATCGCCCGGGCTCCGCCTTCACGCCGGTGCACATGCAGCGGCTCGGCCACCAGGTCGCCCACGCGCCGGCGCGGGTTCAGCGACGAGTACGGGTCCTGGAACACCATCTGCATCCGCGCGCGGATCGGCCGCAGCGCGCGCTCGCCGAGGCGGGTGATGTCGCGCCCTTCGAAGCGGATCGTGCCCTCGTCCACGTCGTGGAGACGCAGCAGCGCGCGGCCCAGCGTCGACTTGCCGCAGCCCGACTCGCCCACCAGTCCGAGCGTCTCGCCCGCTTCCACCGCGATCGAGACGCGATCGAGCGCGTGGAGGAAGCGCCGGCCACCGGGCGAAAAGGCCGAGCCCACGCGGTAGCGTTTGCTGACCGCGACGGCCTCGACGAGGATCTCGCCGCTCATGCCGCGTCACCCGCGGCGCTCGCGCCCGCGCCGACCAGCGCCGGCCCGAGCAGCGCCACGTCCCGCCCCTCGCCGGGCAGCACACAGGCGATCTCGTTCTCGCCCACGCGCGCGACCGGCGGGGTTTCGACGCAGGCGGCGTGCGCCCAGGGGCAGCGTGTCCGGTAGGCGCAGCCCGAGGGCCGGTCCGACGGTGGCGGCGGCGTACCCGCGATCGCGGTCAGCCGGTGCGGCCGCGCGCCCACCATCGGCGGGATCGAATTGAGCAGCCCCCAGGTGTAGGGGTGGCCGGGCGACGCGAAGAGTGCCGCCGCGGGTGCCCGCTCCACCATGGTCCCGGAATACATCACCATCACCCGATCCGCGGTCTCGGCCACCACGCCCATGTCGTGCGTGATCAGCATCACCGCCGAGCCGAACTCGCGACGGAGATTGCCGATCAGCTCGAGGATCTGCGCCTGCACGGTCACGTCGAGGGCGGTGGTCGGCTCGTCGGCGATCAGCAGTGACGGGTTGCAGGCCAGCGCCATCGCGATCACCGCGCGCTGGCGCAGCCCCCCCGAGAGCTGGTGCGGGTAGCGGCCGGCCGCACGCGCCGGGTCGGGGATGCCCATCGCCGCGAGCAGGTCGATCGTGCGCGCCTTCGCGCCCAGGCGGGAGAGAGGCTCATGCGCGTGGATGGCTTCGGCGATCTGCCGGCCGATCGTGTAGACCGGGGTCAGCGCCGTCATCGGGTCCTGGAAGATCATCGCGATCTCGCGCCCCCGCAGGCGCCGCATCTCGCGGGCCGGCAGGCCGAGCAGCTCGCGCCCGCGGAAGCGCACCGAGCCGGTGATCACCGCCCCGGGCGCGTCGATCAGCCCCATCACCGCGAGCGAGGTCATGCTCTTGCCCGAGCCGCTCTCGCCCACGATGCCGACGATCTCGCGCGGCGCGATGGCGAACGAAACCCGATCGAGGATGGTCAGCAGCCCGCGATCGGACGGGAATGCGACGGTGAGGTCGCGCACCGACAGGATCGGCTGATCGAGGAGGTCGGTCGGCTCAGCCACGATCGCGCACCCTCGGATCGAGTGCGGCGTAGAGGACATCGACGATCGCGTTGGCGAGCACCACGAAGAACGCGGAATACATCACGGTCGCGAGGATCATCGGCAGGTCGAGATTGGCCAGTGCCACGAAGGTCAGACGCCCCACGCCAGGCAGGCCGAACACCACCTCGGTCAGCAGCGCGCCGCCGCCCACGAGCTGCGCGAAATCGAGACCGAACAGCGACACGAACGTGACGAGCGAGGTGCGCAGCGCATGGCGCAGCATCACGGGCACCGGGCCGAGCCCCTTGGCGCGTGCCGTGCGGATGAAATCCTGGCCGAGCACGTCGAGAAGATCCGAACGCAGCACGCGCGCATAGATGCCGATATAAAGCACCGCGAGCGTGATCCAGGCGAACACCAGCTGCTTGAACCAGCGCACGGGGTCGGTCGCGAACGGCGTGTAGCCGAGCCCGGGCACCCAGGAGAACGCCCAGGTGTGATGCAGGCTCTTCTGGGTGAAGAGGTTCACGACTTCGCCCAGCCAGAACACCGGGATCGAGATCCCGACCAGCCCTGCCAGCATCAGGCCGCGATCGATGGCGGTGCCGCGGAAGGCGGCGGCCAGCGTGCCGGCCGCGATCGACACCACCACCCAGATCACCGCCGCACCCCCCACCAGCGACAGGGTGACGGGTGCGGCGCTGGCCACCGCGGGCACCACGCGCTCGCCGCGATTGACGAAGCTCGTGAGGTCGCGCGTGACGAACAGCTTCTCCATCATGCGGATGTACTGGATGTAGATCGGCCGGTCGAAGCCGAACTCGTGGCGCACGGCCGCCAGCGCCTCGGGCGAGGCGTTGCGGCCGGCGATGCGCGCACTCGGATCCGCGCCGGGCGTGGCGAAGAAGATCAGGAACAGCAGCGCGGACACGCCGAACAGCACGAACACGGTCTGCACGAGGCGTCGCAGGACGGCGAGGATCATGCGCGCCGCCGCCCGTAAGCACTCACGCGCGCCGCCGCGCGCGGGGATCGAGCGCGTCGCGCAAACCATCGCCGACCATGTTCAGCGCCAGCACCGTGACGACGACCGCAAGACCCGGCGCGATCGCCACCATCGGCCGCGTGTAGATCAGCCCCTGCCCGTCATTGATGATGGTGCCCCAGCTCGCCGCCGGCGCCTGCACGCCGATCGACAGGAACGACAGTGCCGATTCCGCCAGGATGTTCAGCGCCATCAGCAACGGCGCCAGCACGATCAGCGTGGTCGCGACATTGGGCAGGATATCGCGCACGAGTATGCGGTGCCGCGGCACGCCGAGGCAGCGCGCGGCGAGCACGAACTCGCTCTGTTTGAGCGCCAGCACCTGCCCGCGCACCGGCCGCGCGATATAGGGGACGTAGACGATCGCGATGATCATGATCGGCAGCAGCAGGTTGTCGCCCTCGATCGTGACCGGGCCGAGCTTCAACCCCTGGCTCACGGTCACCACCGAGAGCGAGATCGCGATCAGGTAGACCGGCACCGCCCACAGAATATCCATCAGGCGCGACAGCACCGCATCGACAACGCCGCCGAAGAACCCTGCGACAATGCCCACGACGGCGGCCGCGAATGCGCAGAGCAGCGTCGCCGAGATGCCGATCAGCAGCGACACGCGGCCGCCATAGAGCAGGCGCGCCAGCACGTCGCGACCCTGGCTGTCGGCCCCGAGCGGGTCGGCCGTGAGCCGCCAGGTGGGTCCGATCGGCGTCATGCCCAGCTGCAGCCGGTTGTTGTCGGGCTGCATCACGCCGACATCCACCCCACCGATCGACACCGTGCCGCCGATGTTGGAGGTGAACGGATCGGTGTGCGCGATGCGGCTCGCATAGAGTGGTGCGGCGAGGCACCCGAACACGATCAGCACCAGCGCCACGAGAGCCGCCATCGCGGTGCGGTCGCGACGGAAGCGGATCGCCGCCTCCGCCCAGGGGCTTCTGGAACGCAGGCGCGGCGGCCGTGCGCTCACCGCACCCAGACCTTCGAGAACAGCATCTTCGACACCTGGGAGAACGTGTAGTTCCCCAGACGGGAGGACACGAGATCAACCTGGTTGTTCTGGAACAGCGGCGCCTGCAGCGAGAGGTTCGTGACCTCGCGGTCGATCGCCGCCCACATCGCGTTGCCCCGCGCGCGATCGATCACCGATTCCGCGTCGGCCGCCTGCATGCGGGCGTCGAGGTCCTTGTTGCAGAACCCCGAGAAGTTCAGCGACGAGTCCGATCCGGGATGGAAGGCGCCGCAGGCGAAGAAGATCTCGAGAAAATCGGACGCGGCCGGGTAATCGGCCTGCTGGTCCGACATGCTGATCTGCACCTTGTTGTTCGAGTTCTGGATGTACGTGTACTGCACATTGAAGTCGAGGGCGCGCACCGAAACCTCGTAGCCGATGCGGTGAAGCATGCTCTGCAGGTAGGCGCCCATCGCCATCGAGAACGAGTGGTCGGGCACCACCAGCGTGATATGCGCGCCCTTCGTGCCGCTCTCGATCACCAGTTGCTTCGCACGCTCGATGTCCGGTGCGCGCCACGTGGTCGCAGGATGCGCCGGATCGGCGCCTTTCGTGAACGGGCAATCATCGACGTGGCCCGGGAAGTCGCGGGGGATGTTCTGGCACAAGGGCGAGGCGGCACCGGGACCGCCCTTGAACATCACGATCGCACGCCGGTCGATCGCGTAGTTCACGGCCTCGCGCGCCTTCGGGTGGTCGAACGGGTAGAGGTTGACGTTCATCGGCAGGAAATACGTGTCCGGCACCGGTGTCACATGCGTCCGGTCGGCGTAGTTGTCGCCGATCTCGCCCAGACGATCGAGCGGCTTCTCGTCATAGGTCCAGTCGTATTCGTTGTTCTCGACCGCGGTGACCTCCGCCTCGTCCGACAGGCCGAAATCGTAGTCGATCGCGTCGACATAGCCGTCGGGCTGGGCGTCCGCGTTCCAGACGTGGAAATACGGGTTGCGCTCGAGATGCAGATGCCGGTTCGCCTCGTAATGCGTGATCATGTAGGGGCCGGTGGCCGGGGCCGCTGCGTCGCCGATGTCGCGATCGGGCGTGTCGGCCGGCACGATCGTCGCGAACGAGATCGACAGTTGCTGCAGAAATTCGGGATCGGGCGTCGCCAGGTGGAAGGTGACGGTGTTCGCCGTCCTGTCCGCCTCGATCCCGCCCGTCAGCATGCAGCCGGCGGGCTGCCGGAGGCAGGCCGACGCACCCACGATGCTCGAGTAGAAATTGCTCGATCCCGGGCTCGAGACGCGGAAGATGCGGCGGAAGGTTGCCACCACGTCGTCGACCGTCACGGGCTTGCCGTCGGAGAAGCGGATCCCGGAGCGCAGGTGGAACGTCCAGGTCCGGCCGCCATCGGTGGGGGTCGGGACGCTGTCGGCGAGATCGGGCACGATGTCTTCGCTGGACGCACCGCTGGTCTTTCGGAACGTCACCAGCCCGTCATAGACGACGTAGAACACCTGGCTGAAGCCCACCGTGTAGTTGATCTGCGGATCGAGCGAGCCGAACGCGCTGTCGGCGGTCAGCCGCAGCGTGCCGCCGCGATGGGCGGCCATGAGCGGGTCGGAGACCGCGTGCGCGCAACGGGGAGAGGCGAAGGCCGCCAGCAGCATCAGCAGGAACAGGCGCGGCAATCCGTTGGACCTCACGAGGCGGAACGCCACGGCGGTAACGCCGCGACGCAGGTTTCGCAAGATGGTCCCTGCAAGAACCGGGCGAGGGACCGCCCCCCGGCGCCGCGCTCGTCGCCCCGCTCCGCCTCAGCCGCCATCAAGCGCGCGCTGGACCGCGCGGCCTGCCGCGCGCAGTGCGGCCCGCGCCTTCGGCATGACGGGATGGAAGTTCAGGAAGCCGTGGATCGTGCCCGATATGCAGGCATACGCCACGCGACCGCCTGCCGCCCCGAGACGGTCGGCATAGACCCGTCCCTCGTCGCGCAGCGGGTCGCAGGCGGCGGTGACGATCAGCGCCGGCGGCAATCCGCCGAGATCCGCCGCCCGGGCCGGCATGTAGTAGGGGCTCGGCTCGTCGGGCCGTTCGCCGAGGTATTGGCGCTCGAACCAGTGCAGCATGGCGGTGGTGAGCAGGAACCCCGTCGCGAACAGCGTGCGCGAGGGGACATCCTCGCGGCCCGTGGTCGCCGGGTAGAACAGCAGCTGCAGAAGCGGCGGCGTGACACCCCGGTCGCGCGCCATCAGGCAGAGGGCGGCCGCCAGCGTCCCGCCCGCACTGTCGCCCGCGACGGCCACGCCCGGGTTGCCACGCCCCAGCACATCCGCCTGCGCCACCAGCCAGCGATAGGCGGCGAGGCAATCCTCGGGGGCGGCCGGAAACGGGTGCTCCGGAGCCAGCCGGTAATCGATCGCGAGCACACTCGCCCGCGAGGCGCGCGCGAGCCCGGCGCAGATCCCCTCATGACTGTCGAGGCCACACATCACGAACCCGCCGCCATGGATGAACAGCACCAGCCCGCGCGCGCGCCGCGGCACGTAGAGGCGGGCACGGATCGGCCCGGCCGCACCCGGCACGCTTCCGTCCTGCACGGCAGCGAGGCCGCGCCGCAGCCACCGCCGGGGCAGCGGCGGCCGGTCGGCGCGCGCGCGGATGGTGGCGAGGTCGGCGTGTCCGAACGCGGACATTCCCGAGAGGGCACGGAGGACCAGGCGCGAGATGAGGTCGGGGCGGTCCATTCGATTGTGTAAGTCATTAGGGCCTCGACGGATCCGCGTGCGCGGCCTAGAGAACGCGCTCCAGGCGGCCGGACGACCGCCGCTCCTCGCAAGAGGGGCGGAGGAAAGTCCGGGCTCCACGGAAAAACGGTGCCGGTTAACGACCGGCGGGGGCGACCCCAGGGAAAGTGCCACAGAAAACAAACCGCCCGTTCGTGCCCACGCTTCGACTACGAGCATCAACGGGCAAGGGTGAAACGGTGCGGCAAGAGCGCACCGCGCCTCCGGCAACGGCGGCGGCAGGGTAAACCCCACCGGGAGCAAGACCGAATAGGGGCGACAGGACCGCGAGGTCCGGGGCTTTTCCGGCCCGTCGCCCGGGTTGGTCGCGCGAGGC
>CAXTVZ010000036.1:14006-16658 GCA_964247685.1 uncultured Acetobacteraceae bacterium
CGTCGCCCGGGTTGGTCGCGCGAGGCGCGCAGCGATGCGCGTCCCAGAGGAATGGTCGTCCCGCGCAAGCGGACAGAACCCGGCTTACAGGCCGCCTGGTATCAAGACCAAGGGCTCCGCCCCTGGACCCCGCCAGGACAAGCAGTCCTGGACCTGCCAACAATCGCCAGGTCCAGGACCGGCTCGGTCCTGGCGGGGTTTGGGGCAGAGCCCCAATCTTCTCAGAACCCCAGGATGATATCCCCGGCCAGCGTCAGGCTGTTATCGTCAACCAGCCCGTCGAACGGATGCCCGCCGCTCAACGAATGGTCCCACCGCACCTCCGGCCGGAACGCCAGCAGTGCCACGTGCGGGATCACGGGCTTGTAGCTCACCCCCAGCGTGAGCTCGCTATAGGTCTGCGACCCCGCGCCGAAGCTGGTGTTGGGCCGGCCGTCCAGCGCGCGGACCGCATCGAGATTGCCCGGAAACGCCGCCACGAAGAATCCGCCATTGTCGCGCACGACCTCGCCGCGGACATTCGCCGTGAGCGTGCCTGTCACCGCGTAGGACGCGTAGCCGGCGGCGCCGTAGAACTCGCCGCCCGTGCTGTCCTCGTGCTGCCACTGGCCCTCGCCCGCGAAGCTCCACTTGGCATTCGCCTTGTAGGTCGCCACCACGTCGCTCTCGTAACGCATGAAGCCGTTGGCCTGCGTGCCGAGCGCGTTGGTCGCGTCTTCCGGGCCCAGATGGGTGAGCCAGAGCACGGTGAGCTTGCCGCCCAGCATGTTGTTCAGCCCGACGCCCACCAGGCCCGCGGGCTCGGCGTTGTTGTCGCCGCCGTCGAAGGTCGTGTTCTCGCCGGTGTCGGCCTGCAGGTAGACGTCGAGCAGCGGGCTCACATGCCAGATGCCCTGCAGGCCGGTATGGGTGAACGGGCCGAAATTGAACAGGTAGGAGTGCGAGTAGAACGGGTTGGTGCTCGGATCGATCGTCTCGTAGCCGATCGGTGTGACGAACTGGCCAAACTTGAAGTCGACGCCGCCGGAGGTGAGCCACGGCGTGTGCACCACCACGTTGGCCTGCAGCAGCGAGAACTGCTCGCGGTCGGACGTCGCGTAGTCGAACTCGCCGAGATAATGCGTGTAGCGCGCGTCGGTGCCGTATTCGCCCTGCAGCGTGAAGCCCCAGTCGTAGCCGGTGGCGGCCGAGTTCAGCGCCTTGGACGCGGTCAGCTGGATCGCGTTCAGCAGCACCGTGTTGGCCTTGTCGTCGAACAGGCGGCCGTAATTGGGGCTGCCGTTCGGGCCGGTGAGGTTGCCGGTGATGCCAGCGTCGAGCTGGGCGCCGAACACGATGCCCGGAGGTGCCGCCGCCGCGGCCGGGGGCGCTGCCGCCGCGGCGGGTGCGACAGGGGCCGGCGGCAGGCGGATCTCGACGCGCCGGTTCTGCGGCTCGCGCACGTTCGGGCCGGTCACCACGAGGAGGTGGGTGTCGCCGTAGCCATGCACGGCGATGCTGCCGGCGGCCACGCCGTCGCGCACGAGCTCGGCGCGCACCACGTCGGCGCGGCGCAGCGAGAGCCTGACGTTGTACGCGTGCCCGCGTTCGCCGGGCAGCGCGTGGCTGGTGTCGGCGTAGCCGTCGACCGCGATCGTGGTGGCGCGGCCACGCCTGGCGTTGGTGGCGGCCGCGGCCACGATCTGGCGGGCGCGCGGGGTGAGCACCGCCTGGTCCCAGTCGAAGAACACGAGATAGGTCGTGGCCGGGGCCGGCGCCGGTGTCGCGGCGGCGGCGGGCGCGGCCGTGGTCTGGGCGTGGGCGGCGCCGAGGGTGGCGACGGCGGTCGTAACGCAGGCGAACCAGATCGACCCTGTGCTTCTCATGAACTCCTGCCCGTCTCGTGGTGGTGGGGAATTACGTCCCCGTAACGTCAAGAGGCGATACCAAGAACCGGCCCGAAGATAAAACAAAAATAAAAACGGCCTCGCATCGAACGAGAATTTAGAGCGCTTTTGGCAATGCGCCCTGCACGCCGCGACCGCGTCTCACACCGCGATTTCGTTGTCACTTCGAGAACTCAGTCTCGGTTCGAGAACAACTCTCGCAGCGCAAGAACAAAGCAAGAACTATTCGCCGATTGGCTTTGACGCCCATGTTTGCCCATGGTATCCCATGAACACCCATTCATGAGGCGTCGGACCGGCACGTGACCCACTTCCTGGGCACACATCAGAACCGGATCGACGCGAAGGGGCGGGTGTCCATTCCCGCTTCCTTCCGCGCCAGCCTGCGCGCGCTCGACGGCGAGGCGGCAACGCTCGGACTGATCCTGCGCCCGTCACACACGCATTCCTGCATCGAGGCCTGGCCGGTGAGCATCTTCCATCGCCTTGCCAGTCCGATCGCGACACTCGACCCGTTCTCGGAGGCGCATGACGATCTCGCCGCTGCCCTGTTTGCCGACGCGCTGCCTGTGGATGCGGACAAGGAAGGCCGAATCGTGCTTCCAGAAGCACTGACGGCGCATGCAGGTGTGAGCTCGTCGGTGGTGTTCATGGGCCTCGGGCAAATCTTCCAGATCTGGGAACCGGATGCGGCGGAACGCCGCCGTGCGGAAGCGCGCGAAGCGGCCCGTCGCGTGCGGCTTCCCGGTCGGCCGGTCGCGGCGGA
>CAXTVZ010000036.1:16758-20691 GCA_964247685.1 uncultured Acetobacteraceae bacterium
CTTCCCGGTCGGCCGGTCGCGGCGGATGCCGCGCCATGAACGAACACCTGGCGGAGGCCGCGCCATGAACAACCGCGGCGATACGGTGACGACTGGCCATCTTCCGGTCATGTGCCGCGAGGTGGTCGACTTTCTCGCGCCGCGCACGGACGGGATCTATCTCGACGGCACGTTCGGCGGCGGCGGCTACGTAAGCGCGATATTGGATGCCGCCCCCTGCACGCTGTTCGCGATCGACCGCGACCCGGACGCGATCGCGCGCGGCGGCGCCCTCGCAGCCCGCCATCCCGGCCGTCTCGTGCTGATGCAGGGCAACTTCGCCGACATGGCGGGATTGCTGGCGGCCCGTGGCATCACGGCGCTGCACGGCATCGCGCTCGATCTCGGCGTGTCCTCTTACCAGCTCGACGAGGCCGAGCGCGGTTTTTCGTTCCGCAACGACGGCCCGCTCGACATGCGCATGGGCGGCCCGGGGCCGACCGCTGCCGACCTGGTCAACACGCTCCCCGAAGCCGAGCTCGCCGACGTGCTGCACGAGTTCGGTGAGGAGCGGCATGCGCGTCGCGTGGCCCGGGCGATCGTGGCCGCGCGCGCAGAGGCGCCGATCACCACCACGGGCCGGCTCGCCGCCATCATCCGCACCGCCGTGCCGCGCGCGCGCGACGGCATCGACCCCGCGACCCGCTCGTTCCAGGGGCTGCGCATCCGGGTCAACGACGAGCTCGGCGCGATCGAGCGAGGGTTGCGCGAGGCCGCCAACCTGCTCGCCCCCGGCGGCCGGCTGGTGGTGGTGTCGTTCCATTCGCTCGAGGACCGCATCGTCAAACGCTTCATGACCGAAGCCGCAGGCGCGGGTCCGCGCCCCTCGCGCCATCTTCCCGCCACGAATGCGACCGACGCTGAGCCATCGTTCCGGCTGCTGACGCGCCGTCCCGTGGCCCCGAGCGACGACGAGACACGCCTGAACCCGCGAGCGCGCAGCGCCAAGCTCCGCGCGCTCGCCCGCAAGGAAGAGGGGGCCCGCTCCCCCGCCGAGGAGGCAAGCCCATGATCAGGCCGTTCACCTGCCTGTCCGTGCTGCTCGCGGCCGGCTCCGGTCTCTATCTCTATTCGGAGAAACATCGCACCACGCTGCTCGACGACCGCATCCGCCTGGTGGTCGAGGACACGCACCGCATCGAGGACCGCACGTCGATGCTGCGGGCCGAGTGGGCGCTGCTGAACCAGCCCGACCGGCTGCAGACGCTGGCGACCAAGTTCCTGCCCGGGCTCGCCCCGATCGCGCCCACCCAGTTCGTGCAGATCGCCGAGCTCGACAGGCATCTGCCGCCGGTGGGCGCGCCGCCGGCACCGAGCGCGCCCGGCCAGGCCGTGCCCACGCTGCCGGCCGCGGCACCGCCGCCGGTGGCACTCGCCTCCGCGATCATCACGATCCCGGCGCAAACGCCGGTTGTCGCGATGTCGAAGGCGGCGGGCACGGCGACGCAGGTCGCCTCCGCTGCCACGCCTCGCCCGACCGCAGCACCGCACGCGCAGCCGGCGCTGCATCTGGCCGCACTGCATCTCGCCGGACTGCCGCACAGGCCGGCGGCAGCACAGCATCGCCGCGTGATGGTCGCCAGCGCCACGCCGCACCTGGCGCCGGCCGCGCGCGAGGTCGATCCCGTGCACGACGCCGCCTACGTGCCGCGCGTCGCCTCCGCGATGTCGTGGCGACCCGCCGCACCCGTCGCAACGGCGGCCGCCTATACCGGCTCGGCACTCGGCATGGCGGGTGGTGCGGCGATCGCGCCGCCGATGCCGGTCGCGCGCTGAGAGCCCGGCATTGGACAGGAAGTCCCCCATCGATGTGAGAGTGACGGCGGGGGATCTCGCCCAGCGCGTGCGCATGGACAGGCTGCGCACGCGCGTGCTCGGTGTCGCCTGCGGCTTCACGGGATTGTTCGCGCTCGTGGCCGGCAAGCTCACGCTCGCCACGGTCGTGATGCCGATGGCCGTGCCGGCGCGCGACATCGCGCCGCTGGTGCCCGACGTGGCGCCGCCGCCGCGCTCGTCCGGTTCCTCGCTCAGCGCCGACATGATGCCGCTCACCAAGCGCGCCACGATCACCGACCGCAACGGCCAGATCCTGGCGATCTCGTTGCCACTCGCCAACGTTTACGCCGATCCGCGCGCGGTGATCGACGCGCACGAGGCGGCGCACAAGATCGCCTCGATCCTGCCCGGCGTGCGTGAGGACGAGCTGGTCGCGCGCCTCTCCGACCAGCACCGCCGCTTCGTGTATCTCGCCCGCGAGATCACGCCCGACCAGGAAATGGCGATCAACGATCTCGGCATTCCCGGCGTGGAGTTCGAGGCGGGTGAGAAGCGACGCTACCCGCTCGGCCGCACCGCCGCCCAGGTGATGGGAGCCGTCGACATCGACGATCACGGTGTCGGCGGCGTGGAGAAATACTTCGACGAGCGGCTGCGTTCGTCCACCGATCCGTTGCGCCTGTCGATCGACGTTCGCGTCCAGGCCGTGGTGCGCGACGAAGTCGAAAAGGCGAAAGAGGAATTCCAGGCGATCGGCGCCTGCGCCATCATGATGGACGTGCGCACCGGCGAAGTGATCGCCATGGTGAGCCTGCCGGACTACGACGCCAACGATTTCGGCCGCGCCGATCCCGACGCCCGCTTCAACCGCGCGGTCACCGGCGATTACGAGCCCGGCTCGACCTTCAAGCTGCAGACCGCAGCCGTCGCCCTGCAGGACGGCGTGGCCCATGTGTGGGACAAGTTCTCCACGGTGCCGATCCATGTCGGCCGCTTCACCATCTCCGACATGAAGACCGACCATTTCGCGCCCTGGCTCACCATGGCGTCGGTGATGGCGTTTTCGTCGAACCCGGGTGCGGCCCATATCGCGCTCGATGTCGGTGCGCAGCGCCAGCAGGCCTGGCTGCGCGGCATGGGCTTCTTCGACCGGCCGCCGATCGAGCTGCCCGAGGTCGCGCGGCCGATCGTGCCCTCGCCGCGCCAGTGGGGCATGTCCACGGTGATGACGGTGGGGTTCGGCCACGGCGTCGCCGAGCCGCCGATCTCCATTCTCCGCGGCACGGCCACGGCCGCGAATGGCGGGCTGCTGATCAAGCCCACGCTGATCGCCCGCGCGGAGGGTGCGGACGAGCCGGACGCCCCCACCAACGGCACCCGTCTGATGACGCCGGAGGTGTCGGAGCAGCTGCGGAAGATCCTGCGCCTGGTGGTGACCCAGGGCACCGGCAAGCCCTCCGAGGTGCCGGGCTATTTCGTGGGCGGCAAGACCGGCACCGCGGAAAAGGTCGGCGCCCACGGCGCCTACCTCAAGCATGTCAACATCGCGGCCTTCACCGCGATCTACCCGATGAACGCGCCGCGCTACGCCGTGTACGTGATGATCGACAGCCCGATCGCCGACAAGACCACGCACGGCTTCACCACGGGCGGCTGGATCTCCGCCCCCGTGGTCTCGCGCATCATCGCGCGCACCGCCCCGATGATGGGGCTGTTCCCGGTGACCGATCCCGCGCAGGTGGTCGCGATCAACGCGCAGATCGACATGCCGCTGGCCCCCGAGCCCCCGTCGGGCACGCGCGCGCTCGGTCCCGGCAACGACCCCGGAGATCCGGGCGAGGGTCGCATCCTGCGCGACAACAAGCCGAAGGACATGCGTCCGCGGCACGATCTGGTGGCGCAGGCGGCCAGCCCCGCCGCCGTGCTGCCCACCGGCCCCACCGCTTTGGCAAGGGCCGGCTCCGCGGCTCTTGCAAGCACCGGCTCCGACGCTTTCGCAAGAACCGGCTCCGACGCTTCTGCAAGAACCGGCTCCGACGCTTCTGCAAGAACCGGCTCCGCCCTGGGCCTCGCGCCCGGCCTGCCCCGCCTGCCCGCACCGCGCCCGCCGGTGCACGA
>CAXTVZ010000037.1:0-8052 GCA_964247685.1 uncultured Acetobacteraceae bacterium
GCCTTCTCCATCGTGGTGACCTCGTAGCCCTCCATCGCCGCCTGCAGCGCGCAGATCGGGTCGGCCTCGGTCACCAGCACGCGGCAGCCGGCGTTGCGCAGGCTCGCGGCCGAGCCTTTGCCCACGTCGCCGAAGCCCGCGACCACCGCGACCTTGCCCGCCATCATCACGTCGGTGCCGCGGCGGATGCCGTCCACCAGGCTCTCGCGGCAGCCGTACAGGTTGTCGAATTTCGACTTGGTCACGCTGTCGTTGACGTTGATCGCGGGCACCTTGAGGCGACCGTCGCGCGCCATCTCGCGCAGGCGATGCACGCCGGTGGTGGTCTCCTCGGAGATGCCGCGGATGCCCTCGAGGATCTCGGGATACTTGTCGTGGACGAGCTTGGTGACGTCGCCGCCGTCGTCGAGGATCATGTTCGGCGTCCAGCCATCCGGGCCGTGCACGGTCTGCTCGATGCACCACCAGAATTCTTCTTCCGTCAGGCCCTTCCAGGCGAAGACGGGGATGCCGGCAGCGGCGATGGCCGCAGCGGCGTGGTCCTGGGTCGAGAAGATGTTGCAGGACGACCAGCGGACGGTCGCACCCAGCGCCGTCAGCGTCTCGATCAGCACCGCGGTCTGGATCGTCATGTGCAGGCAGCCGACGATGCGGGCGCCGGCGAGCGGCTGGCTCGCGCCGTATTCCGAGCGGAGCGCCATCAGGCCGGGCATCTCGTCCTCGGCGATCAGGATCTCCTTGCGGCCCCACGCTGCCAGGCCGAGATCGGCGACCTTGAAGTCGCCATCCTTCAAGTGGGAGGTGGTCATGTGGAGCGGCTCCTCGCGCGAACAGGGCGCTCTCTCTAGATCATTCGTTCCCCGATGGGGAGGGTGCGCCGTCAGGCGCGTTTGCGGGCGCGCGAGACCGGGGGCTTGGCCGGCGCCTTGGCCGGCGCGGCCTTGGCAGGCAGCTTTTTGGCCGGTGCCTTGGCCTCCGCCTTGGCGGGCGCCGCCTTCTTCCGCGCTGCCGCGGGCGTGCGTTCGTCCGCCGGCGCCTGGCCGAGGCTGCGGCGCAGCGCGGCCATCAGGTCCACCACCTTGCCGTCGTCGTTCTCGTTGGCGGGCGGCGGCTCGGGGTCCTCGCCGGCGATCTTGGCGTCGATCACCTGGCGGAGCCGGCTCTCGTAGCGGTCCTCGATGTCGCCCGGGTCGAAACGGCCGCTCTGCCGCTCGATCAGCTGGCGGGCGAGGTCGACCATGTCGGCGTCGGGCTTGGAGGCCGGCACGCTCGAAAAGGCCTCGTCGCTGCTGGCGACCTCCACGCTGTCGTGCAGCGTGTGCAGCACAAGGCCGCGGCCCAGCGCGTGGATCGCGACCGCCCGCTCGCGCCGGGACAGCACCAGGCGGGAGAGCGCCATCCGCCCCGTGCGCGCGATCGCGTCGCGCAGCACGACGTACACGTCCGCCCCGCCGCCCGCATCGCCGTCGGGGGCCATGTAGTAGCTGTTGTCGAAGAAGATCGGGTCGATCGCATCCTGAGCCACGAACTTATCGATCGCGAGCATGGACGAGCTCTCGACTCGCACCTGGTCGAAGTCCTCCTCGTCCATCAGGACGTAGCGGCCCTTCTCGTATTCGAAGCCGCGCACCAGGTCGCGCCGCTCGAGCTCGGCGCCGGTCTCGGCGTCCTGGCTCACCATTTTCACGCGGTTGCCCGTGTCGGGATTGATGAAATGGAAGTGGATCCCGCTCGCGGAGCGGATCACCGGCGAGAGCTGGATCGGGCAGGACACGAGGGCCAGACGAAGATGGCCTCGCCAGACGGGACGCGACGCCATGGGGTTTCTCCGCGCGAACGGTCGGTAACGTGCGGTGCAAGCAACAGGTTTCGTGGGGCTCTGCCCCACACCCCGCCAGGATCAGCGATCCTGGACCTGCCTGACATATGCAGGTCCAGGACCCGCCGGGTCCTGGCGGGGTTTGGGGCAGAGCCCCAACCTTCCTATCCGTGCGCCCCCACGAACCGCGCCACCACGTCCTCGCCAGGCACCCCGCTCACGACCTCCAGCATCACCTCGGGCCGGTCCGCCAGCAGCAGCCGCTCGATCGGGGCACTCGCGCCAATCGCCAGCACGCCGCGCACCCGTTGCGCAAAGCCGAGGCAGGCAAGGCCGCCGCCGCTCACCCCCGCGATCAGCGTGGCGCCCGCGACCACCCGCGCCAGCGCCATGACGTCGAGCGCGTCAGGGTCGATCACCGTGAACCCGTGCCGGGCCAGCAGCGCCTCGAACCGTCCGTCGGCCAGCAGCGCGCGGTCGGGGCCGCGCCGACCTGCTATCAGCAGGCGGGCGGCGCGCGCATCCGGCTCGTGCTGCTGGAGAAAGCGGTCGGTGATGCGCTGCCAGAGCTGGCTCGCGACCGGCGTCGTGTAGTCGGGGATGCGCTGGGCGCGCGTGGCCACGACCAGCTCGTGGCAGAGGATCGGCCGGTCGAAGAAGAACACGTCGCGCGCCCGCACGCCGCCCGCCTCGATCAGCTTGGGCGCGAAGGCCGGCGCGGGCCAGGCGGTGAGCGAGCGCACCCGCTCGACGCCGAGAAAGGCGCGCACGTAGTCGGCGGCCCAGAGGCGGGCGGCGAGCTCGAGCATCGGCGCGGAGGCGGGCGGCACCTCGCCGGTGTCGTCCAGCCAGAGCACCGGCTCCTCGATGCGGTTGGCGACGGGGCCGGTGGCGGGCCCGCGGTCATGCAGGTGCCAGTCGCCGGCGCGATCGCGCAGCATGTGCGGGTGGGTGGCCGGGCCACCGCTGCCGGCCACGGTCTCGCCGAGCACGCGGTTGCCGCGCAGCACGATCCCGCCCGGCACGCAGATGACGTCGCGCAGGCGGGCGATGTGCAGCGGCGGGTGGGTGTCGTCCGCCTCCAGTGCCACCACGTGGCCGGGCGAGCCCGCGCGGAAGGCGGCGACCTCGATGCGCGGCGCCAGCATCTCCATCGTCGCCAACGCGAACGGACCGGCCGATGCAACGCTTCCCGACACCTGGCACTTCCCCTCTTGTCGTTGTACGCCGCCATTCCGGGAGCGACGGACAGACATACGGCCTTGCGGCCCAACCAAAAAAGCGCGGCTTGCAGCGCGCCTCCAAAAGCGGGCCTGCAGATCGCCCTAAAAGAGCGGGCTTGCAGCCCGGCCTCGAACACCCTCAGTTGAACGGCGTCCTCGCCGTCCGGAGCCATCCCCGCGTGAACGACGCAACAACATCCCAGGCCACCGACTCCGAACCAGACTACCACGTCGCCGCCACCTCGCCGTTCAGCGAGCGGCGCACCCATGCGCTCAAGAGCGGCGACACGTTCGGCGTGTTCGACGGCAACGGCGACATCCTCGACGGCACCGGCATCGCCGACGGCATCTACCATCGCGACACCCGCCACCTGTCGCGCCTCGAGCTCAAGCTGAACGGCGCCGTGCCGATCGTGCTGAGCTCAACGCTGCGCGACAACAACGCGACGCTGACCTGCGACCTCACCAACCCCGACTTCGTGGACGCCGACAACCACGTCGTGCTGCCGCACGACACGATCCATGTGCGCCGGTCGCGCTTCATCTTCGGCGACACCTGCCACGAGCGGATCCTGGTGCGGAATTTCTCCGACCAGAGCCAGGCGATCGAGATCGCGATCGGCTTCGACGCCGATTTCGCCGATCTGTTCGAGGCGCGCGGCATGCGCCGGGCCCGGCATGGAAACGTCCGGGCGCCCGAGCTCGCGCCCGACCGGGTGACGCTCAGCTATGACGGGCTCGACAACCGGCGGCGCACCACGCATCTGCGCTTCACGCCCGCCCCCAGCGAGCTCAGCGGCAACCGCGCGGTGTTCCGTTTCGAGCTCGCCCCGCAGAAGCGGATGTTGCTGCATTTCGAGATCTGCTGCGATGCCGAGCCGCGGCCCGGGAGTGCCGCGCAGTCCTTCCTGTTCTCGCTGGTGGAGGCCAGGCGCAAGCTGCGGCTCTCCTCGGCCCGCGCGACCGGGATCGAGAGCTCGAACGAGGTCTTCAACGAGGCGATCCGGCGCGCGATCTCCGACATCTACATGCTGGTGACGGACAAGGAGACGGGTCCGTACCCGTATGCCGGCGTGCCGTGGTACAGCACCGTGTTCGGCCGCGACGCGCTGATCAGCGCGATCCACACGCTCTGGCTCGACCCCAAGATTGCGCGGGGCGTGCTGCGCTATCTCGCCGCCCATCAGGCGACCACCCACGACGCGCTGGCGGATGCCGAGCCGGGCAAGATCCTGCACGAGGTGCGCCACGGCGAGATGGCGGAATTGGGCGAGGTCCCGTTCCGGCACTATTACGGAACGGTCGACGCGACGCCGCTCTTCGTGTGGCTCGCCGGCCTCTATCTCGAGCGCACCGGTGACATCGAGACGTCGCGCGCACTCTGGCCGCATGTCGAAGCGGCGCTGAGCTGGATCGACACCGACGGCGATCGCGACGGCGACGGCTTCGTGGAATACGCGCGTCGCAACGAGAACGGCCTGGTCAACCAGGGCTGGAAGGACAGCTTCGACTCGATCTTTCACGGCGACGGCACGCTGGCCGAGGGTCCGGTCGCGCTGGTGGAGGTGCAGGGCTACGTCTATGCCGCCAAAACCGCGGCGGCGACGCTCGCGCGCACGCTCGGCGACGAAGCGCGTGCGACGAGCCTGCTGGCGGAGGCGGAACAGCTTCGCGCGAAATTCGAGGCCGCGTTCTGGTGCGAGGAGCTCGACACCTACGCGATCGCGCTCGACGGCAAGAAGCAGCCCTGCCGCGTGCGCAGCTCGAATGCGGGCCAGCTGCTGATGACCGGCATCGTGGGCGAGGAGCGCGCGCGGCGTCTCTCACGCGGGCTGATGAGCCGGAACTTCTTCTCGGGCTGGGGCATCCGCACGATCGCGGCGGGCGAGGCGCGCTACAATCCGATGGCCTATCACAACGGTTCGATCTGGCCGCACGACAACGCGCTGATCGCGATGGGCTTCGCGCGGCTCGGCTTCAAGGAGGAAACCGACCGCGTGTTCACCGGTCTGTTCGACGCGGCCTTCAACATCGACCAGCGGCGGCTACCGGAGCTCTATTGCGGCTTCGCGCGCGAGCGCGGACTGGGGCCCACACGCTATCCGGTCGCGTGCTCGCCGCAGGCCTGGGCGGCCACCACCATCCCGGCGCTGATCCAGGCGACGCTCGGTATCCGGTTCGAGCCGGCGACGCTGACCGTGCATTTCGACCGGCCGCGTCTGCCGGAGTTCCTGCACGAGCTGACACTGCACAACCTGTCGATCGGGGAGGCGCGGGTGACGGTGCATGTGCGCAGGCTGGAGCACGAGGTGGCGATCAATGTGGTGAAGCGTGAGGGCGGGCTGCGGGTGCAGGTCACCAGTTAAGAAGGCCAGGGGCTCTGCCCCTGGACCCCGCTGGGGTCTTAACCCCAGACCCCTGTACTGATGGGGGTCCAGGGGCCCTTGCTCCTGGCGGGGTCAAGGGGCAGAGCCCCTTGTCTTCTTCCACCCTTTCGTTACGCCTCCTCTCCATGCGCCCCTCCTACATCCTGACCCTCTCCTGCCCCGACCGCCCCGGCCTCGTCTCCACCGTGGGCGGCATGCTGTTCGGCCTCGGCGGCAACATCACCGACGCGCAGCAATTCAACGATCCCGAGACCGGCCTCTTTTTCATGCGCGTGGTGTTCGAGGCGGAGGTCCCGCTGGCGGACCTGCACACCGCCATGGCCGGCATCGCCGCCGGACGCGTCATGCAATGGCGCCTGCGAGACCGGGCGGAGAAACAGCGCGTCCTGCTGCTGGTCTCGCGCTTCGACCACTGCCTCACCGACCTGCTCTACCGCCAGCGCATCGGCGAACTGCCCATGGACGTCGTGGGCATCGTCTCGAACCATCCGCGCGAGGCGATGCGCGTGACGGAACTCGGCGACATCCCGTTCCACCACCTGCCCGTCACCCGCGACACCAGGCCCGCGCAGGAGACCGAACTCCGCAACCTGATCACCTCAACGGAAGCCGACATGGTCGTGCTCGCCCGTTACATGCAGATCCTGTCGGACGAGATGACCGGCTTCCTCTCCGGCCGCTGCATCAACATCCACCACTCGTTCCTGCCGAGCTTCAAGGGTGCCAAGCCCTACCATCAGGCCTACAAGCGCGGCGTGAAGATGATCGGCGCCACTGCCCACTACGTGACCGCGGACCTCGACGAAGGCCCGATCATCCACCAGGACGTCGAACCCGTGAGCCATCGCGACACGGCCGACGACCTGGTCCGCCGCGGCCGCAACATCGAGCAGCGCGTGCTGTCGCGCGCCGTGCTCTACCAGCTGCAGGGCCGCGTGATGCTGAACGGCACGAAAACGGTCGTGTTCGGGGACTGAGCGATTTGGTCGAGATCCTGCGAGGCGACGTCGTGGCAGCCGAGCTCAACGCGGTGACACGCGCCGAGGCCGAGCGCTTCACGGAAGCCACCGGAATCCGCCCCGGGCTCGCGGTGGTGCTGGTGGGCGAGGACCCGGCCAGCGGGATCTATGTCCGGCGCAAGGTGCGGATGTCGCACGAGGTGGGCCTGCACTCAATCGAGCACCGCCTCTCGGCCGAGACCGACGAACAGACGCTTCTCGCACTGATCTCGGACCTCAACGCGGACCCCGCGGTGCACGGCATCCTCGTGCAGCTGCCGCTGCCGCCGCAGGTGCGCGCGGCGCAGGTCCTGAACGCCATCGACCCCGCCAAGGACGTCGACGGCTTCCACCCCGTCAATGTGGGCCGCCTGTCCACCGGCGGCGAGGGCCTGGTGCCCTGCACGCCGCTCGGCTGCATGATGCTGCTCGAGCGCGTGGTGCCGGATTTCCGCGGCCTCGCCGCGGTGGTGATCGGCAAGTCGAACATCGTGGGCAAGCCGGTGGCGTTGCTGCTGCTCGAGCGCGAATGCACCGTCACCGTCACGCATATCGCGACCCGCGACCTCCCCGACATCGTGCGCCACGCCGACATCGTAGTGGTCGCCGCAGGCCACCCGCGTCTGGTGCGCGGCGACTGGGTCAAGCCGGGCGCGGTGGTGATCGATGTCGGCATCAACCGCGTGACCGACGCCGACGGCCGCAGCCGGATCGTGGGCGACGTGGCCGCCGACGAGATGACGCATGCCGGCGTGCTTACCCCGGTGCCCGGCGGCGTCGGGCCGATGACCATCGCCTGCCTGCTCAGCAACACCGTGCGCGCGGCGATGCAGTCCATCGCGCACGCTGAAGTTGCAGATCGACACGGAACCGAAACGCCGCTACCCGGTTAGAAACAGAAAGCGCGGAGGATTCGCATGATCACCATTCTGCTTATCGTTCTGGTCGTGGCCGCACTGGGCGGCTTCGGTCACACCGGCTACCGGCGCGGCTGGTATGGCGGCGGCAATGTTGGCGGTTCGCCCGTGGCGGGCGGCTGGGGCGGCGGCGGGATCGGCGTCTTCCTGCTGATCATCGTGGTGCTGCTGCTCCTGTTCGGCGGCGGAATGCACACCGGCCCCTACTGAGGAGCCTCAAACGCGGACGGCTTCCGCCAGGAAGGCGTGAAGCTCGTCCGCCTGCGCCTCCAGCGTCGCGATCTCGCCCTTGAACGGATTGACATGGGCGCGGATCGCGTCGCGGCGCGCCAGCGCATCCTCGATGGCGGCGGCGAGCGGCTCGGGATCGTTGCCGAGCGGAACAATGGTGCCGTTCACACCTTCGACGATCTCCTCGGCGGCACCGCCGCTGTCGGTCGCGATGGCCCACACATCGCGCAGCAATGCCTCTCGCACGGTGAGCCCGTAGCTCTCCTTCCATTGTGACGGGAACAGCAGAACGTCGATCCCGGCGAAGAACGTGTCGAGCCCGTCCGCATCGTAGGGCGGCACGATCTCGACGCGGCCGGGCAGCCGCCATTCCGCGGCGAGCACCGACGAAA
Organism: uncultured Acetobacteraceae bacterium; assembly: GCA_964247685.1. Taxonomy (GTDB): domain Bacteria; phylum Pseudomonadota; class Alphaproteobacteria; order Acetobacterales; family Acetobacteraceae; genus CAXTPV01. Next base: position 7,968 of record CAXTVZ010000037.1, read on the forward strand.
ACCCGAGATCGCGCGTGTTGTCGACCACCACCAGCGTCCAGTCGCGCCGCGCGATCGCGCGGAACGCCTCGCGGATGACGGCCGC
>CAXTVZ010000037.1:8152-20483 GCA_964247685.1 uncultured Acetobacteraceae bacterium
GCGCCGGGAATGCAGCGCTCGCACACTTTCAGATCGATCGCGGTCTGGTGGCAGTAGACGTTGTCGGCGCGCACCATGAACTGCCGCTCGCACAGCCACCAGGCGTCGTGCAGCGTCACGACATAGGGCACGCGCCTCAGCTGGCAGGCGCGCGTGAGCCCCGAACCGAGATTCTGCATCGCGTGGAAATGCACGACATCCGGACCCACCGCGCGCAGCACGTCCGCGAAGCGCTCGCCCATCATCGGATCGTCGAAGGCGAGGATGTGGTCGGCATGGAACGGCATGCGCGCGGCGATTACCTCGGCCCCGCACGCGCGGTAGCGGCGAAGCTCGTGCGGCACGCAGCCGTCGCGCGCGCTGGTGGTGAACACGAACACCTCGGTGTCGTCGCGTGCCGCCAGACGCTGCGTCATCTCCTCGGCGACGATGGTCGCACCCCCGAAACTCCGTGGCGCGAAGAACACGTTCACCACCAGCACGCGCAGCTTCTGCCGACGCAACGGCGCCGCACCCGCCAGCAGCGACGCGGTCTGGTCGGCGGCGATCCGCGCGGGATCGTAGGCCGCGCGCACCCGCGTCATGGCGCGCTCGCCCATCTCGCGACGCAGCGCCGGGTCCGCGATCAGGCGGCGCAGCGACGTCATCCACGCCGTCTCGTCGCCCGCGAGGAAGCCGTCCACACCATCCGCGATCGCGCCTGCGAACTCGCGCGCCGGCGAACACACCGAAGGCAGCCCCACGATCGAGGCCTCGATCAGCTTGATGTTGCTCTTGGCGTCGTTGAAGATCGTGCGCTCGAGCGGTGCGATCGCAATGTCGGCGCGCGCGAGAAGGGCCAGATACGCCTTGAAGCCGGTGAATGGCACGCGCTCGATCCGGTCCGCGAACGCTGCGAACCCGAGGTCGAGCTCGAGCTCTCCCACCAGGCAGAGCCGCACCCGCGCATCCTCGCGCATCAGACGCTTGATCGCGGGCGCCGCCACCGCGAAATCCGCATCATGCGTCTTGGTGCCGGAGCCATACGCAATGACGATCGCATCATCGGTCCGCCGCTCGCGTGCGGCACGCGAGCGCGCCTCGGCCCCCGCCCCGATCGTCTCCGCGTCGAGCGCGTTCTCCACCACCAGGCTCGGCTTGCCGCTCGCGTCGGCCATCAGTGCCGCGAGCGTCGCGGTCGACGCGATCGTCCGGTCCGCCGCCAGCATCGCCACCCGATACAGCGCCGCACCGCGCAGCAGGCTCGCCTGTATCTTGCGCGGCAGCGTCTTCAGATTCGCGTTCTCGCCATACAGCCCGACATCGAAGACGAGATCGTCCACCTCCCAGAACGACGGCACCCCGAGCCGCCGCGCCTCGGCCAGCAGATCGAGGTTCGACCGCTCCCCCGGCACCCGATACAGGATCAGGTCCGTGTGCACCTGCAGCGCCGAACGCGCCTCGATCGGCAGGCGCCAGTCGACCACCGTGCAGCCCACGCCGAGCCGCTCGATCTGCTCGCGCCGCTGCCACACCCGGTATTTCGCGCATTGCGGGATGCTGAGCTCCGCCACGATCAGCACGCGGCGCTCGAGCCGCACCGACGCGGGCTCGGCGAGTGCGGCCTCGTCGGGATCGGCGGCATCCACCTCCGCGACGGCCGCCGCGGGAGGTGCCGCCGCCAGCCGCCCCCGCACGAGCGCCAGCGTGCCGCCCACGCCCTCCTCGCGCAGCGCGCGTGCCGTCCGACGCACCAGCAGGCCTGCGAAACGAACCCGGTGGCTCGCCTGCCCGTGCAGAACGCGGTGCACGACCGCGCCCGGGCGCGGCAGCAGCCTTGGTCGCACGAAGTTCTGGTCGCGGAAGATCGCGGCGCGGGTCGCGTGGAGCAGCGCGCTTTCTACGAGGACATCCGCAAGACCTAGCAGGGGCCGGGCGGGGCCGAAGCCCTCAGCGTCCGCCATTTCATCTCCCGTTAGAAGGCCAGGGGCGCTGCCCCTGGACCCCGCTGGGGCCTTGGCCCCAGACCCCATTCAGATTGGCGGGTGCGGCGCGCCGGGCAGGAGCGCCTTGACCGCCAGCAGCAGCACGAACACGGCCAGCAGCAACAGAAACAATCGCCCGAAGATCTGGAACGCCGCAATCACCAGCAGCACGCCTACGAAGACGAGCGTCAGCGTCTCGACCGGACCGTCGATCCCCACGCTCTCGAGCGCGTGGCGCAGAAACCCCTCCACCATCCCGATCGCGTCGAGCACCACCGCGAGCAGCTTCATGGCGAGAGCAAGGACGAAAGTCGCGGCGTGCTGCACGTGGTCCATCCTCGATGTTGCGCCGGCGAAGCATAACCGAAGAGCGCCCGATTGCCGCCCTCACTTCACCACGGGCAACCACACCGCACTGGCATTGTCGCCCGACCGCATCACCGTGATCGTGGCCGCCCGGTAGTCGCCCGCCTTCGCCGCGAACGGATCGGCGACCCAGCTCTGCGGGTTGCGGTCGTAGAGCGGGAACAGCGTCGATTGCACCATCACCATGATCCGGTGCCCCGGCGCGAACGTGTAGTCCACGTTCGGCAGGGTGAAGCGGTAGTGCTGCGGAACGTTCGCCGGAACGGGCGAGGGGTTCGAGAAGCTCACCCGATACCGCCCGCGCAGGATATCGCTGCCGATCGGCAGCTCGTAGCCGCCGAGCTCCGGCTGCACCGGGTTCTCGCCCGGCAGCACGTCGATCAGTCTCACCACCACGTCCGTGTCCGTCCCGGTCGTCTTCTCCACGATGTCGGCCACGGGCGCGCCCTGCAGCTTCACCGGAGCGGTGAGCGGCGCGGTCTCGTAGGTGAGCACGTCGGGCCGTCCGTCGACGAAGCGCTGGTCGCGCACCAGCCAAGTGCGCCAGGCGTCGCGATCGTCGAACCGCGCGGGGCGGGGCGTGAACGGCACCGGCTTGGCCGGATCCGAGACGTAGCTGTCCGCACCAACGTCCGCGGGCTTACTAAACGACAGCGAGAACCCCGGCGCGAGATAGAGCGGCGTGCTCGCCTGCGCCACCGGCCAATCGGGCAGGTGGTCCCACCGGTTCTCGCTCGGCGCGTAGAACGTCACCCGCGAGAGCTTCGCGTCGGGGCCGCCGCCGAGATACTGCCGGAAGAACGGCAGCACCATGTCGCGCCGGAACTGCCCCGCCGTGTCGCCATCCCACAGGAACGGGCCCAGGCTGTAGCCCGTCCGGTTCACCTGGCTGTGGTACCACGGCCCGATCACCAGCCAGTTCGTCGCCTCGTGCCCCGCCTTCCGCAACGCCGCGAAGGCGTGGTTCGCCCCCCACATGTCCTCCTGGTCCCACATGCCCTGCTCCCACATCGTGGGCACGGTCGACGGGTGCTGCCCCACCAGCCGGTCGAGCGCCTGGTCCTGCCAGAAGGAATCATAGGCCGGATGCAGCCGCATCTTCTGCCACCAGCCGAGCTGGTCGAGCCCGGCATGGCTCGCGTAGTCGGCCACCGCGCCCGCGCGCAGGAAGGTCGTGTAGTCGTCGTATTGCGCGCGCGGAACCCCGTCGCCTTCGCCTTTCTGCTCGGTCTGTTCGGCGATGTAGTCCAGGTTCGGGACCCGGAACGCGCCGTAGTGGAACCAGTCGTCCCCCATCCAGCCATCCACCATCGGGCTTTCGGGCACCGCCGCGCGGAGCGCCGGGTGCGGATGCAGCAGCGCCATCACCACCGTCCAGCCCTCGTAGGACGACCCGATCATGCCGACGCGGCCGTTGCTCTCCGGCACGTTCTTCACCAGCCAGTCGATCGTGTCCCAGGCATCGGTGGTGTCGTCGGTGTCGGTCCCGTTCAGCGGCCCGCGCGGCGGCCGGGTCATCTCGTAGACGCCGTCGGAGCGGTGTTTGCCGCGCACGTCCTGGTAGACGCGAATGAATCCCGCCGCCGCCATCTCACGGTCGGCCGGGCGGAGCACCTCGGTCATCCGAGGAGAATCGCTGTCGGCGGCCGCCTTGTGCGCGTTGTAGGGGGTGCGCGTCAGCACCATCGGCGCGTTGTGCGAACCCTTGGGGATGACGATCACGGTGTAGAGCTTCACCCCGTCGCGCATGGGAAGCATGACCTCGCGGCGGACGTAGTCGTTCTGGTCGGTGGGCCTGACGAAATGGTCGGGGATGTCGCCAACCGGCGGCGCGGCCAGCGCGGTGCCGGCGGTGAGAAGGGCGGCGGCAACCGCCCAGCGGCTGAGCCTCATACGTGATCCTTGAAGAAGGCCAGGGGCGCGGCCCCTGGACCCCGCTGGGGTCTTGACCCCAGGCCCCGTTACTTGTTCCTGCCGGTCCCGGGGGCGTCCTGTCGACGGTTTGCGACGCACGCGGTCCCTTGTCTTCTCAGGCGGGGATCAGGTCAACGGCGCCCGTATTCTCCTCGGCCACCCCGTTCGCCCGATGCCGGAATGCCGAGAGCGCCTCGTAGACCCGCAGCCTGGCCCGCATCACCGACCCCAGCGGCCGGTGCGCGACCAGCGCGTGCGCGGGCCGGAACGTCATCACCTCGTCGAAATAGCGCTGCCGCGCGGTGGTGTAGGCGTCCTGCCTCGGAAGGGTAATGGTCGCTATGGTGCAGTAGGGGCTCTCGGCCATTTTCCACTCGACCGAGGCATCCTCGATCGGCTGCGTCGCGGCATCGGTCCAGAGCTGCGCGCGGAGCTCGTACACCACGTCATGCTCGCGGAAGGTCGCGATGGCCGCGTGGCGGAACCCGTCCTCGTCGCTGTGCGGATCGAGCCGCCAGTCCGCGAGCGCCGCCTGCGCGGCCGCGGCCGGAAAGGCGCCGAGCTTGGCGACGTGGTCGCCGAACCGGATCGGCGCCTGGCTGAAATAGGCGTCTGCGAGTGGATGTCCGAAGGGATGGCCGAAGAAATCCGCCATCGGACTGTCGGTCCCCAACGCATGCATCACGCGGTTGAGGTTGCGCGCGAGCGACGAGACCGCGCTCTTCACCCCTTCCGGGAGCCCTGTCGCTTTCCCGATCACCGTGCCGTCGCGCAGGAACCCGGCCGCCGTGCCCGACGGAAATGTGGTGCCGGTCGCGAGCACGAAATCCTGCGTCGCCGCGTCATGGCCCGGAAGCTTCTCGCCCTCCACCCCGAACACCTTGATCGACATGCCGCGATGGGTCGACACGCGATCGCCGAGCCGCTCGCCGGGACCCTGCGCGAACCGGACCGCGACAGGATAGGAACCGGGCGTCGCGAACAGCCCCTGCGCAAGCTCTGGCGGCAGGCCATCCGAGATCACCAGCGTGCCCACCGCGCAGGCGGTCGACTTGGCGTGGCTCGCCCGCACGGCGTGGTGCTCGCGCTGCTCCACCGTCTCGCTCTGCTGCGTCATGCCGCGGATGATGCCGTCGATCGTCCCGGCCTCGTCGGCGGCGGGCTGCTCGATCTCGGGGCTGTAGCGCAGGGGGGTCATGATCGTGCTCCGGAAAAGAACGCGGCCAGGATGGACGCGACCTGCGCTTGGGCCTCGCGCTGGGGGAAATGGCCCACGCCCGCCAGGCGGACGAGCTCGAACGGGCCTGTGAACTTCGCCGGCACGTTGTCGGCGGTGGCGGGCGGGTTCACGCCGTCGGCGTCGCCCGCGATGTAGATCGCGGGAAGCGGGAGCGTCTGCGTCGACGCGACCTTCTCCTGCAGCCACGCGCTCGAAGGATCGGGCTCGGCCTCGCCCCAGCGCGATCGGTAGCTGTGCAGGGTCACGTCCACCCAGTCGGGGTTCGCGAACGAGGTCGCCACGTCGGCGAAGGTGGCGTCGGTGAACCAGCCCGGCGGCGACCAGTTCTCCCACATGGTGCGCGCGAAGCCCGTGGGATCCGCGCGCACCGCGTCCGCGCCGCGCTTCGTCGCCATGAACCAGTGGTACCACTGGAGCTGCGCGTGCCAGAACGGCGGCGTCCGCATGCCGCCGAGCCGCGGCGGGCTCGACAGCATCGCGATCCTCGCCACCCGCTCGGGCCAGCCCACCGCCAGCGCCTCGGCGACGTTCGATCCCCAATCATGCCCCGCGACCGCGAAACGCTCGATGCCGAGCACGTCCATCAGCGCGATCGCGTCGAGGGCCAGGACCGCGCTGTTTCCCGTGCGTGGCGAGCCCGCGTCGCGGAAGCGCGTGGCGCCGACGCCGCGCCAGGCCGGTGCGATCGCGCGCAGACCCGCGCGGACGAGTTCGGCGCCGACGTCGCGCCAGGTGGACGGGTCGTCCGGCCAGCCGTGCAGGAGAAGCACCGCCGGTGCGCCCGACGGCCCGTACTCGTCGTAGGCGATGCTGAGCACGCCGGCATCGATGCTGTTCACGACCCGGTCTCCACGCCGTTCGCACAGGAAACCGCATCGGCGTGCGCTTCGTTCCCTGGGCTTGCCGCCTGCGCGGCGCTTTCCGAGGACCAACACGATGTCACTTGAGAACCGATCGATCGCCATTCTCATCGCGCCCCGCGGCACCGAGGAGCCCGAATTCAGCCAGCCGCGCGAGGCACTCCTGGCCGCCGGCGCCGAGGTCACCGTGATCGGGCTGGAGGCGGGCGAGGCGGAAACCTGCAACAACGACCTCGATCCCGGCGAAAGCTACGGCGTCGACGAGGTCATCGACGACGTCTCAGCCGAGGATTTCGACGGGCTGGTCATCCCGGGCGGCTGCGTCGGCGCCGACAAGCTCCGCGCCAGCGAGGACGTGGTCCAGTTCGTCCGCGACTTCTTCGTGCAGGGCAAGCCGGTCGGCGTGATCTGCCATGCGCCCTGGCTGCTGGTGGAGGCCGACGTGCTCGAGCAGCGCACGCTGACCTCGTTCGCCAGCATACGCACCGACCTCGAGAACGCAGGCGCCACCTGGGTCGACGAGGAGGTGGTGGTCGACAAGGGCCTGGTCAGCAGCCGCAGCCCCAAGGACCTGCCCGCTTTCTGCGCAAAGATCGTCGAGGAGTTCGCCGAGGGCAGGCACCCCGAGCAGGCACGGAGCGCCTGATCAGCCGGCTGCCGGCAGCGGACCCGCCGCCGCCGGCAGCACGAACGAGAAACTGCTGCCCTGCCCCGCCACGCTGCGGACGCGCACGGCACTGCCCTGCCGCTCCAGCAGGTCGCGGCAGAGCAGCAGGCCGAGCCCGCTTCCCGCTTCGCCCGCCGTGCCGTGCGTCGACGATCGGCGGTCGAGCCGGAACAGCTCCTCGACCTGCGTGGCGTCCATGCCGACGCCGGTGTCGTTCACGCTCACCACGACCCCTTCCGGCTCCACCCCGGCCGTGACCGTGATCAGCCCGCCGGGCCGCGTGAACTTGGTGGCGTTGCTGACCAGGTTGCGCAGCACCGTCGACAGCATCTCGCGATGGGCGTGCACCACGACGTCGCAGCCCACCGCCTGCAGCGTGATCCTCTTGTCGGTGGCAGCGATCGCGGCCACCGCCAGCACCTCGGCCACCACCGCGCCGAGCTCCACATCGGCCAGCGCCACCGCGACCGTGTCCATCTGCGCGCTCGCCCAGGAGAACAGCCCTTCCATCAGCGTCCAGGCCTGCATCGCGGCCTTGCGGATGCCGGCGGCGCGCCGCTCGATCGAGAGCTCGTCGCGCCGCGCCACCGCATCGCCCAGCACCTCGGACAGGCCGAGCAGCGCCTGGAACGGATTGCGCAGGTCGTGCGCGATGATCGAGAACAGCAGCGATTTCTGCCGGTTGAGCGCGTCGAGCTCCAGCGACTTCTCCTCCGCCTCACGCCGCGCCGCCTCGAGGTCGGACTGGAACTGCCGGCGTGCCGCCGCGAACCGGATCGCGCGTGCCAGCACCGAGGGCGTCACCTCGCCCTTCGACAGGTAGTCCAGCGCGCCGGCCCGCATCAGCCGAAGTGCCACCTGCTGGTCGGCCGCCCCCGTCAGCATCAGCACCGCCTGCTCGCCGGCCTCCGGACCCCGGAGTGCGGCCAGCAGCGCGAACGTGTCGGTGCCCGGCAGGAGATAGTCGAGCAGCACGCAGTCGAACGCGTCCGCTTGCGCCAGCGCCAGCCCCGCATCGCCGGTCGACGCCTCGACCAGCACGTGGGGCAGTCCCGATTGCCCGAGCGCGCGGCGCACCGCGGCGCGATCGACCGCGTCGTCGTCGATCAGCAGGATCCGGACAGGGACCTCAGCTGGGGAGCTCAACGATCTTCCAGTAGCTCTCGATCAGCGTCACGGCCTCCATGAAGGTGCGCGCCGGGTCCTGCTTGACGATGTAGCCCGCGACGTTCTGGCCGTAGGCGCGCGCCTTGTCCTCTTCCGCCTTCGAGGTCGTGATCATGAACACGATCGCGGTGCGGAGCTCCTCGTCGGCGCGGATCGTCTCGAGGAACTCGATGCCGTTCATGCGCGGCATGTTGAGGTCGAGCAGGATCAGGTGGGGGCGCGGCAGCTTGGCGCGCCCGTTCTCGCCGCGCAGGATCTCCAGCGCCTCGATGCCGTCGCGCGCCACCGTGATCGGGTTGCCGATCCGGTTCTTCGCGAAGGCGCGCTTGAGGCCCTGCACGTCGACCTCGTCATCGTCGACCAGCAGGAGATTGACGGCGGCCATCTCAGCTCTCCCCGGATGACGTGACGATCGGTTGCGCGACGGGCCAGGTGAAATGCACGGCGAGCCCGCGCGTGCCGTCCACGGGAGCCGGAGAGTCCGGGCCGAGATCGGCGAGCGTGATCGTGCCGCCACGATGTTCGATGATCTTCCTTACGATGGCGAGACCCATCCCGCTACCTTCGACTTCGTCACGTGGCCGCAATGTCTGGAACATCCCGAACACGCGCTCGCGGAACTGCGGCGGCACGCCCGGCCCGTCATCGGCGACCGTGAAGGCGACCGCGCTCTCGCGCCGCTCCGCGCGGACCCACACATGGCCGTGGGCCGGACGGTCGTGGTGCTTGATCGCGTTGCCGAGGAGGTTCTGCAGCACCTGGGTGAGCGGGGCACGGTGCGTCGCGATCACCGGCAGCCCGGGGCCGGCAACGATCTCGAACCCCGGCGGCGGGCTGACGAGCTGTGCGAGCCCGGTAAGGAGGCTCCGCGTGTCGACCAGCTCGGAGCGCTGATCCATCCGCCCGGCGCGCGAATAGGCGAGCAGGTCGTCGAGCAGGCTTTCCAGCCGCCGCACCCGGCTGCGCAGGAGGTCCATGTTCGTGCGCACGCCCCCCTCGACCAGCGCGCCCAGATCCTCCTCGATCCAGGTGACGAGGTTCTCGATCCCGCGCAGCGGCGCCTTGAGGTCGTGGCTGGCGACATAGGCGAACTGCTCGAGCTCCTCGTTGGAGCGCACGAGGTCGGCCGCCTGGACCGCGAGCCGGGCGGCCAGGCGCTTGGTCTCGGTGACGTCGGTCAGCAGCGTCACCACGCCCAGCATCTCTCCGCCCTCGCCGCGATGCGGCCGGAAGATCACGTCGAAGATGCTCTCCTCGGCCGCGTCTGGCCGCCGCAGACGGTGCTCGAACCGCCGCTCCTGCCCGGCGAAGGCGGCCGCGAGCTCGCCCGCCGGCGCGCCCGGGAACGGCGTGTCCGCGAACACCGCGGCGAGCGGCCGGCCGCTCAGGGCGGTGACGTCGGGGCCGAGCCCGTAGGCCCGGCCGAACTCGGCGTTGAGGAAACGGATGCGGCGCCCCGCATCGACATAGCCCAGCAGCGCCGGCAGCGTGTCGGCGGTCGCGCGCAGCACCGAGGTGCGGTCGAGCTCCACCAGCCCGCGCTTGAACACCTCCACCGCGCGCGCCATCGCGCCCACCTCGCTGCGGCGCCCCGTGCCGGGCACGGCGACGGCGAGGTCGCGGTCCGCGAGCCTGCGCATGGCGCCCGCGAGCGCCGAAAGCGGCTGTGTCACGCCCCGGCGGATGGCGATCATCACCGCGATGCAGATCGCGAGCGTGACGGCGATGCCGCCGCCGATCGCGGCGGCCACCAGCAGGGCGGCGCTCGCGAGCCGCCGGTCCCACCGCGCCCGTCGCCCGCGCGCGCCCATCGACGCGGCATCCAGGGCGGTGCGGAGCTGGTCGAAATAGTGCCCTCCCTCGCCGGTCGCCTCGAGGCGCAGGGCCGCCGGACGTGTCGCGGGATCGACCATCTCGCGCACGGCCGGCTCGCCGATCGTCCGCTGCCAGGCGCGCGCGGCGGCCTCCGCCTCGCCCACCCGCAGGCCCTCGGCGCTGCCGGGCGGCACCAGGATGTGCAGGCGCGCGTCGACCCGCTCGAACGCGGCCCGGCCGTCCCGATAGGGGCCGAGGCTCGCATCCTGCCCCGTCAGCATGAAGCCGCGCAGCCCGGTCTCCTGGTCGAGCATGGCGCTCTTGAAGTCGGAGACCAGGCGCGCGATGTCGGCCGCCCGGTCGCGCTCGGCAATCGCGTGCTGGAGCTGCCCCGCGGTGAGGAGGGCGGTGGCCCCGCTCAGCAGCGAGACGACCGCGATCGCGCCGATGCCGCCGCCGAGCGAGGCGTTCAGACTGCGGGTGACGCTTTTGTCGACCATCCGTTTCTCCAGTTAAGGTCGGGGCTCCGCCCCTAACCCCGCCGGGGCCCAGTGGACAGCACGCCTTCGGCATGACCGCTCCCGGACCCGCATCACCAAATGAGGTGACATTGTCCACAGACGTCGGCCACGCCCAGCGGGAAAAAAGTTCGCCATAGCGCGTTCCACGCGCGCGGCAACGACCGGCCCGCGGCAGCACGGGCCTGGGACGCGTATCGCGCCCGCTACCCCGACGGCTACATCTTCGGCACGCTGGCGCTCCACGAGCGTACTCCCCCGACGACAAGGAACTGCTGGAACACTGCGCCGAGCTCGCCGGGCGCCTAGCCGCATCCGCGCGCGCCGCCGCGGGGGCGCAGCGTCGTGCGAGAACGGCGGAATGCGCGCCTTCCTCAGCGAGGCGCGTGCTCGCCGCTTCGGGCCGAACCACCGCCGCCGACGCGCTGCTGCGTCATGGCTTGGCGCTGTTTCCGGAGCGGTCGCGCTCGCCGCCGAAGCGGCGTGCTTGTTCGTGCGGCGCCGGCCTGCTGCGCGGCGCCATCGACCGGTTCGCGCCCGCCGAGGCGGCCGTCCGCGCGATGTCCGACCGCTGGGCCACGATCTGCATCCGGGCGCACCGGATCGCCCGACCCGAGGCGTGGCCGCAGACGCGCCCTAGGATCGGGAACGCACGGTCGCGATCCGCACATGCAAGGCGCAGTCTGATGCCATTGGCGTTAGTACGAGACTGACCAATGAAGCGAACGCTTACGAAACAGCTTCGGCATCAACGCGCTTCAAAGGAAACCGGAAATCTGCGACGCTGTCGTGAATTTGCGTCGTCGTCCAAAAAGGGGGACAAACCAGCGCTCCGAGGGGCGTTCATCGGGAAGGTCGATCCGTCTTCGTGTTCCCCCTGGAGTGTGCTCTCAACATACTGCTCGTGGCGCAGGCGGTGCTTGCTGCGTGCGCGGCCGCGTGCCTCCTGTGGTTCGGCCTGCTCTTCCCGGGCGACACGCTCCTCCATCTTCTGCTCCCGACCGCCTGCTTCGCGGTGGCACTTCTGTCCGCTATCGCTTTCATGATGAGTCACTGGCGCCATGGAGCAATGCGTCGGATGGCTGCGCGCAACGCCGCGCTGCAGATCGAGGCCGACACCGACCCGCTGACCGGCCTCGGCAATCGCCGCGCGTTCACCGCGGCGATGCAGGCGGCGATCGCGCGTGCCGTGCGCGAGCGGCAGGGCATTTCGCTGATCGTGATCGACATCGACCATTTCAAACTGTTCAACGATTCCTACGGCCATGTCGAAGGCGATCGCGCGCTGCTCGCGGTGGCCGACGCGATCCAGGAGGTGCTGGAGCCCGGCATCCGCGCCTACCGCATCGGCGGCGAGGAGATGGCGGTGGTGCTGCCCGGCCTGCCAATCGTGGAGGCGGCGCGCCACGCGCATCTCATCCAGGCGGCGGTGGAAGGTCTGCGCCGGCCGCATGTTCGGGGCGTGGGCGGGATCCTGACCGTCAGCATCGGGGTGGCGGAAGGCTACCCCGCCGAGGCCCCGCTGCCGCCCGACATGCTGCGCGAGGCCGCCGACCGCGCCCTGTACGAGGCGAAGGACGCCGGACGCGCCTGCATCCGCCTGGCCGCGATCGCAGCTCGGGCGCCGCGCGTGTCGGATCCCACGGACGACAGCGTGGAGGGGCTCGACATCCTCCTGCCCAACGGCAGCCGGCTCGCGATCAACAGCCGCCTGCGCCTGGCGACCGTGAGCTCGATCCTGTCGATGGTGTCAGCGGCGCCGAGGAGCCAGGGCTCTGCCCTGGACCCGCCAAGGGACAGTCGTCCCTTGGAACCCTGAT
>CAXTVZ010000038.1:0-20450 GCA_964247685.1 uncultured Acetobacteraceae bacterium
CCCCAGCGGGGTCCAGGGGCAGAGCCCCTGGCCTTCCTTCAGATCGGACAAACCCCGCCAGCACATTGCAGGTGCTCGAGATCGATCGCCTCGATCGCCGCATCATCGATGCCGCGCAGGATCGAAGCAAACCGATCGGCCCCGATCTCCTCTTCCGGCAGATACTCGTAGCCAAGATCACTATCCGGCCGGCTCGGCAGCACCGCGCAGGCGCGAATGCGCGGCTGCTCGCGCCGCACGATCGCGCGGAACGCGTCGATGTCGTGCCGGTCGGTCAGGATCTTCAGCGTGTAGCTCACCTGGTTGCCGCGCACGGCACCAATCCAGTGCCGCTCGATCAGCCGCAGCCACGCATATTGCTCGGATGGTGTCGCGTCCGGCGCGGTGACGAGCTTCTCGCCCAGCCCAAGTCGCTGCAGCAGCGACACGGTCGGGAAGCCCACGATCGTCATGCCGGGGAACGACCGGAGCTCGCGAATGGGGTAGCCACGACGCTCGTAATCCGCGAGCAGCGGATCGGAACCGATCGTCCAAGCCCCATCCTCGTCGCGCGTTCCCTTGAACTGCACCCAGCGGAGATACTGCCTGCGGGCAGGGAGATGCGCGCCCTCGGTCAGCCCGAACAGCTTGCTGGTGGTGCCGGCGGGCTTGACGGTGGTGACCGTGGTCGGCACCGCGACGCCGAGCTCAGCCGCGTAGCTCGCAGCCTCGTCCTTGGCGGCTTCCGACAGCTCGTGCAGCATCGACCAGAACGGTGCGGCTTCCCGCTCGTCGAGCAGGTCGCGAAAGCCGTAGCCGAAGCGCATCCAGGCCCATTCATGGATCCCGGTGAACCCCACACCGATCCGGTTGGTGCGGCGGATCTCTTCCCCGTAGAGCGCGTCCATCCGGTTCGCCCGGATCAGGAACCGCACCGCGAGCCGCACGCTCTCGAACACGCGCGCATCCCACAGCGCCATCGTCCCGGGGTCCGCATCTCCCGGCACGAAGCTCTCGAACGGCACGGGGCAGGCCAGCAGCGGCGCGAAATCCGCGATCACGCAATACCCGCCCGTCACATGCAGCGCGATCTCGCCGCATGGATTGGTCGTCACCGGGAAGGTCGCGCGATTGGCCCGCCGCGCGAGCTCGCCAAGCAGGCCCGCGGCCTCGCGCACCTGGTAGCGCGCGGAGCGCACGTCGCGCCCGTCGGTGTGCACGGGCTTGCGCCACGCGCTGCCCGTGCGGTGATCCTCCAGCGCGTCGCCGTTGATGAAGCCCGGTTCGCCGTTGATGTAGGCGCAGCGCGTGGCCTCGTTAAACACCGCGTGCGCGTGCGCGACCCGGCTGTCGGCGGCACTCGGTTCCTTTTCCAGCAGCCGCCAGAACGTGCGATCCACCATCACCGAATTGTTGGCGGTCCAGAGCCCGCCTTCGCTTTTCGAGCGGATGAAGCGCACCACGCCCGGATCGCGCCACGACTTGGTGGCCATCCGCGCCGCACGTCGCGCTCCACCCACCTGCACCTCGACCGAGAAGAAGTGGTCGACCAGCATCGCCTGCTCCCACAGCGCGAGTGCCGCATCCCCCCAGTTCCGCGTCCGCGCGGGCGCGATCACCTTGTCCCGCAGGTTTAGGAACGCGCGCAGCAGCGACACCGGGCCCGAGGCCGGCCGCCCCTGCATACCGGCGATCGGGCTGCCCGCGGGACGCACCTCCGAGAAATCCAGCACCACCACCCGCTCGCGCTCGCGCCGGAACGCCATGCTCTCGACCAGCTCGAGCGCATGCGCCCAGCCCTCGCGGCTGTCGGCGATCGTGTGCACCAGCGCCCCGTCCGGCACGGCCGCAAGGCCAGGCAGCAGCGCCGTGTCGAGCGCCGCCCCGAGCGCCGTCTCGAACCGCGCCCGCGCGGCCGGGTCGCGCGGGAAATCCTGGTGGTCGGAGGCGAGGTGGAACAGCAGATCCGGCGCGTCCGCCCAGTCCACGGCCATCAGCTCGTCGTCATACGAGCGACCCACACCCGAGCCGTTCAGCAGCAGGTAGAACTTGGTGAAGGACGTGATCGCGGTGGCGCAGTTGGTGAACACCTCGATGTTGCGCCCGATCTGCGCCTCGTCGCCATGCTGCAGGTGCCGTCCCGACGTCAGCAGCGCGCCCGTGGCGATCGCATTGCGCAGCCGCGCGCGCTCGGCGGCGAGCTCGCCCGTGACGTCGCGCCCGAGCAGGGCGATGTTGCCCGCGGCCACCCGATCGGCAACCCGGCCCCAATCCTCGCCGTCCGTCCCCCGGAACACCGTGCGTCGCGCGACCGCCTCGCCCATGCCGCGATCGAGCGCACGGGCATCCAGCCGCCGCTCCGGCCATGCCGGCAGGACGCGGTCGGCGCGCTCCAGCAGCGTCGAACCGAGCAGGGCGTCACGTGGCGAGCTGTAGGCATTCATCCGCGTCCATTTCCCCGAATCGGTGCGAGCTCCACAACATATAGGGTCGCGAACGCCTGTCATCCATCCATATCTTGATCCGCGAACGCGAAGAGGTTCCGCGGCGTTGTATCAGCGATGTGCCAACCCGAGAGGACAAATCGATGAAAACCAACATGATCTGCCTGGCGGCCCTGCTCGCCTTCACGGCCGCGCCGGCCCTCGCCCAGACGACCGACGGCACCGGCGCGAAGCCCACCGCCAGCGCCACCAAGGGCGCCGTCGCCGGCGGCGTTGCCGGCCACATGATGGGCGGCCACACCAAGACGGGCGCCGTCGCCGGCGCGATGGTGGGCCATCACATGCGCAAGAAGCAGATGGCCAAAAGCGCCAGCCCGAGCTGACGCCGGCAAGGGAGGTCTGGGGCTTTGCCCCAGCCCTCGCCAGGACCCGTTACGCGGAGCCCACCTCCGGCGTGACGGGTCCTGGACCTGCCTGACCTCAGGACGCCTTGGCGGCGATGTTCTCCAGCTTGGCCGCCAGAAACGTCATCACCGCTCGTTCGGCAGCGGTCAGATCCTTGCCGTCCGCCAGCTTCTCCTCGGCCCGTGCCGCCAGCGCCTCGCTCAACGTTCCGTCCACATAGCCGTCGAACACCGCCGGATGGATGTAGCATTTCCGACACACGCTCGGCGTGTTGCCGAGCATCTTGGCCACCGCCTCCACCGTCCGCAGCACGTTCTTCTTCGCCGCCGCCTTGGTGTCGAACCGTTCGAATTCCTGCAGCGCCAGCGCCGCCAGGTTCGTCGCCGCCCAGGTCCGGAAATCCTTCGCCGTGATGTCCTCGCCCGACGCCTCGCGCAGGTAGTCGTTCACCTCGTCCGAGGTGACGGCGTGCAGCTCGCCGTCCTCGCCCTCGAACTGGAACAGGTGCTGCCCCGGCAGGTCCTGCAGCTTGCTCACGACGGATGAGAGCCGGTTGTCGACCAGCTCCACATGCGCATCGATGCCGTGCTTGCCCCGGAAGTCGAGCGTGATCCGCTTGCCCCGCACCTTCGCGTGCCGGTTCCGGAGCGTGGTGAGCCCGAAGCTCTTGTTCTCGCGCGCATATTCCTCGTTGCCCACGCGCGCGAGCGTCTTCTCCAGCAGCCGCACCACCGCCGCGATCACCTTCTCCCGCCCGAGATCGCGGCGCGCGAGATCATGCGCCACCTGCGCCCGGATCAGCGGCAGCTTCTCGCCGAACACCAGCATCTTCGCGTATTTCGCCTCGTCGCGAACCTCGCGCCAGCGCGGATGGTAGCGATACTGCTTGCGCCCCCGCGCATCTCGCCCCGAAGCCTGCAGATGGCCGAGCGGATCCGGACAGATCCACACGTCCCGATAGGCCGGCGGCACCGCGAGCTTGCGGATCCGCGCGAGCTCGTCGGCGTCGGTGATCTCGCGTCCCTTGCGGTCCCGATATCGGAACCCGTCCTTGACCGCCTCGCGCGTGATGCCCGGCTTGTCGTCATGCACGTAATGCAGATGTGCCGCCTTGGCCGACTGGGCCCAGGCCGCTTCCTTGTCGAGAACCTCGCTCATGGGCGGCACAAGTGCGCGCCGATGTTCGCGGTTGCTTCAAGCCTTCGCGCGGGCTGATCTGGGTCGCGTGACGGCAGGAGACACCGATGCTCGAAGGTTCGTGCCATTGCGGCGCCGTGCGGATCCGGCTGCCCGGCCTGCCCGCCTACGGGAACCGGTGCCGGTGCTCGATTTGCCGCCGCTACGGACTCGTCTGGGGCTATTTCCCGCACGCGACCGTCGCCATCATCGGCCACCCTGAAGCCACCGTGTTCTACGCCCGCGATCCGAAGGGCCTCCGCTTCGTCCGCTGCCGCGGTTGCGGCTGCGTCACCCACTGGGAACCGCCAGCCGACGACGACGGCCGGATCGGCATCAACCTCAACCTGTTCGAGCCGTCCGAGCTGGACGCCGTGCCTGTCCGCGAAACCGAGGGGCCGCCCTGAAGAGACGAGCCCGATCAGGCGCTCCGCCCCGACCGGTCAACGGATCCGAGCCGCGTCCCCTTCAGGTCGCGGACGTCGCGAGCGTGAACACGATCCGTTCGCCGGCACGCGACCAGGCCGCCGCGACCTCGCTCAGCGGCACCGCGGTCGCGTCCATCCGGAGCGTTCCCGCCGCCGCCGCCTCGAACACCCCGCCGATCGCCGCCAGCAGGCGTTCGAGCGACACGCTGCCGATCCCGCTCCCCATCAGCACGATCGACGACGACCGCAGCACCGCGCCGGGCAGGGCGATCTCCGCTCCGCTCGCGGTCCCGACCTGGACCACGCGGACCGGCCGCAGCGCCGGGGCCGCCTTCGCCGCCGCGACCAGCAGCGACCGCGCGCTGGCACCCCAGAGATAGTCGACCACGACGTCGACGCCGGTCGCGAAGTGGCCCTCGAACCGGCGGCCGAGCGCGGTCGCGTCGTCGTCGAGCCGCACGACGTCGTCGGCGCCGAGCGACCGCAGCGCATCGAGCGCCGCGGCATCGCGCCCCGTGGCGATCACTCTGCCCGCACCGAGATGTTTCGCGATCTGCACGGCGAGCCGGCCCGACGCGCCGGTGGCCCCGTTGACCAGCACGGTCTCGCCCGCCACCAGGCGTGCCCGCTCGCGCAGCGCCGCCCAGGACGACATGCCGGGGTTCGCGATCGCCGCCGCCGTCACGTCCGCGAGACCGTCGGGCACCGGCAGGATCTGGGCCGCGGATACGACCGTCTGCTCGGCCATCGCGCCGTAGGGCGCGCGGGGAAGCACAACATAGACCCGGCGCCCGTCCGGCGTCGTGCCCACGCCGTCGACGCCGGCCACGAACGGGAAGTCGCCGGACGAGCTGTAATGGGTGCCCGATGCGCGCCCGCGGGTGAGCGGGCTGAGGGCGGCCGCCCGCATCGAGACCAGGCTCTCTCCCGCCTCCGCCACGGGTCCCGGGAATTCCTCGTAGACCGGCGACTGACCGGCCTCGCGTATGACAGCAGCCTTCATCGCCTTGCTCCCCAACCTCATATGAGTGTAGGATACACATAACCTATGGGATGAAGCGTGGCAACCAAAATTGTGCGTAATACACATATCTCGCGGCAGCTGCGCGAGCTGCACGGCTCGCTGCTCGACATCGTGGGCGTGATGAACGGGCCGCAACGCGACGAGGCGATCATTCGCGAAGCGGGGATCCGCCTGGACCGCGCGCTCTTCCCGCTCCTCGTGCTGGTGGAACGGCTCGGGCCGATCGGGGTGGTCGAGCTCGCCGACCGGGTCGGGCGCGACTACACGACCGTGAGCCGGCAGACCGCGAAGCTGGAAAGCCTGGGCCTGATTGTCCGTCGCGAAGGCCGCGCCGACCGCAGGGTGCGGGAAGCCGTGATCGCGCCACCGGGCAAGGCGATGACCGACCTGATCGACGCCGCCCGCGACCGGATGCTCCGCGCCGGCTTCGCGGAGTGGGCACCCCCGGAGATCGACGCGCTGGTGGTGCTGATGCGCAAACTCGCCGACGCTCTCGTTGCCGGTCGATAGGGGAGGGAAGGCCAGGGCTCTGCCCTGGACCCGCCAAGGGGCTGGCCCCTTGGATCCCCTCGACTTCGGGGACATTCAAGCCTCGGCATCGTGCTCCTCGACCAGGAGGAGTTCGTTGCCGCCGCCGCAACTCGCCGAGTTCTTTTCCGCGGAAGACGCGCCTCTTCGGACGGACGAGTTCAAGTTGCCCGGCTGGACGGAGGAACCGGTCTGGAACGCTCCGACCGGCCCCGATCGCACTTACCAGAATTGACCCATCGCGGTCGACGACGGACCGGACCGCGACTCGACCTAGTGCCCGTCCGGCACGAGCGACACCGCGAACCCGCCGGGCCGATCCGGGTAGGACGCGACCTCGATCCCGATCACCCGCCACTCGCCCGGCGCCGTCTCGACCAGCAGCGGCGCGCCGCTGGTGCCCCGCGTCGCCGCGCAATCGTGGCGGATCAGGCCACCCTCGACATCCACGAGGTGGCAGTGGAGATCGGCGGTGAGATGTTCCTCGCGATCCTGGTCGTAGCCACCGAGCACCAGCGCGGCGCCGGGCGGCGGCATCGCGGCGGCGACACGCAGCAGGTCCGCGGCGTCGCCGGCCGGGTGGTCCAGCGTCAGGAAGGCACGATCCAGCGTCATGGTCTCGCCCTCGCGCCTCGGGTCGTAGCCCGGCGGCACGGTGAGACGCAGCGCCTGCGCATGCGCCCGCCAGGTGTCGAGCTCGACGCCGCGCAGGAAGTGGACGTGCTGCGGCGCGATGTCGTGCCCGACCTCCGGCAGGTACAGGCAGTGCCCGGCGGTCGCGACCAGGGCGGGCGCCAGCAGGAAGCCGGTGCAGCGCTCGCCGAGCTCGGTCTGCACGCGCCCGATCGCACGCCAGGGCGGCGCGTCGCGATCGACCAGAACGCGCTGGGCGGCCGGCCCGAGACCGGGCAGCGCCGGCAGCGGCCGGTCGGCACGGGCGGTAGCCGGCAGCAGCAGGAGTGCTGCGAGCAGCGCCCTCACGGCGAGCGCTCAGCGGCGAAGAACGAGAGCGCCAGCCGCCGCCCGGTGGAGTAGTTCACGCCGTCGACCTCGCCCAGCTTGCGCACCGGAACGGCGAGCGCGCTCCGGAACGCCCGCTCGTCGCGGCGGCTGACGAGGGCGACCGCGCAGGCATCGCGTCCGAGCGCGCGACCTGCGTCCTGCGGCATGGTGAGCACCGTGTCGCGGCCGGCGAGAAAGATCAGGCTCGGCTCGGTGAACGAGGCGGAGACCAGCCGGCTGGTGGGGCAGGGACGGATCTGCACCATGGTGGCCGCGATCCGCGGGCTCAGCCAGATCGTGTCGAGGCAGGGCACCACGAACAGAAACAGTCCGGTCACGATCGCGAAGGAGGCCGCGATCGCCAGGCCCGCCGCCGGCAGACGCCGCACCCGCCACAGCGCGGCACCGGCCAGCACCACCAGCACGGCGCCCGCGGCCGCGAAACCGATCGCGAGCGTGCCCACCTCGCCCTGCAGCCGAAACAGCAGGACCGGCCCCGCCACCGCGAAGGCGAGGCCCGCGGCCACCCAGAGTGCTGCGTAGACCGTGCCCAGCACCCGCAGGCCGCGCCCGACGGCGACGGGCGGCCGCAGCAGCGAGGCGGCCGTCAGCACGGCGATCGCCGGGAACGCCGGCAGCACGTAATGCGGCAGCTTGGTCGCGATCAGCTCGTAGGCGATCCAGTGCGGCAGGATCGCCGCCAACCCGAACGCGACCGGCCGCGTGCGCCGCTGCGTCCAGGCGAACGGGATCGCCAGCGCCGCGAACACCGAGCCCGGCCAGAACGCCGCGAGGAACATCGCGAGATACGTGCCCGGCGGCAGCCCGTGCGCCTGCTGCCCGCCCGCGACCTTGCCGAGCAGGTTGTGGCCGATCGCGGTGGCGAAGAACGTCCCATGGCTGACACGCAGGATGGCGACGCACCAGGGCAGCACGATCAGCAGCGCGAGTGGAATCCCGGCGAGCGGCCGCATCCGCCTCCACATCCCGAGACTGCGTTCGGCCGCGCAAAGGGCCGCCACCGTGCCGAGCGCCGGGATCAGGATCACCGGACCCTTCAGCATGGCGCCGCCGCCGATCGCGGCCCAGTAGGCGAGCGCCGCCGCCCGGCCGGTGCGCCGTCCGGCGCCCGCGTCGAGCCAGGCTGCGAGCAGCGCGCGCTCGGCCACCAGCACGGCGGTCAGCAGCACCGTGTCGATCGTCGCCATTCGGCCTTCGACGTTGAACAGCACGGAAGCGGCGAGCAGCAGCCCCGCGAGGAACCCGGTCTCCGCGCCGAACAGTGCCGCCCCGATCGAGGCGGTGAGCAGCACGTTGCAGATCGCGGCGATCAGCGACGGCAGCCTGTAGGGCCACGCCTCGCGCCGCGGTGCCGCCGACCCCGTCAGACGCTCCACCGCGGACACGGCCGCGTCCTCGAGCCAGTAGATCCCGGCGGGCTGCAGGTAGCGCGGCTGGTCCTGGAAGCGGACGTCCACCAGGTTGCCCGTCGCGATCATCTGCGACGTCGCTTCCATGTAGCGGCTCTCGTCGCGGTCGAGCGGCGGCAGTGCCACGCGCCCCGGCAGCAGGATCAGCAGCGTGAACGCGACGAGCAGGGCCGCCCGCCGAGGTGGAAGGCCCGCGATGTCAGACCTCGGTGGTGGCCGTCGGCCGGGTGGTGCGGGTGCGCAGCCAGACCACGCCCACCAGGTCCCACACGCCCACCAGCGCGCGCTGGAGGTTGTTGTATTTCGACGCACCCGCGACCCGCGGCCGGTGCCCGACCGGGCGGGTGATCACGCGCTTGCCGTCGTACTGGAACAGCGCGGGCAGGAAGCGGTGCTGCCCGTCGAAGAACGGCAGTCGCAGGTAGTCCTCGCGGCGGAACACTTTCGTGGGCGCGTTGGTGTCGGGGCAGTCGTCCTGGAGGATGCGGGCGCGGATCTCGTTGGCGATGCGGCTGGCGACCCGCTTGTGGGTCTCGTCGCGACGCGCCAGGCGCACGCCGGCGACCACCGGAAACGGCGCGCCCGCTTCTTCGGCGTCGGCTAGCATCAGCGGGATCTCCGTCGGGTCGTCCTGGCGGTCGCCGTCGATCGTGGCGATCCAGGGCGCCCGGGCGGCGGCGACACCGGTGCGCAGTGCTGCGCTCTTGCCGGCGCGGCTCTGCCGCACGCAGCGGAG
This sequence comes from uncultured Acetobacteraceae bacterium, assembly GCA_964247685.1. Lineage (GTDB taxonomy): Bacteria > Pseudomonadota > Alphaproteobacteria > Acetobacterales > Acetobacteraceae > CAXTPV01. The sequence continues at coordinate 9,153 of CAXTVZ010000038.1, forward strand.
CCGGCTGCCGAGCCCGAGCCGCGTCCGCGCGGCGACCACCCGGTCCGCCGTCCCGTCGGTGCTGCCGTCGTCGACGAAGATGATCTCGTAGTCGTCGCCGAGCGCTGCGAAGGCCGCGACGATCTCGTCGCAGGCGCCATCGACATTCTCGGCCTCGTCGAGGACCGGCACGATCAATGAAAGCCGCATGTGATTTTCAATCTAAGGGTCCAGGGGAAAGCTCCTGGCGGGGTCTGGGGCGTCACGCCGGAGGCGTGCTCCGGACGGTGCCCCAACCTTCTTCTTCAGGCAGCGCGAAGTTGTGTCGGGATCGCGGCAATTGCGTGATCGATCGCCGCTTCGTCCTGGGTCGCGTCGAAATCCTCCCGCAGCATCCGCGCGACCGCGCCCACGGCCAGGTCCGTCGCCGCCGCCCGCACTTCCTTGATCGCCGCCGCCTGCGCCGCCGTGATCCGCTCGGCCGCGACCTTCTCGCGCCGCGCGTTGGCATCCGCCGCCTCGCGCGCGAGCTCGGCTGCGAGCCGTGCCGCGCGCTGCTTGGCGTTCGCCATCAGCTTCCCGGCGGTCTCGAGCGTCTCCCGCTGGCGGCGTTCGGCGTCCTGCAGCATCACCTCGGCCTCGCGGCGCAGGCGCTGGGCCTCGTCGAGCGAGGCCTGGATCCCGGCCGACCGGCTGTCGAGCCCCGCATTGATCCCGCGCAGGATCCGCATCCCGAACACGACCAGGAACAGCAGCACCGCCACCGTCACCCAGAAGGTGCCGGTGTGCCAGAAGCCCGCGCGAAACGCCTCGTATTGCATGTGCGCTACTCCCCCGCGCTATTCTTGGGCCGCGATGGCGCGGTCGAGCCGCGCGCGGTCGACCGGATGGCCGAGGATGCGGGTGGCCAGCGCCTCGGCCACCTCTTCGGCGATCGGCAGCAGCGCGCCCATCGCGCTGGCACGCGCTTCCGCGATCGCCGCCTCGGCACGCGCCAGGTGCGCCTCGAGCCGCTGGCTGACCAGCGCCTGCTCGGCGCGGGCCTCCGAGCGCGCCGCATCGATCGCCGCGTTGATGGTGCGCTCGCTTTCCGTGCGCGCCGAGCGGATCGCCGCGTCGAGCTCGGCGATCGCGCGCTCGGCGTCCGTCCGCGCGCGGGCGGCGGCGTTCAGATCCTCCGAGATGCGCGCCTGCCGCGCCTCGATCGTGGCGCCGATCCGCGGCAGGCCCCAGCGGGCCAGCACGAGGTAGAGCACCACGAGGATCACCGCCATCCAGCCGATCTGCCAGAACAGCAGCGGGTTCGAGAAATCCATCTGCGGCAGCTTGCTCGACGCGGCATGCGCGGACCTGACGGTCAGTGCGGCCGCGACGGCGAGGAGGGCGAGCGGGCGCATCGCGGCGACCATCTAGGCCTTACGAGAAGAGCAGGATCAGCGCGATGACCAGCGCGTAGAGGGCGACCGCCTCGGTGAGCGCGAAGCCGAGCAGCACGTCGCGGAACATCCGGTCGCGGGCGGCCGGATTGCGGCCGACCGCGGCCACGAACGAGCCGAACAGGTTGCCGATGCCGACGCCCGACCCTGCCACGCCGATGGTGGCCAGGCCGGCGCCGATGTCCTTGGCGAGGATGGCGGAGTCGAGAGCCATGGTGCGAAATTCCCTCAGGTTGAAACGCTAGTGCCCGTGCACCGCGTCGTTCAGGTAAAGGCAGGTCAGCACCGCGAACACGTAGGCCTGCAGCACGGCCACCAGGAATTCGAGCGCGGTGAGCGCGAAATTCAGCCCCAGCGGGATGATCGACACCGCCGCACCCACGGCGCCCAGGCTCGCGGTCAGCAGCAGCATGAAGCCCGCGAACACCTCCCACATCACGTGGCCGGCGGTCACGTTGGCGAACAGTCGAACCGACAGTGAGATGGGACGCGAGAGATACGAGACGATCTCGATCGGCGTCAGCAGCGGGTAGAGCCAAACCGGCACGCCCGACGGCGCGAACAGCTTGAGGAACCCGAGCCCCTGGTACCAGAACCCCACCAGCGTCGCGAACACGAAGATGAACAGCGACAGCGAGAACGTCACCGCGATGTGCGAGGTGAACGGGAAGAAGTACGGGAACAGCCCGAGCAGGTTGCCGCACAGGATGAAGGTGAAGATCGTGAACACCAGCGGAAAGAACCGTCGTCCCTCCTCGCCCATGGTTTCCGTCACCATGGAATGCACGAACTCGTAGAGCACCTCGACCAGGCCCTGCAGCCGTCCCGGCACGGTCCGCCGGCCCGCGACGCCCACCGCGATCGTGCCGATCACGACCACCGCCGAGAGCAGCATCATCTCGTTGGAGTTGGAGAACTCGAGCGCACGCCCCACCGCCCCGAAGCCCGGGACGAGCGTGAACTGGCTGAGCGGATCCATGCCGCCATTCGCCATCAGCTTTGCCTCCCCCCTTCGTCGACGCCGGAGTTCCCCTCCGGCACCGCAAACCGCATCATGTTCCGGACCCCCGCCGCGATCCCCACCGGCACGAAAGCCAGCAGCAACCAGCGGTGGATGCCGAACACCCAGTCGAGCCCGTAGCCGATCGCGCAGGCGACGGCGAGGGTCGCAACCATCTCGGCGCCGATCCGAACGGCGATCGCGAGCGGATGCGGTTCATGCGAGAGTGGCGCCTTCGGAGGAGCGTCGAGGCCGGCGCGATCCCGCGCTTCCCTCAGCCGCCGGTCGAACCCCGTTCGACCATCCTCTTTCACGACCAGACCCCGCGCGTGCCGCGCCCGCCGTTGTCGTCCGGCGCGCCGAGCGGTTGCTAGAGTTCGCCCCTTGGGGTGTCAATACCGGCGCCGGTCACGATGCAACGCGGAGAATGAACGCATGTCGAGCGCGGGAACGATTCGCATCGGCATCGGCGGCTGGAGTTTTCCGCCGTGGCGCGAGACCTTCTACCCGGCAGGCACGAAGCCAAGCGGCGAGCTGCCCTACGCCAGCAGCGTCTTGCCGACGATCGAGATCAACGGGACCTTCTACCGGACCCAGAGCGAGCACGTGTTCGCCGACTGGCGCGCCTCGGTCCCCGACGGGTTCGTCTTCGCGGTCAAGGCGTCGCGGGGTGCGACCGCGTCGGCCGATCCGGAACGCTGCGGGGCCTCGATCGAGCGGTTCATGGGGTCCGGCCTGCACGCTCTGGGTGAGGCACTCGGCCCGATCCTGTGGCAGTTCCAGCCCACCAGGCGCTTCGATGCGGGCTTCTTCGAGCGCTTCCTCGCCCTGCTCCCGGACGAGCTCGCGGGCCGTCCGCTGCGCCACGTGATCGAGTTCCGCCACCCGAGCGGCCACGACCCCGCCTTCGCCTCGATGCTGGCGGCCAAGGGCGCGGCCCTCGCCCTGATCGCGCGCCCGGACCAGACCGCGTTCTTCGTGCCGGGACGCGACTTCACCTATGTCCGGATCGAGGAGACGGTGGACGAGGAGGAGCGCGGCCTCCCGAACGCCGGGATCTCGCTCTGGGCCAAGCGCCTGCGCCATCTGGGCGAGGGCCGCATTCCCGACGACCTGGGGCCCGGGCTGCTCGGACGTGCCCCGCCGAAGAAGAAGCAGGACGTCTTCGCCTACGTCATCGCCGGCGCCAAGCACCGCAATCCGGCAGCGGCGCGCGCGCTCAACGCCGCCATCGCCGTCTGAGGAGACACGCATGAACCGCTTCTCCGTCCCGCCGCTCTCCGACGTCACGCGCACGCTCGCCGCCGTGGCGTCGGGTCGCGCGCCCCCGGACCTGGTGATCCGCGACGCGCGCGTGCTCTGCACCTACACCGAGCGGGTGCTCGAAGGCCGCGAGATCTGGATCGCAAGCGGCCGTATTGCCGCGGTCAAGCCGGCCGGCACGTTCCGCGGCGACGGCGCCACCACCATCCACGACGCCGAGGGCGGCCTCATCGCCCCGGGCCTGGTCGACCCGCACGTGCATGTCGAGAGCAGCATGATGACGGTGTGCGCCTTCGCCGAGGCCGCCCTGCTCAACGGCACCACGACGATCTTCTGCGACAGCCACGAGATCGGCAACGTGTGCGACGCGGCGGGCATCGAGTGGATGCTGGAAGACGCACGCGCCGCCCCGCTGAACGTCTTTTTGACGGTCCCGAGCACCGTCCCCGCGACGTCCCCGCTGATCGAGACCGCCGGCGGCGACCTCACACCAGCGAAGATCGGCGCGATCTTCGACCGCTGGCCGGAGGCGGCCGCGCTGGGCGAGAAGATGGATTTCGTGCCCGTCTGCGCGGGCGACGAGCGCTCCCACGCCATCATCGCCGAGGCACTCCGCCGCGGCCGCCCCGTGAGCGGCCATGTCTACGGCCGCGAGTTCGTCGCCGCCTACGCGGCCTCCGGCGTCACCGACACCCACGAGGCGATCGACGGCGCCATCGCCCGCGACCTGCTCGAGGCCGGCGTCTGGATTTTTCTGCGTGGCGGCAATCCGGCCACCCCTTGGAACAGCCTGCCCGAAGCGATCCGCGCCATCACCGAGATGGGCTGCGACACCAAGCGCGTGGCCGTCTGCACCGACGACCGCGACGCCGACGACCTGTTCGCGTTCGGCATGGACTGGGTGGTGCGCGAGGCCGTGACCTGCGGGCTGCCCGCCACCCGCGCCTGGAGCCTCGGCTCGCTGCACGGCGCCACCCGATACGGCATGGACGGCGAACTGGGTGGCCTCGGCGGCGGCAGGCGGGCCGACCTCGTGCTGCTCGATGATGGATTCAGGCCGCAATCCACCTGGTACGGCGGCGAGCGCGTGGTCGACCGCCGCCGCATCACCGAGGCGCTCGAAGCCCAGCTCGCCACCGCCCGCTATCGCTACCCCGACGCCGCCTACCGCACCGTAACCCTGCCCGCATCGCCGTCGCTCGTCCCGGCACTGCCGGCCGCCGAGGTGGCCGCGAACGTGCTTCGGATCGAGCAGCCCGGGATCGTCGTGCGCCACGATCGGGTGGCGCTCGCGCCCGCCGCCACCTGGGACGCCCTGCTCGACGAGCACGGGCTCTGCTTCGTCACCGTGGTCGAGCGCCATGGCCGCGGCGGCCACGTGGCGCACGGCCTGCTGCGCGGCTTCGGCCTCACGCGCGGCGCGGTCGCGTCCACCGTCGGGCACGACGCCCACAACATCATCGTCACCGGCCGCGTGGAGGCCGACATGCAGGTGGCGCTGGCCGCGGTGGCGGCGGGCGGCGGCGGTGTTGCGGTGGTGGAGGAGGGCAAGGTCACGGCCAGGGTCGCCCTCCCGGTGGCGGGGCTGCTCTCCGACCGGCGTGCACCCGAGGTCGCGGCCGAGATGGAGGCGCTCAAGCGCGCATGGGCAGTGCTTGGCCTGTTGCTGCCTTTTATGGGATTCAATCTGATCCCGCTGTCGGTGATCCCGGAGTTGCGGATCACCGACAAGGGGCTGGTGACGGTGCCGGGGATGGAGCAGCTGCCGTTGTTCGAGGCGGCCTAGAAGGCCAGGGGCTCTGCCCCTGGACCCCGTTAAGGGCGCGGCCCTTAAAACCCAACAAACAATCAGGGTTCCAAGGGACGACTGTCCCTTGGCGGGTCCAGGGCAGAGCCCTGGCCTTCCACCCTCAGTGATATCCCCCCGGCCCGCCATGGGTGCCCGGCCCAGAACCATAGTAGCCGTGGTCGTGATGCGGCCCCCACCACCAGCAGCCGCTCAGCAGAAGAGGCAGAAGCGCGACGATCCCCAGCCGCACGATCCGCGGCGCTGTCTTGTTGGCCATGTGAGCACTCCTTCACGATGTTCTCGGGCCGCGCGGAAAGATGCGCGGTCCATTGCGTTGCTCGCCTCGGCGGCAGCGGGGACGCACCATGCGTGCAGATGGCGGCAGAAATGAGATCGACGTCGGTGCCGTGCGCAACGGCCGCGTCGTGTTCCCGAACTGGCGCGGCGCCGAGGATCGCCCGGCAGTCCCGCCACCCGCCTTCCAGCCGCCCGCCGAGCGCGTGGGCTTCGCGATCGTGGGTCTCGGCCGCCTGGCACTCGAGGAGATCATGCCCGCCTTCGGCGAGGCCTCCCGCGCGCGCCTGCTGGCCGTGATGTCGGGCTCGCCCGAAAAGGCGAAAGCGGTCGGACGCCAGTACGGGATCGAGCCGCACCGGATCCTGGGCCCGGACGACTGGCGGAAACTCGCCGACGATCCTGTGATCGGGGCGGTCTACATCGTCACCCCCAACGCGATGCACCGCGACCACGTCGTCGCCGCCGCGCAGGCCGGCAAGCACGTGTTGTGCGAAAAGCCGATGGCCACGACGAGTGCCGATGCCCGCGACATGGTGGAGGCCTGCCGCGCCGCGAATGTCCGACTGATGATCGCCTATCGCTGCCAGTACGAGCCGTTCAACCGGGCTGCCACGACGCTCGCGCGATCGGGCGATTGGGGACCGATCCGTCTGATCGACGCCGTCAACACGCAGGTGCAGGGTCCGCCCGAGCAGTGGCGCCACAATCCGGCGATGGCCGGGGGCGGCGCTTTGCCCGATATCGGTCTCTACTGCCTGAACGCCGCGCGCGCGACCACGGGCGAGGAGCCGGTCGAGGTGTTCGCCCGTGTCACCGGCGACGATCCGCGCTTCCGCGGGATGGACGAGACGATTTCCTTCATGCTGCGCTTCCCGTCAGGCACGATCGCGAATTGCGCCTCGAGCTACTCGGCGCACGAGTCGAAGGACATGCGCATCCACCTGCAGGGCGCCTTCGTCACGATCGGGAACGCGTTCGCCTATCGCGGCCAGGCGCTTTCCATCGCAAGGCGACAGGGCGACGGCGAATCCATCGAGATGCCGCGGATCGCCCACAAGAACCAGTTCACCCTGGAGATCGACCATTTCGCCGAATGCCTGCAGACCGGCCGCGCGCCGCGCACACCTGGCGAGGAAGGCGTGCAGGACCACCTGCTGATGGAGGCGATCTACGAGAGCGCGCGCGACGGAAGGCCGATGTCGCTCGCGCCCGTCGCCGGTCTCGACGCGTTCCGCGGGCCATCACTGGACGGGGGCTGAGCGGGTGAAGGCACTCCTCTTTCTTGTCGCAATCACCGCGGGGCTTTCGAACCCGATCCAGTCCGCCGCGAACGCCGCGCTGAACAAGGCCACGCATCAGCCGCTGCTCACCGCTATCGTGCTCTACGCCACAGCCTGCACCACGCTTCTGATCCTGGTTGCAGGCTTTGCCGCGATCCGAGGCCTCTCCTTCGCACCGTTGCGCGAAGCCGTCTCGACGCTGCCCTGGTGGGTCTATGTCGGCGGCGCCTGCAACATCGTCTTCGTGCTCGCGGGCGCGGTGGCAACGCAGAAGCTCGGCTCCGGCGCCTTCACCGTGACGACGCTGGTCACCGCGGTGCTCCTGTCCATCGTGCTGGATCGTTACGGCCTGATGGGTTTGAAGCAGCACGCCGCCACTTGGCCGCGCCTCGTCGGCGCATGTCTCAGCATCGCCGGTGTGGTGCTCGTCTCGCTGTTCTGACACGCCGTCGCGAACACTTCGCATTTGCAAGTAGAATTGCTTACGCCGGTGGTTGGGATGCAACCCGATACTGGTCGCTCGTCTTTACGCAACATATGCGGGCCATCGGGGCCGACGCGATCACCAGGCGAGCGAGAATGTCCCTCTCACAGACGCACGACGTGGCCTGCACGAAATGCAAGTTCTTCGACGACCACATGGCAGCGCCAGTGGTGGACGAGGGTCTGTGTCGCTTCAACCCGCCGGTCTCGCAGCCGAGCCCTGAAGCGCATGGCCTCTGGCCGGTGGTCGGCGCGAAGGACTGGTGCGGCCACTTCAGCCTAGAGGGCGCGATGGCTGGCACGGCCGACTGAAAGGCAAGGGGCTCTGCCCCTTGACCCCGCCAGGAGGGAAGGCCCTCCTGGACCTGCCTATTGTTGAGGGGTCTGGGGTCAAGACCCCAGCGGGGTCCAGGGGCAGAGCCCCTGGCCTTCTTACCGCCGGCCGAACGCCGCCGCCCCGGCCATTCCAGCCGCAATCGCAACCAGGCACACCACCACCGAGACCACCACATTCCCCAACGCCGCCGCCGCTCGCCCCTGTCGCGCGAGCTCCACCGTCTGCAGGCTGAACGACGAGAACGTCGTGAACCCGCCGCAAACCCCGATCATCAGCAAAGCGCGCGCGTCCGCTGCCCACTCGCTCCGCAGCCCTGGCCCGAGCAGGATCGCCAGAACGCCGATCACGAATGATCCCAACACGTTGATCGCGATCGTCCCCCACGGAAATCCCGCCCCCGTGATCCGCAACATCCAGATCGAGCCCGCCGCGCGCGCGACGCTTCCCATCGCGCCGCCCAGCGCCACCAGCACGTAGAACATCAGCATGTGAGCAGCGGCGCCTTTCCATCCGGGACCAAGCGCCGCACTCTCGCGGCCTCGCGCGCGCACGGCAATCGGGAAGCAGGCCGATCAACGTTCCACTGACCTTCCTCGACCTCGCGGGTGCGGCCGCCCTGCTGCTCTGGGGCGTGCACATGGTGCAGACCGGGGTGCAGCGCGCCTTCGGCGCCCAGCTGCGGGCGTTCCTGCAACGAACGCTGCGGACCCGGCTGCGGGCGCTGCTCGCCGGGCTCGGCGTGACGGCACTGCTGCAGAGCTCCACCGCCACGGGTCTGATGGTGACCGGCTTCGCGGCCGAGGGCCTGGTCGAGCTCACCCCGGCGCTCGCCGCCATGCTGGGTGCGAACATCGGCACCACGCTGATCGTGCAGCTCGTCTCGTTCCACGTGGCCGAGCTCGCCCCGGCCCTGATCCTGCTCGGCGTCGCCCTGTTCCGTCGCGCGAGCGCGCGCACGCGCGATTCCGGCCGCGTGTTCATCGGCCTCGGCCTGCTGCTGACGGCGCTGCAGCAATTCATCTCGCTGCTCACCCCCTACGAGGACGTCCCCTCCATCCGTCTCCTGCTCGGCGCCGTCGCCGGTCACCCGGTGCTCGACGTGCTGGTGGGCGCGAGCCTCGCCTGGGCCGCGCATTCCTCGGTCGCGATCGTGCTGGTCGCGATGGGGTTCGCCCAACAGGGCACCGTCTCCCCCGACGCCGCACTCGCCATGGTGCTCGGCGCCAATCTCGGCACGGCGCTCAATCCCTTGCTCGAAGGCGCCGGCCGCGGCGATCCCGCAACGCGCCGCCTGCCGCTCGGCAACCTGCTCAACCGCGTGGCCGGTGTCGCAATCACCCTGCCGCTGCTCGGCCCGATCGGGCGCTTCGTCGTGACGGTGGAGCCCAACCTCAGCCGCGCGGTCGCCGATTTCCACACCGTGTTCAACCTCCTGCTGGCGCTGCTCTTCTTCCCGCTGCTCGGGCCGTTCGCCCGGCTGCTGTGCCAGCTCCTGCCGCACCAGGTCGACACCGCCGATCCCGCGCGTCCGCTCTACCTCGACAACGCGGCGCGCGAGACGCCGGTGGTGGCGCTGGGACATGCGACGCGCGAGGCGTTGCGGCTCGCCGATCTCGCGCAGGCCATGCTGGAGGGTCTCGCCGCCGGCCTCGCGCGCAATGACCGCGCGGCTCTGGCGAGCGCGCGCCGGATCGACGGGATCGTCGAGAAACTCAACGCCGCGATCGGCGAATACGTCGCTGCCATCGAGCCCGATTCGATGTCCGAGGCCGACGAGCGCCGCGCCGAGGCGATCCTCGCCTTCGGCCTCAACATGGAGCTTGCGGCCGGCGTGCTCGACCGCAACCTGCTCGCCGCGGTCGCCCGCAAGCTGCGCCGCGGGTTGGTCTTCGCGCCGGACGCCGACGCCTCGCTCGGCCGCGTGATCGAGCGCCTGCAGGCCAATCTGCGGCTCGCGGCCAGCGTGCTCGTGACGGGCGACGGCGGTGCGGCGCACGCCCTGCTCGAGGAGAAATCCTGGTTCCGCGCGGCCGAGCGCGCGGCGATCGCGGCGCGCTTCGAGCTCCTGCGCGGCAGGCGCGGTGGCGAGGATGCGGCGGCCGATGCGGCAGCGCTGCATATCGAGATGCTGAGCGATCTTCGCCGCGTCAATACGTTCCTGGTGGCCGCTTCCGCCTACAAGGTGCTCGACCGCGAGGAGGACAACGAGGCGTCCTGACGGCCACGATCATTGCGGGGAGGTCTCGGGCACCTGCTACAAGCATCCATGATCCCTCCCGTGCAACAAGAAGCGATCCACCCGTCCACCTTCGTCCGGCGGCTCGGCCCCGGGTTGATCACGGGCGCCGCCGACGACGATCCGAGCGGGATTGCGACCTACAGCCAGGTGGGCGCGCAGTTCGGCTATGGGCTCGCCTGGACCATGTTGTTCAGCCTCCCGTTCATGATCGTGATCCAGGAGATCAGCGCCCGCATCGGCTGCGTCACGGGGCGCGGCATCACCGAGAACCTGCGGCGCCACTACCATCCGTCGCTCTCGCGCGTGATCGTCGCGCTTCTGCTGGTCGCAAACACCATCAATCTCGGTGCCGATCTCGGCGCGATGGGGTCCGCCCTGCGCCTGCTGCTGGACGGCAACGCGCGCCTCTACACGCTGGCATTCGGAATCTTTTGCGTCATCGCCGAGATCTTCATCAGCTACGCCCGGTATTCGGCGCTCCTGAAATGGCTGACGCTTTCGCTGTTCGCCTACGTGGCCGTGGTCTTCGCGGTGCATGTCCCGTGGGGCTCGGCACTGTTCGCGACGATCGTGCCGCATCTGACCTTCGGCCACGACGCGATGATGGCGCTGGTCGCGATTCTCGGCACGACGATCAGCCCATATCTGTTCTTCTGGCAGTCGGCGCTCGAGGTCGAGGATCAGAAGAAGGGCGGCCGGCAACCCCTCTACCTGACGCCGGATCTCGCACCGCCGCAGTTCAGGCGCATCCGCGCCGACACCGTGCTCGGCATGAGCGTGTCGAACCTGATCGCGATCTGCATCATCTACGCGACGGCGGTCACGTTGCACGCGTCGGGCGTCACCGATATCCAGACATCCTCGCAGGCGGCGCAGGCGCTGGCACCGATCGCGGGGAAGCTGACCTTCTGGATCTTCGCCGCCGGCATCGTCGGCACCGGTCTTCTCGCCGTGCCCGTGCTCGCCGGCTCGACCGCCTACGCGGTGGCCGAAGCGTTTTCCTGGCGCGAGGGGCTCGACCGCAAGCTGCTGCAGGCGAAATCATTCTACGCGACGATCGCGGTGGCAACGATCGCCGGCGTCGGGCTGAACCTCACCTCGCTCAACCCGGTGAAAGCGCTCTACTGGAGTGCCGTGCTGAACGGCATTCTCGCGGCACCGGTGATGGCCGCGATCATGCTGGTCGCTGGCAATG
>CAXTVZ010000039.1:0-2061 GCA_964247685.1 uncultured Acetobacteraceae bacterium
GTATCGGCGAGTGAGTGCTGCACGTTCTTGCCAGGGGATGGTCATGGCCTCGACGGACACGCTGGTGAGCCAGCCTGAGCCCGAGATCCGGAAGGCGGACCGGCGCTCGAGCCGGACCGGCGGGTGCCGCCCTCCCGGTCGCGCACCGACAAGCCCACGAGGGTCCTCGATGTCGCCGCGGACGAGTTGCATTCGCCCGGACGCCCCCGTGTCGCGCGGGCTGTTCGACCAACGCCCCGCTCGGCACGTGACCGATGCGGGCCACGTCCTTCACCGCAAGACGCCGGACGCGGCCGGCGACGCGATCCGCTTGGTCGCGGACTGCCCGGCATGAGCCGGTCCGGGCCGCCCTGGCTGATCGCCTATGTGCTGCTCGGCCTCGTGCAGAGCGGCATGATCCCGATCGTCCTGCCGCTCGCGGCCGCACCCGGCGCCACATCCGGCTTCACCTATGCCGCCTTCGCGGCGTCGGGCGTCGCCGCGCCGTTCGTGGGCGCGTGGAGCGACCGCCATCGGCGGCACCGGGCGACCCTGATCGCAGGTCTCGCGATCGCCGCCTGCGCGTGCCTGGCCCATGCGCTGCCGGGCGGCATCGCGCAGCACATGGCGACCGCCGCCGCCATCGGCTTCGGCGTCTCGAGTGCCAGCACGGTCGCCACGATGTTCATCGTCGAGGTTGAGCCGGAGGCGCGCTGGGACGGGCTGATCGGTCTGCTCCAGGCCTGTCTCAGCGGCGGCCAGCTCGTGGGCCTGCTGCTGGCGGGCGTGCTGGGCCTGCGTCACGTGGCGGACGCGCTCGTGCTGGCGGCACTCCTCCTGCTGCTCGCGATCCCGGTCGCCTACCGTTACGCGCCCGACCCGGTGCAGGTCGTGTCCCGGCCCAACCTGCCGCCGCGGACACCGCGCAGCGGCGATATCGGCGCGATCGGCGCCCAGCGCCAGCTGCACCGGCCGACCCGCGCCGCCTTCGCGACACTCGCGCGGAACGACCTCACGCGGTTCCTCGCCGCCTGGCTCGTGTCCTACACGGCCACGAACGGGCTGTCGGTCATGATGTCGGTCGTGATGGTTCGGCTCTATGGCGCGCACGCGACGCTCGAGACGGGTGCCTACGCGCTCGGCGTCGGGCTCAGCCTGCTGATCTATCGACGCGTCGCCGGATGGGACCGAACCTACGGGCCGTGGCGGGTGCTCAGGACCGGCCTGGCGGTGCGCGCCGTCCTGATCGCGTTGATGCTGGTTCTCGCCTTTGCCGGCCGCCATGCGGGTGCGAGCATCGTCCTGCCGATCCTCCTCTGCTTCGCCGGCACCCAGTTCGTCTGGCCGCTGCTGTCGGTCGCCAGCACGGCGCTTGCGGTGACCCTGTCGCCGGCGCGCCGGGCGGAGAGCGTCGGCCTCCTGAACGCGGCGACCTCGCTCGGCGCCACGCTCGGCGGGATTGTGGGCGGCGTTCTGCTGCACGGCGGCTTCGTGCTGCTGTGCGCGGCGACGCTGGCCGCGGTGCTCGTGGCACTCGCGCTCGCCAGACCCGGCGCACGGTCGTCATGATTTCGGCGCGGGACGCCGGTGCGTCCTCCACAACCGGTGGAAGACGCGGGCCAAGCGACGCTCGTCCACCATGACGACTACAATGGTGGCGTCGGTCTGACGGACGATCACTCTACTTCTCGACGTCCGATGCGGCGCCGTTCCGCATGTCGTCGACCTTCAACTCCAACGAAGTTCCCGTGGAGCAGCCGTGCTGTAGAACGCCGCCGGCGCCTGTCTGATGGTGAAGCAGCAGGTTCAGCCGGCGCGCTCCGCGCCGCAAATTCCTTCGATCCATCGTAAGCGGACGCGTCCGAACGAGGGGTCACGGCACCGGTTTGTGCTGTGGCCGTTCTCGTCCGTCGCGATCAGGGTCTTACGTGTTCGTTTGTGCGCTGCACCAACAAGACGGATCGTTGACACAGCGCCGAGGGGAAGATACCGGTCATCTCTTAGGAGACATAACCGCTCATATGTGAGAAACGCTCATGGTCCGAGAGGCACGTCCCGCGATCGGCGCCATCACCGCGCGTC
>CAXTVZ010000039.1:2161-17387 GCA_964247685.1 uncultured Acetobacteraceae bacterium
GAAACGCTCATGGTCCGAGAGGCACGTCCCGCGATCGGCGCCATCACCGCGCGTCCGGCTCCAATCGGCGGTGCTGCGCCCAGGGTTGCGCGAGAACGATTGCACGAACGTCCTGGTCGCGGACGCCGCCGACTTCCGGAGGCGGTCGATGAGATCAGGTCCGGCAAACCGCATGTCGCGAGCGCGACGAACAATCCGATCAGCGTCGGCAAGGTCGCGGTCGGTGACAAACTTCCTCGTCATCAACGCCGCGACGTCGCTGATCGATCCAGCCAGGATCAGCGGGCTCGACAACAGCTTCCTGCTCGCTTGCCCCAGGTGAGCGCCGCGACATCCCTGCTCGAACCCACGGAGGAAAGCCATTCATGCGCGCAGTTGTGATGCACACGCCCGGAGACCTCAGGCTCGAGAACGTGCCGAAGCCCGTTCCCGGCCCGGACGAGGTTCTGGTCCGCGTGGCGGCTTGCGGTGTCTGCGGCTCGGACATCCCGCGCATGCTGACCAAGGGTGCCCATCGCATGCCGATCATCTGCGGTCACGAATTCTCCGGTCATATCGTGGAGCTTGGCGAGCAGATCGAGGGCTTCGGCGAGGGCGAGCTGGTCTCGGTCGCACCCCTGATCCCGTGCCGTCAGTGCGACCAGTGCATGACCGGAAATTTCTCGCGTTGCCGCGACTACGATTATTTCGGCAGCCGGCGGAACGGCGCCTATGCGGAATTCGTCAGTATCCCGCGCGGAAATCTCCTGAAGACCCCCGCCGGCATCGATCCGCGCGCGGCCGCGATGACCGATCCCGCGTCGATCGCCCTGCATGCGATCTGGAAGGCGCCTCCCACCATCGGCCAGACCGGCGGCGTAGTCGGCTGCGGCCCGATCGGCCTGTTCGCAATCCAGTGGATGCGGCTGATGGGGATGTCGCAGGTGGTCGCGGTCGACGTGTCCGAGCAGAAGCTGGAGCAGGCCCGCGAGGCGGGGGCCACGCATACGTTTCTCAGCCACGGACCCCGGCCCGAAGTGCCGCTCTGCGATCTCATCATCGAGGCAGCGGGGATTCCCGCAACCGCCAATCTGGCCGTACGCCTGGCCGGCCCCGGCGGGCACGTCGTGTTCATCGGCATCCCGACACGGGATGTCGATCTCGAGATCGCGACGTTCAACCACCTGCTGCGACAGGAAGTCTCGCTGCACGGCTCGTGGAATTCGTTTGGACCGCCATTTCCCGGGCGGCAATGGACCACGACGCTGGAGAAGCTTGGCACGGGCGAGCTGCGCTGGGAGTTCATGATCACGCACGAACCCGGACTCGACGAGCTGCCGGTGACGATGAACAAGTTCCGCGAAAGGAACGAGTTCATCTCCAAGGTGATGGTGCGTCCGTAACGCCCGGGCCGTCGCGTTCCACAGCGAAAAGGCCGTCCGCCATGTCTCTCATGCTGGGCTTCGATTTCGGCACGGGCGGCGTCCGCGTGGGTCTGTTCGATCTCGAGCGGCGTGCCATCATCGCCAGTGCGGAGCGGACCTACGAGACCTGCCATCCCCATCCGGGATGGGCGGAGCAGTCCGCCGGGGATTGGTGGGACGCCCTGGGTGCTGCCTGCCAGGCGACGATGGCCGCGGCCGGTCACCCCACGGTGTCCGCCATCTCGCTTGCGACCACGGCCTCGACCGTCGTCGTCTGCCGTGAGGATGGAACGCCGCTGCGTCCGGCTCTGCTGTGGATGGATTGCCGCGCCGGTGCGGAAGCCGCACGCACGGCGCATCCGCATCCGGTCATGGCGCAGAGCGGGGGAAGCGACGCCGCGGAATGGCTGGTTCCGAAAGCGATGTGGCTCGCAACCCATGAGCCCGAGGTCTACGCCGCCTCGGATGTGATCTGTGAATGCCTGGACTGGCTGAATTTCCGCCTGACCGGCGTCTGGGCGGGTTCGCGGATGAATGCCACCTGCAAATGGAACTACGACGGCCACGCGCAACGCTTCCATCCCGAGCTCTACGAGGAGTTCGGCGCGCCAGGGCTCAGCCGCCGCCTGCCGGCGACGATCCTGCCGGTGGGAGCGCCGATCGAGCGTCTCTCGGCCGCCGCCGCATCGCATCTGGGCCTGGGCTCGCAGCGCCCGGTGGTCGCGCAAGGCGGCATCGACGCGCATATCGGCGTGCTCGGCGCCGATACGGTCGATCCCGGCAAGCTGCTGATGATCGGCGGCACCTCGGTCGTGCACCTGTTCCACCTCGCCGAGGAGCGCCCGGTGCCGGGCTTCTGGGGTCCGTATCCGCACGCGCTGGTCGAGGGATTGTGGCTCGTGGAAGCGGGCCAGGTCTCGGCCGGTTCGGTACTGTCCTGGCTCAGCGGCAAGATCTTCCAACTCGATACGGACGGCACGCGCCGGCTCATCGAGGACGCCGGCCGGTTGCCACCGAAGAAGAGCGGCCTCCTGACGCTCGACTACTTCATGGGCAACCGCACCCCTTATCGCGACCCGCTGTTGCGCGGCGCGATCCTGGGCCTGTCGCTCGGGCACGATCGGGCGTCGCTCTACCGTTCGGCCGTGGAAGGCGTCGCACTGGCATCGGCAAATGTCGTGGCCAAAGCGCGCGAGCTCGCGGTTCCAATCGAACGCATCGTCAGCGCCGGCGGTTACGCGAAGAACGATCTCTGGCTGCGCGCCACCGTCGATGCGATCGGCCTGCCCGTGCAGATGGCGGCCGAAGAGAATCTCACGATCGTCGGCACCGCCGCCGCCGCGGCGACCGGCATCGGGCTCTTCGCCGATCTGCGCGCCGCCGCCACCGCCGTGGCAAGGGACGGCCGCATGATCGAGCCCGATCCGTCGGTGCACGCGTATTATGCCGAAGGATTGCAGCGTTACCGCGCGGCGACCGATTGCCTGCGGCCGCTCCTGCACGAGCTCGCCGCCCAGGAAACGCGAGCCGCAGGGCCGTTGGCGGTGCAGCAGCGGCAAAGGGACGCGCTCGATGCCCGCGCGTATTGAACTCGACGAGATCGATCTCCGCACCCTCTCGAGCGAGGGCCGGGAAGCGCTGATGGTGCAGGCGGCGAAGGGGTATTACGAGCTCGACCGGACCATGGCCGACATCGCCAAGACGCTCGGCCTCACGCGCTGGCAGGTCGCGCGCCTGCTCAGGGACGCGCGCGAGCAGGGCGTGGTGCGCATCGAGATCGTTCCGCGCGCCCAGCGCAAGCCGGATCTCGAGGCGGAACTCCAGCGCGCCTACGGCCTGCGCGAGGCGATCGTGGTGCCCCATCTCCGGCAGGATGACGGGCTCGTCGACATGGCAGGCCAGGCGGCCGGCCAGTTCCTCGCGGGTCTGATGCCGCGACCGTCGCTGGTGGGCGTCTCCTGGGGCCGCACCATGGCAGCGGTCGCCTATTGGCTGCCGCAGCGCTGGAACGACGGCGTCGAGGTCGTGCTGCTGAACGGCGCGATGAACATCCACGCGACCGAGGCTCGCACCAACAACATCGCCGAGCTGTTCGCATCCGCCGGCAACGGCCGCGCGACCCTGCTGCCCGTTCCCGCCATGGTCGGCCGTGCCGAGACGCGCATCGTGCTTGAGCAGGACCCGGTGATCGAGAGCGCGCTCCGCCTCGGGCGTCAGGCGACGGTCGTCTGCTTCGGTCTGGGTGGCATGACGCCGGACTCGGTGTTGGTGCGCTCGGGCGCGCTGTCGGAAGCCGACATCGTGCGTCTGTCCGGGCGCGGCGCGGTGGGCGACATCCTGGGCCGCTTCATCGACGCTGGCGGCCGGATCGTCGACGAGGCGCTCGACGCACGCACCGTGGGGCTCGAGCCCGCGGCTCTGCGCGACAAGGAGATCGCCATGGGCGTGGCCGTGGGCCACCGCAAGCACCGGGTCGTGCTGGCGGCCTTGCGGACAGGATTGATCAACGTACTCGTCACCGACGAGCAGACTGCGCGCGTCGCGATGGAGGCGTTTCATGGACGGGATTGAAGCGATGGATGCTCCCGTTTCGAGGGTCGGTCATCCGGCCGAACTCCTGTGCGGCGACGTCGTCGCGCAAAGCTGCGTCGCTCGCGGACCACCGGTCAGCCACATGGGCGCCAATCCCGTTGACGCTCCTCCATTCACGTAGTCATACTACATCCAATAGAGCCACCAACGGCCTGGAGAGGAAACGAGATGAACGCGAAGACAGCGATAGCCGCGGCGGCGGCATGTGCGGTTGTCGGATACGGCGGCGTGAGCAAGGCCGCGTGCCTGATCGGGATGTCCAACTACACGCTCAGCGCGCCCTATTTCGCAGCACAGGATGCCGAGGCGCACAAATACGGGGCCCAGCTCGGCTGCCAGGTCATCTCCGCCAACGCGCAGAATGACATGAGCAAGCAGATCGCAGACATCGAAGACATGGTCTCGCGCCACGTGAACCTGTTGATCGTCAACCCGCGCGATCCGGAAGGGCTCGTTCCGGCGGTGAACGCGGCCACCCGGGCCGGGGTGAAGGTGGTTGCGGTCGACTCCACGCTGGACCCGAGAGCGAATTTCATCACGCAGGTCCAGGCGTCGAACCTGAAGAATGGCGAGGCGGTCGGCGAATGGCTCGCGAACCGGATGCGCGGCACGCCGATGAAGATTGCGCTGATCAGCGGTGATAAGGGCAACCTGGTCGGGCAGGAGCGGCGGGACGGCGTGTTCGCCGGACTGGCCGAGGGCCAGCTTCGCGACGAGGGTCATGGCGGCTTCACCGTCGTAGGCCAAGGCTGGGGCGCCTGGACTCAGGAAGGCGGCCTCAACGCGATGGAGGACCTGCTGACCGCACATCCGGACATCAATGTCGTGCTCGGCGAGAACGACAGCATGGCGCTCGGCGCGCGACGCGCGCTCGAGCAGCATCATCGCCTGGACGGCGTCCTGGTCCTCGCCGCCGCCGACGGCCAGAAGGAGGCGGTCAAGCTCATCGTCGACGGGCAGTATGGCGCGACCGGGCTCAACGATCCGTCGGTCATCGTCAAGGACGCCATCGACATCGGCATGCAGGCGATCAAGGGAACGCTCCCCGCGGAGTTCCCGAAGCTCGACTACACCAAGCCGGTCGCGATCACCAAGACGAACGCGTCGCAATACTACCATCCCGACGCGGTCTTCTAAGAGGCACGCGGCGCTCTCGTCGTAACCCGGGCAACGGAGACCTGCGTGACACCGGTGGCCGAGCTCCGTGGCATCACCAAGCGCTTCGGCGGCGTGGCTGCCCTGAAAGGCGTGGACTTCGACCTGCGCGCGGGCGAAGTCCACGCCCTCCTCGGCGAGAACGGCGCCGGCAAGTCGACGCTGATGCGCGTGCTCGGCGGCGAGACCCCGCGCAACAGTGGCGAGATCCTCGTCGACGGCCAGCAAGTGCATTTCGCCGGGCCGAAGCAGGCCGCCGAGCGCGGGATCGCGATCATCCATCAGGAGATGGCGCTCGCCCCCGATCTTTCGGTCGCCGAGAACATCTTTCTGGGCAAACTGCCCGGCGCGATCGCGTGGCCGTCGTTGCGGCGGCGGGCCGCGGCGTTGATTGCCAGGCTCGGCTTCGCGATCGATCCCGCCGCCATCGTCAGCGAACTCAGCGTCGCGCACCAGCAGGTGGTCGAGATTGCCAAGGTCCTGTCCCGCAACGCCCGTATCATCGTGTTCGACGAACCGACGGCGGTGCTGGCGGTGCGCGACGCCGAGCGTCTGCTCGCGATCATCGACGGGCTTCGCCGCGACGGTGTGGGCATCGTGTACATCTCGCATCGCCTCGACGAGGTGTTCCGGATCGCCGACCGGATGACGATCATGAAGGACGGCGCGAGCGTCCGCACGGTCAGTCCCCGCGAGGTGACGGTGGACGAGGTCATCCGCCTGATGGTGGGACGATCGCTGTCGGCGTTGTTCGGCGAGCGCGTCGAGCGCGCGCCCGGCGAGGAGTTGCTGCGGGTGGAGAGCCTGTCCGACGGACGGCGGATCCGGGATATCAGCTTCGCGGTTCGCGCGGGCGAGATCGTCGGCCTCGGCGGCCTGGTGGGCGCGGGCCGGACCGAGGTCGCCCGCATGATCTTCGGGGCCGACCGCCTGCAGTCGGGACGCGTCCTCGTCGGGGGGCGCGCAACGCATATCCGCAAGCCGCGCGACGCTGTGCGCGCCGGGATCGCGCTCGTGCCGGAGGACCGCAAGCGGCAGGGTGTCGTGCTCGAGATGGCGATCCGGATCAATGCGACGATGGCGAACATGTCGCCGATCACGAGCGCGATGGGGTTCATCAGGCGAGCGCGCGAACGACGCATGGTCGGTAAACTCGCCGACGACGTCCATATCCGCATGTCGGGCATGGACGCACCGGTCTCCTCGCTCTCGGGCGGCAATCAGCAGAAGGTGGTGCTCGCCAAGTGGTTCCATCTCGACGGCCGCGTGATCATCCTCGACGAGCCGACGCGCGGCGTCGATGTCGGCGCGAAAGCCGAGATCTACACGCTGGTGCATCGGATGGCCGCGGAAGGAAAGGCGGTGCTGGTGATTTCCTCCGAGCACCTCGAACTGTTCGGCCTCTGCGATCGCGTCCTCGTCATGGGGGAGGGGCGGCTTCGTGGCGAGCTACACCCGCCCGACTATTCCGAAGAAAACCTGCTGACGCTCGCGATGCGCAACGACACCGACGCCGCCAGGCCCGTGACCGAGATTGCGAGTTCCCACGCGTGAACCACGGAGTTCCCTGAGCATGGCAGACGGCACGGTCGCGACGTCCGGAACGCTGAGCACGAACGACACGCGGCGTCGCCTGGATCTGGTGGGTGCCTTCCGGCGCTACGGCACGTTCGTGATCTTCGTGCTGATCATGGCCGGCGCCACGTGGCAATCGCCGGACTTCCTGACGGTCGGCAACGTCATGAACGTGCTGCGGCAGGTCGCGGGCACTGGCATCATGTCGGTCGGCATGCTGTTCGTGATCCTGACCGGCGGCATCGATCTGTCGGTGGGCTCGGTGGCGGCGGTCGGCAGCGTGGTCTCGGCGATGTTGCTGCAGCAGTATGGCACGACCGTGTCGCTCCCGATCACGATCGGGGCCGGCATGGCCTGCGGATTGCTGTCCGGCGTCACGGTCGCCTTCCTGCGTCTGCCGCCGTTCGTGATGACGCTCGCGGTGATGACCATCGCGCGCGGCGTGGCGCTGATCCTCTCGAGCGGTCAGCCGATCATGGTGAGCGACAACGGCGCGGCCCTGACCGACTTCGCCAACGACTTCGTCCTCGGCGTCCCCGACCCGGTCCTGCTGATGCTCGGCGTGTTCGTCGTGGCGGGCGTGGTGCTCGGATTGACGCGGTTCGGTCGCCTGGTCCGTGCGACGGGCTCGAACATCGAGGCAGTGCGGCTGTCCGGCATCGCGGTGCCGCGCTACATCCTCGCGGTCTACGTGATCTCGGGTGCGCTGGCCGCGGTGGCCGGCGTGATCTCCACCGGGCGTTCCGGCGTAGGGTCGGCCACCGTCGGCGTCGGTGCCGAACTGCAGGTCATCGCGGCGGTCGTGATCGGCGGCGCGAGCCTCACCGGCGGACGCGGCGGTGTCGTCAACACGCTGCTTGGCGTGCTCGTGCTCGGCATGATCGGCAACATCATGAACCTGGCCGGCGTTCCGGGCTACAGCCAGGACGTCTGCATGGGCGTCATCATCATGCTGGCCGTGCTTCTGCAGCAGGGAACACAGTGGATCCGTCGTTGACCGGCGACGGGCGGTGACGAGCGACCGGCTCACGCTCGCGATCGATGTCGGCACGGGCAGCGTGCGCGCCGCCCTGGTGGACGCGCGCGGGACCGTGGTCCGGATCGAGAGCCGCGAGCACGAGCAGATCGTTCCGCAATACGGCTGGTCGGAACAGCGGCCTTCGGACTGGTGGAACGGCGTGTGCGAGGTGGTGCGTCGCCTGACCGCCTCGCTCGATCCTGCGTCCGGCCGGATCGAGGCGCTCTGCGCCTGCGGGCAGATGCACGCAACCGTGCTGATCGACGACGACGGGGAGCTCGTGCGCGAGACCGCGCCGCTCTGGAACGACAAGCGGACGCTGCCCGACGTGGAGCGCTTCGAGCGCGCGTGGCCGCCCGAAAGCTACCTTGCCGCCTGCGCCAACACGCCGACGCCGGCCTGGCCCGGCTTCAAGCTGCAATGGCTGCGCGACCACGACGCCCAGGCCTACGCGCGCACCCGCACCGTGCTGATGCCGAAGGATTACGTGAACTTCCGCCTCACCGGAGAGCGGGCGACGGACTGGACGGAGGCGTCCTGCTCGTTCCTGATGGATCCTGCGACCTCCGAGTGGTCGGCGACGATGATCGACCGGCTTGGGCTGGACGCCGCCAAGCTCGCGCCGATCCGGATGCCGCAGGAGGTGCTCGGCCGGGTCACGCCGCAGGCCGCCGCCGCCACGGGCCTGCCTTCCGGCCTGCCGGTGCTGGTCGGCGGCGGCGACTACCCGATCGCGCTGCTCGGCTCGGGCGCGAACCAGCCGGGTCTCGGATCCGATGTCACCGGCACGTCGACGATCATCACGCAGATCCTGTCGGCGCCGATCCTCGCCCCCGAGATCAGTAACGTTGCGATCGCCGACGGAGTCTGGGGCGCCTTCGTGCTGCTGGATTCGGGCGGCGACGCGATGCGCTGGGCTCGCCGGGCAATGCACGAGAACACGGTCAGCTACGCGGCGATGGTGGACAAGGCGGCCGAGGCTCCGGCGGGGGCGGATGCGCTGTTCTTTCTGCCCTACCTCGCCGGCGAGCGTCTCGGCCGCCACCGCAACGCGCGCGCGCAGTTTTTCGGCATCACGCCGAACCACGGGCTGCCGCACCTGCATCGTGCGGTTCTGGAAGGTGTCGCGTTTTCGGCGGCGCGCCATCTGCGGATCATGGAGGCGGCGTCCGGACGGCGGATGGAACGGATCATCGCCGCGAGCGGCGGTGCCAGGACGCGACTTTGGCTCGAGATCAAGGCGAGCCTCTACGGCGTGCCGATCGTCGTGCCCGCGGAACCCGAATGCGGCGTGATCGGCTGTGCGGCACTGGCCGCGACCGCGATCGGCCAGTTCAGCCGGCTCGATGCCAGCGTCGCCGCCTTCGTGCGTTATGGGGACGAGATCGTTCCGAACCCTGCCTGGGCCGAACGCTACGCACGCATGCTGCCGGTGTTCGATTCCCTCTACCGCAACAGCCAGTCCCAGTACGACCTGCTCGACGCGCTGGCCGACGAAAGCATCCCCGGCCCGGGTTGAGCCGGTGAACGCGCTCCGAGCACGAGAAAGGATCCCTCCCATGGACGATATCGTCGGCAGCTTTCGCCCCAACCTGTTCGAGGGCCGCGTCGTACTGGTCTCGGGTGCCACGAGCGGCATCGGTCTCGCCATCGCGCAAGGTTTCCGCCGGCTCGGTGCCGACGTGCTGGCGACCGGCACCTCCGCGCAGAAGCTGGACGCGGTGCGCGCGGATCCGAACTGCGCGGGCATCCGCTTCGACAGCCTCGACGTTCGTCGGACCGATCAGGTGCAACGCGTGATCGGCGCCGAGCCGCGCCTCGACGTGCTGGTGAACGCCCAGGGGATCGCACGCGCCGACGAGGAGTTCGACGAGGCGATCTTTGCCGACACGCTCGACATCAATCTCACGAGCGCGATGCGCCTGAGCACGGCGGCGCGGACGAAGCTCGCCGCCACGAAAGGCGCGATCATCAACATCACGTCGATGCTCAGCTATCTCGCCGACCCGGCGGTTCCCGCCTATGTAGCGAGCAAGACCGGGCTGGTCGGACTGACGCGCGCGCTCGCCCATGCCTACGGACCCGAAGGGATCCGCGTCAACGCGATCTCGCCCGGCTACCACAAGACCGACATGACCGCGCCGTTGTGGCGTGTGCCGCAAAGCGAGGAGGCAATCCGGCGCCATACCGCGCTCGGACGCTGGGGCACCACGGAGGACCTGGTCGGCGCCGCCCTGTTCCTGGCCTCGCCCGCCGCGTCCTATATCACCGGTACCGATCTGCCGGTCGATGGCGGCTACGTCGTCGGTGCGGTCACCAGCTGACCGCCGCCGACACGAGCGCCGCGCCTGCCAGCAGGTGTAGCCACCATCGGCCATGACGATCGAGCCCGCCATCGGACTTGCGGCCTCCGGCACCGGGAACAGCACCACGGAGGCGGTCGCGTCGGGTGGGACGATCCGCCCCATCGGCGTCATCGCCAGCCAAGTGTCATGGGAAGTCTTGTCCTGCGTTCCGTGACGCGTGATCGGCATGTCGATGCCCGTGGGTGCCAAGGCGTTGACCCGCATCCCGCGCGTCGCCCATTCCGCGGCCAGGCTGCGCGTCAGATGATGCATCCCGGCTTCGGCCGCGTTGCAGAGCGCCTGTTCCTGCGGCTCGTTGAAGATCTGGCGGGCATCGATCCGATGTACACGATCGCGCCGGGTCCGCGCGCCAGCATCGTACGGCGACGGTGCGCAGCACCAGAAGACGCCGTAGAGGTTGACGTCGCCTAGGTCGCGCCACTCCGCATTGATCCCGCAGACATGTGGTAGTAAAACTACATGAAATCGACCACGGAGGAAGTGCCAGCATGACAGTCCCGCAGCCGGCAACGGTGCAGGTCCGCCTGGGATCGGGTGCCGCGCCCGGATCGATGCACGGCGCCACCGGGCGTTACGAGAAACGTTTCTCAGATCTGCGCGGATTGTTCCTCGACGAGGAAGCGCTCGAGCGGGAGATCCGCGACACCGGTGATGCGATGGCCTACGCCGTCGAGGATTACAAGCCGTCGAGCAACGGCGGCGACCTCATTTTCGGCGTGAGCACCCTCGAGCCGGGAAAAGTGGGACGCGAGTTCCTGATGACGCGCGGCCACATCCACGCGCTGAGCGACCGGCCGGAGATCTACTACTGCCAGGCCGGCCACGGCGTCATGCTCATGGAGCTGGCCGACGGCACCATCGAAGTGGCCGAGATGCGACCGCAGAGCATCGTCTACGTCGCGCCGCATTGGATCCATCGCAGCGTCAACGTGGGTTCGGAACTGCTGGTGACGGTCTTCTGCTATCCGGCCGATGCCGGGCAGGATTACGACATCATCGCGCGCGCAGGCGGCATGCGCATGCTGATCGTGGATGACGACGCCGGCGGCTGGCGACAGGCGCCGAACCCGCGCTACCGCGCGCGTACGGGCTGAGTCGATGCACGTGCCTGAACCGCGGGCACGGGTCGAGCGCTCCGCCACGACGTCGTTCCGGTCGCCGCGGTGATCGCCATAAGGAGTGACGCCCCATGACTGACTTCCGCGCCGCCGTGCGGCCGACCATCTATTTCATCGGCGTCTCGACAGCGCAATCATCGATCATGCGCGTCTTCCCGCTCTGGGCCGAGGCGCTGGGCCTCGCGGACGCAGCGATCAGCGGCATCGACTTCGCACTGGATGATGCGCCCGAGCGCTACCGGGAGGCCGTCGGTTTCATCAAGCACGATCCGTTGTCCCGCGGCGCGCTCGTGACCACGCACAAGATCGATCTTCTCCGCGCGAGCCGGGACCTGTTCGACGCGCTCGATCCGTTCGCCACCGCGCAGGACGAGGTGAGCTGCCTGTCGAAACGCGAGGGCCGGCTGATCGGACACGCGAAGGACCCGATCTCCGCGCGTCTGGCGCTGCAAGCCATCGTGCCGGTCGGGCACTGGTCGCGGACGGGTGGTGCGGTGCTGGCGATGGGCGCGGGCGGCGCGACCACTGCGATCACGTGGAACCTCATGCGCCCCGCGACCGGGAACGATCATCCCGCGCGGATCGTGGTGACCGATATCAGCCGCGACCGGCTCGCGGCTCTGCGGCAGTTCCACGACGGTATCGGCAGCCCGGTGCCGGTCGAGTACGCGCTGATCGACGACGCGGCGGCGAACGACAAGCTGCTCGCGGCGCTGCCCGCGGGATCGCTCGTGATCAACGCGACCGGGCTCGGCAAGGATCGACCCGGCTCGCCGCTCACCGATGCCGCGCGCTTTCCCGAGCGCGGTCTGATCTGGGAACTCAACTACCGCGGCGAGCTCGCCTTTCTCTCCCAGGCCGAGCGGCAGCGTCCGTCGCGCGACCTCGCGATCACCGATGGCTGGAACTACTTCCTGCATGGCTGGACGCAGGTGATCTCCGAAGTGTTCGAGGTTTCCGTGCCAGTCGGCAGTCCGTTGTTCGAGCGGCTCTCCGCACTCGCCGGCGGTCCACCGCGTGGTTCCGCCGGCGCATGACGCGCATCCTGGTGACGCCGCGCTCGCTGACGCGTGCTCCCGATCCGGCGCTGCGGCGGCTCGAGGATGCCGGCCACGCGCTGGTGTTCGCGCCGCCGGGCGAGACGCCCGACGAAGCGACGCTGCTGCGCCTGCTGCCGGGCTGCGTCGGCTGGATCTGCGGGGTCGAACCGGTGAGCGCGCGCGTGCTGCGGGCGGCCGCACCGACGCTGCGGGTGATCAGCCGGAACGGCGTCGGCGTCGACAACCTTCCGCTCACTGTTGCCGCCGAACTCGCGGTCACCGTGCTGCGTGCGGTCGGTGCCAACGCCCAGGGCGTCGCCGAACTGGCGATCGGGTTGATGCTCGCCGCACAGCGCGACCTGCCGCGCCTCAGCCAGGCGCTTCGCGAAGGACGCTGGCAGCGCAGCATCGGCCGCGAGATCGGTGGCCGCACGGTGGGTGTCGTCGGCTGCGGCGCGGTGGGGCAGCGCGTCGTCCGGGCGGCACTCGGACTGGGCGCCTCGGTTCTCGGCCACGATCCGGTGGCGAGCGCAGCGTTCCGCCCCGACGGGCCGTTCGCCTGGTGCGATCTCGATGCCCTGCTCGCGGGATCCGACATCGTCAGCCTGCACTGTCCGATGCCGGAAGGCGGCGCGCCGCTTCTGGACGCAAGGCGGCTCGCAAGCCTTCCCGGCGGCGCGATCGTGGTCAACACCGCGCGCGCCGGCCTCGTGGCCGAGGACGCGGTCCTGGCGGCGCTCGAGGACGGGCGGCTTGCCGCCTACTGCACCGACGTGTTCGCCACCGAGCCGCCGGACGCGGGACCGCTGCTCCGGCACGAGCGCGTCCTCGCGACACCGCATCTCGGTGGCTACACCGCGGAGAGCGTGCAGGGCGCTACGACGGCCGCGGTCGACAACCTGCTGCGCGCGCTCGAAACCGGCGTTCCTCGGTGACGATCGAGACGTGGCGGCTGCCGGACCGGCTCGCGACGGTCGTGGCCGCGCCGCATCGCGGCCTCTCGCTGTTCTGGCTGGGCCAGGCCGGTTTCCTGCTTCGTCACGACGACGCCGTGTTGCTGATCGATCCCTATCTCTCGAACAGTCTCGAGCGGAAGTATCGCGGTGGACCCCGCGACTACACGCGCATGATGCCGGCGCCGGTCGACGCCGATGCACTTCCCCGGCTCGACCTGGTACTCTGCACGCATCGTCATTCGGATCACATGGATCCCGACACGTTGCCGGTGTTGGCCAAGCGCCACCCCGGTTGCCGCTTCGTGGTGCCGGCGGCCGAGCGGGGCGCAGCACTGGCGCTCGGGCTGCCGGAGGATCGCCTGATCGAGGCGGTCGCAGGCGCGTCGTTCTCGCCGCTGGCGGGTCTCGCAATCACGCCGTTCACCGCGGCGCATGAGCACATCGAGCGCGATGGTGAGGGCCGCGACCACTATCTCGGCTACGGGATCGCGATCGGCCCGACGCGGCTCTACCACAGTGGCGACTGCGTGCCTTATGAGGGCTTGGCGGCGCAGCTGCGCGCGTTCGGGCCCGAGCTGGCGCTGCTGCCGGTCAACGGTCGTGATGCGGCCCGGACTGCGGCCGGTATTCCAGGGAACTTCACCCTCGCCGAGGCGGTCGAACTCTGCCGGTCCGCCGACATCCCCGTGATGCTCGCTCATCACTGGGGATTGTTCGCGTTCAACACTCTTGATCCTGCAGTGATCGATGCCGAGATCGCGCGAGGCGGCACGCCGCGCATTTTGCGTCCAGCCACGGACCAGGGATATAAAATCGGGTGACGGCGCGGGATCGATGGTCCGGCGCAGCCTGAGATCATCCACGAGTGAAAGGCGTCGCGATGGAGAAGCCGCGGCGTTCGCCGGTCGCCCCTGCCGCTTCGTCACGCGCGCCCGGCATAGCGCCGGCGTCACCGGCGCCCGCACCGCACAACGTGCTCGAGCGCATCCTCGTCGGCCTGCCCACGCTTCGACGCTCCGACCGTCGCGTGGCCGAGCACATCCTGCACGATCCGCGCGCTGCACTCGGCGCCACGGTGGCCGACACCGCCCGCGCGGCGGGCGTCAGCGAACCCACCGTCATGCGGTTCTGCGCGGCTCTCGGCTTTGACGGGTTCCAGGATTTCAAGCTGAGGCTCGCGCAGAGCCTGGCACTCGGCATGCCGGCCACGCAGTCGGTGCTCGACAGCACCGACACTCCCCAGGCGCTGACCGACAAGGTGTTCGACTACACCATGAACAGTCTCGATCGGGCGCGACGCCAGATCGACCACGACGCGGTCGCGCGCGCGATCGACCTGCTCGCTGCGGCCCGACGGATCGAGTTCTTCGGCTTCGGAGCGTCCTGGATCGTCGCGGCCGACGCGCAGCAGAAATTCCCGCTCTTCGGCGTTCCCTGCCTGGTGCATCTCGACGACCACCAGCAATTCATTGCGGCTTCGATGATGGGGAAGGGCGATGTCGCGGTGGCGATCAGCAACACCGGCCAGACGACCGGTCTCCTGGAGATCGCGGCGGCGGCACGATTGGGAGGTGCGACCGTGATCGCGCTGTCGGGCAATCGGGACGGCGAACTCGCGCGCCACTGCGACCTCATGCTGCTGATCGAGACGCTCGAGAACACCGACGTCTACACGCCCACCATTTCCCGACTGGCAGCTCTCACTGTGATCGACGTGCTCGCCGTCGGCGTCGCGATGAAACGCGGTGCCGCGCACCAGCGACGCATCTCGCGCATGAAGTCGCGGCTGACCGCGATGCGCACCGGGCGCGAGCGGCAGGACCCGGCCGACCTGTAGCCGGGGGCTTCGCGAGACGGCCGATTGCGAGATGCCCTTGAGCAGGGCAGCAACGAAACGATCCTCGAAGCACCGGATCAGAAATGGCAGTTATACCGGGAGCTGCACGTTATGTCCGCGGTGCGCCCAGCCACGTGGCCTGGCCCCGGGCATGCGAGCGCGTGAC
>CAXTVZ010000039.1:17487-20274 GCA_964247685.1 uncultured Acetobacteraceae bacterium
ATGTCCGCGGTGCGCCCAGCCACGTGGCCTGGCCCCGGGCATGCGAGCGCGTGACGGCGTAGTGATCTTGCACAACGCTTCGATCTGCGCCTCTCAGCGGCTCTGGTCTAAGCCGATCTACAATGTGACCAACGCGGAGGCGCCGCACGCGGCCGCACCGCTCCCTGAACGACGTCAGGCCGGCGCGTGGACGGGAACCACGTAGGGTCCCTCGGGCAGGAACGCGACATGAGGGTCGCCGTGGCGCGCGGTGCTCTCGTCTATCGCGCGGTCGATGTCGCCGATGAGATCGACGCCGGTGATCCGCCGCTCCTCCTCGTCGAGCCCGGTGGTGTAGAGCAGGACCTGCCCGAGCCGGGTCGCCTTGAGCTGCATCTCGGTCTGCCACTCGTCGACATCGGCGAGCGACTTGGCCGCGAGCGTCGCCAGGAACCGTTCCGCGCCGATGCCGACCAGCCGGGTCTGCGCCGCCCGGAACTCGTCGGAGCCGAAGCCTTCCGAGCATTGCGACGCGATGATCAGCGTGCCGCCGGGTGCGAGGATGTCGAGCGGCGTCACCATGCCCTTGACCGTCTGGTAGTAGGTCTTGTCGAGCGGGTAGCCGGCGGCCGACGTCACCACCGTCTGGTAGCGGCGCGGCACCGGGATCCGGGTCGCCTCGCTCACGAAGGCGACCGCGTCCTCGTGGCTCGCGATGATGTCGCCGAAGGTCACGTGGACCAGGTCACGCTCCTCGTCGAGCACGGTATTCAGAGCGTAGATCTCGCCCAGCATGCGGACGATCTCGAGCTGCTCCTCGTGCAGCGGATTGCCCACGAGGTTGCACTGCACCGCCAGCGGATCCTCCATGAAGCGGGCCGAGTGGAAGGTGCGGATGGTCTCGTGATGGGCCACGCCCGGGGCCACCACCTTGCGGCCGCCCGACCAGCCGGCCATGAAATGCGGCTCGACCAGACCGGTCGCGATGCGCAGATCCGCCTCGGCGAAGCGGCGGTCGATGCCAACCGGCGTGCCGCGCGTGGCGGTGCGGCCGAGATGGACATGCGCCGCGTCGTCGCGGGCGAAATGGTTCTCGACGCGCACCGTCTCGAGCACCCAGGGGTCGCCCACGAGTTCGGCGAGCTCGGCGCCTTCGTTCGGACGGTGCAGGCCGGTGGCCACCAGAACCGTGATGCGCTCGACCGGTATGCCCGCGGCGAGCATGGTCTCGATCATCGGCCGCAGGAACAGCCGGTTCGGCACCGGCCGCGTGATGTCGCAGATCAGGATGCACGCACTGTCGCGGCCCTGTGCAAGCGCGGATAACGGTGGCACTCCCACCGGCCGCGCCAGCGCCTCGCGAATGGCGGCGTCGTTGTCGCGGAGCTTCGGCAGGGGCCGCTTGCGGATGATCGTGGGGATCAGCCCGTCGGCGACCCGCACCGGGACATGGCCGCGTCCGAACGACAGGTCGATCGTCTCATGCAGCATGCTCGGCTCCGACTGGTGTGGGGTGGTAGCGTGCCGGAGCGGCACGCGGTTGCCGCGGATCGGACCGGCGGCCCTCCCGCCGATCATGATCGCCGCTGCGTCCGACGGGAGCGACGGACCGCGAGCGGTCCGGCCGGTGCCGACACCCTAGCCCATCGTGTCGAGGTCGATCAGCTCGACCTTGTAGCCATCGGGATCTTCGACGAAGGCGATGTGGGTGGTGCCGTGCTTCATCGGCCCGGGCTTGCGCGGGATCTTCGCACCCCGCGCCTCGAGGGCCGCGCACACGCCGGCGATATCGCGCACGCCGAGCGCGATATGGCCGTAGCCGCTGCCGATCTCATACGGGCCTTGCTGGTCCCAATTGTAGGTCAGCTCGACCAACGTCTCGCGGTCCTCGGGGCCGTAACCCACGAAGGCGTTGGTGAACTTGCCGTCGGGAAAATCGTCCTTGCGCAGCAGGGACATGCCCAGCATCTCGGTGTAGAACCGCAGGGACGCGTCCAGGTCGCGCACGCGGACCATGGTGTGCATCATGCGGAATGTCGGTGCGTCGCCGCTCATCTTCGCTCCTCTTTCCGGGCGCGGTTGACGCTCCGCGCTTGGGGTGTTGTACGATAACGTGGCGACCCAGGGTGTTGTCCAGCCGCCTCATTCGAGGAGATCCCCCGTGAACGCTGTCTTCCCGCCGGATGTTGGCACGGTCGAGCCGCCCCTGGCGGCCCTCGCCGCGGTTCTGCCGCCCGACACGCTGTCGACCGATCCCGCGGTGCTCGCCTCGTTCAGCACGGACTGGTCGGGCGACCATCACGGCCGGCCGCTCGCCGTCGCCCGGCCGCGCACGACCGACGAGGTCTCGCTCCTCCTGCGCGAGTGTTCCCGCCTCGGCATCCCTGTCGTGCCGCAGGGCGGCCTCACGGGGCTGGTCGGGGCCGCGGTGGCCGAGGACGGATGCGAGCTGGTGCTGAGCCTCGACCGGATGCGCGCCGTCCGCCACCTGAGTGCGGCCGACTTCGCCATCGTCGTGGAGGGCGGCTGCGTCCTGGAGGAGGCCAAGGCGGCGGCCGCCAGCGTCGGCTGCCTCCTGCCGATCAGCTTCGGCGCCCAGGGCAGCTGCCGCATCGGCGGGGTGGTCGCGACCAATGCCGGCGGCTGGAACGTGCTGCGCTACGGCATGACCCGCGACCTCGTGCTGGGACTGGAGGTGGTGCTGGCCGACGGCCGCGTCTGGAACGGGCTGCGGATGCTGCGCAAGGACAATCGCGGCTACGACCTCAAGCAGATGTTCATCGGCAGCGAGGGCACGCTCGGGGTCGT
>CAXTVZ010000040.1:0-20169 GCA_964247685.1 uncultured Acetobacteraceae bacterium
GGGGCGTCATCGGGGTTGGCGAGGCTCCGCGGAAACGAGCGAGGGTAGGAGAGTCCGCAGCGCGGAGCGAGCACGGTTCTGCGGGGTGTTCGAGGGGGCTGGCGCCTGCCGCGAATGGAGCCGTGTTGGAGCCGCTATCCATGCGAGGCGTGGCGGGTGTTGACGCCTAGACCGCCGCATTGCGCCTCAGAGCGGTAGCTCAAGTGGCCGAGCAGTCCCTTCCGAAGCGGACACTGACCGGCACCCCTCTGCTGGGTTCCGCCGCAAACGAGCGGCGCAACCGGCAGATACAAGGTCCTCGCCGTCGGGCCCGTAGACGGCCCGCCGTGCAGTTCGCGCCCACCCTCCGCTGCCGGGTGACAGAGGCAAGCAGAGTATCGGAGGCAAGCAGTTCGGCGGCGCCTGGAAGACGTGCCGGGTCATCAGAGAGAGAGCCTGATCAATGGTCTGGCACTCACCAATGCGGCTCAGCCGATCAGCCTCAACTCATCGATCACCAACCCCGCAGGTGAGCGCGTCTGGTCAACGTGTCGGCGTCCATGGCAGCCTGCCGTAGACCAGCGGGAAGAAAAATCTTATGGCTAACGCAGACACTTCTGCCTACCGCGCCGATGTTGCTAACGACATCGTGGAGTGCGTCGAAGCCATGGGTTGCCAGCCCATCCTGTTCATCGGATCCGGACTGTCAAAGCGATACTTCGGCGGGCCAAGTTGGGACGAGCTTCTTACAGCCCTAGCAAAAAACTGCCCGCTGATCGACAAGAGCTACGCTTACTACAAACAGACGTTCAAGACCCCGATGGCCGTCGGTACCGAGTTCGCGAGGCTCTATCAGCAATGGGCATGGGACAAGGGGCGCAACCAGTTTCCCGCGGCCTTATTCCAGGCGGACGTCGCCGAAGAGGCCTACTTCAAGTACGCTGTTGCGCAGCATATACGCCACCTGACTCCGAATGCTGTCCCGCAAGTGAGCAACCCTTCGATGAAGGGCGAGCTATCGGTTCTTCAGGAGGTTCAGCCTCATGCCTTGATCACCACGAATTACGACCAGTTTCTTGAGCTTGCATTCCCGGATTATCAGCCCGTTGTCGGGCAGAGCATAATATCAAGCTCCCAAGTGCTATTTGGCGAGATATTCAAGATCCATGGCTGTGTTTCAGA
Source organism: uncultured Acetobacteraceae bacterium (assembly GCA_964247685.1). GTDB lineage: Bacteria > Pseudomonadota > Alphaproteobacteria > Acetobacterales > Acetobacteraceae > CAXTPV01. Next base: position 1,162 of record CAXTVZ010000040.1, read on the forward strand.
CCCGGCTGGCCTGGTCATAACGCAGCAGGACTACGCCAATTTTACATCCAAAAAGAAGTATCTCAGCGCCAAACTTCTCACCTACTTCAGCGAGCATCCCCTACTCTTCGTGGGCTACAGTGCCTCTGACCCTAACATTCGCGCCATCCTTTCAGACATTGATGAAGCATTGCCGCGTTCCGGTCCGACCGGCTCACTCATCCCCAACATCTACATCCTTGAATGGCGCTCGCAGACGGATGGTTACACGGCCGTGAGGGAGAAGGTGCTAGAGATTGATGCGGGCAAGTCCGTTAGGATCAAGGCGATCGAAACTGAGGACTTCAGCTGGGTCTTTCGAGCTTTCGCTTCGCAGAAGCCTTTGAACAGCGTTAGCCCGAAGGTGCTGAGAGCTCTGCTGCATCGATCCTATGATCTTGTCCGACATGACATACCCAGGAAGACGGTACAGGCCGATTTCGAGATGCTTGAGCAGGCAGTCAAGGGTGGGCCAGAGTTTGCGAAACTGTTTGGCATCTCTACCGTCAACAAGGCTTCCTCTAACGCCGCCAACTACCCCTATATCCTCTCTGAAGCTGCGGAGAAGATTTTCGGAGTTGGCAGCTACTGGTCGAAGGCTCAGGAGATCATCGACCGCATTAAGTCTGTAGACGGGGTAGACATCAAGAAGAACGACAATCAGTATCATAGTGCCACGAAGACTGGTCGAGGTAAGAACTCGGTTACGCACAAGTATTCCGAGGCGTTTGTGGAGCTCTGCCGAAAAGTCCGCAAGAACGAGCCGTACACCCTCGACCTGTAAGCGGCACCGGCAGACCATCAGTCGAGACGACCGCTTTGTAAGTCCACTCCACGGTTCCTTGCCCAAGGCCAGAACGCGCGGGCGTCACCTGACTGTGCGTTTCCGAACTACCGTCTGAGACACAATCCGCCTATTTATCTTGACCTTCCACGCGGTCTGCGCCGCTGAGGGTTTTCTCTTGCGCGCCGTCTGTTTGAGAAATGTGTATTCATTCTCGCCGAAGAGGTAGCCCATCCGGTAAGCGTGCTCGACGAGATCACTGTTGGCATTTGCCGTTAGATCCGCTGCAATCCGCCTCAACCCGTCAAACAGACTTCCTGTGTCGATTTGGATGAACCGATTGATGCAAACGTTGCCAACGTAGGTCTCGTTGCCATTAAGACGGTTGCGTATGTAGCAGTGTTCCTTGATCTGTTGCCCGCACGGACATTGATCGAATTCCTCGCTGATCTCGACAGCGACCAAAGACCACTCAGTGCGAGCGACTTCGAAGTGCTGAGACAAAGACAACGAGAGTATATGAGCCTTTAGGCTTTCGAAGCTGTGACCCTGCATCTCGCCGCCCGCCACCCTCACTTTTTTACGCGTAGGTGCCTACCCCGCTAGAGGTGCAGCAACCCGTCAACTGCCGTCATTAACGTGCAAGCTGACCTTACTAGGCGGTCTGATTGCAAGGCCACGAGGTAAACCGGCACTCACAGAGGCGGTTTCGCTGAGCGCCTATCCCTCCTGCGTGAAGCGGTGCGCCGGATGTCGATGTCGACAGCGTGCTCGGCCCGAAGCGCCGTCAGGCGCCGTTCCAGGCTCGCGAAACGGTCACCTATTGGAGCGATACCCAAGTCTCTGCTCCCACTGTTACAATCGAGGATCCGGCCAAAGAAACCGCTCGCCGTCCGGGTCGTGAGGCCGTTCAGGGTGTTGTCCATCATCGAGGAAACCGCATCCGCAGAAACGACGGTGATCCCATTCCGCCCGTATACCCATACGTAAGCCGAGTTCGTGTGCACTTTCATCTTTCGGCACTGCTCGTTCAGCTCAGCGCGACTTAGATTAGTGTCGAATTTAGTTTGCACTAAAAGCCCTTTATCGAAGCCATCCGGCCCTTCTAAAGACATTGATAGGTATAGATCGGCGCCAATCAACCTCTCCAGCGAGTTAGGCCCCCTGTCCGGTACGTCCTGCGTGAGGATGTGAAATCGATACTCGCCGACTTGCCGGCCATCGAGCAGATCCTCCAGACGCTGCCCGATACGCGAAGTGATCACAGGCTCCTGGCTAGAACCCGGATAGCGTTGTCGGACGAGATCATCGACGGCTTCACCGAGCGCGGTCATGATATATCTGCGGATAGTCGGCTGAAGCATCGACGCGGTCCAGTGGTGGTGTCCCTAACTGTTCGCCCGTTAGCCTGCTCTCTGAGCCTCAGCAACCCCACCGTTGCACGTGACAATCATCCAGAGAAGCAGGCGCTTCTCCCAGGTAGCGCTCGGGCTACAATGCACATCGCGACCGAGCCACTGAACTCAAGTGCTGGCGGCAACCGCTTTGCGATGGAGGTCATTACCGCCTCTCAATCGAGTTGGAACGTCTGTCAGAGGGGTCATTCGTAATGACTGCTCTTCTACTACTCTGCCCGGAAGCAGAACGTCCGCTCCCGGCCAATTCATGTTCCACAGCATAGAGCCTCGGACCAGTTTGCCTAGTTTCGGCTGAAAAACGATCCGATCATGATCACCGCGGACGGGCGCCCGACCGGACCAACCTGTCGTCACGGGGTCTGGGGCCAAGGCCCCAGTGGGGTGCGGGGCGAGCCCCGCCCTTCTTATTCTTACCCGCCCGAGCCCTCCGGCCGGCGTCCCACCACGACGGGCACGTCGGTGGGCTTGCCATGTCGCAGCACGGCGAGGCTGATCGAGCTGCCGGCGGCGGCCCGCGCGATCGCGCGGATCAGGGCGCGGGCGCTGTCGAGATGGGCGCCGTTCACCGCGGTCACCTGGTCGCCTGCATGCAGCCCCGCGTGTGCCGCGGGGCCGCCGTGGTCGAGGGCGGCGATCAGCACGCCGTCGTCGGGGCCGGTGCCGTCCTTGACCGTGATGCCGAGCCAGCCGCGGTCGATATGGCCCTTGGTGCGAAGCTGCTCGACGATCGGGGCCACGATCTCGCTAGGGATGCCGAAGCCGATGCCGACCGAGCCGCCGGTGGGCGAGACGATCGCGGTGTTCAGCGCCACCACCTGGCCGGACATGTTGAAGGAGGGGCCGCCGGAGTTGCCCGGGTTGATGGGGGCGTCGAGCTGGAGGAAGTCGTCGAAGGGGCCGGCACCGATGTCGCGGCCGCGGGCGGAGACGATGCCGGCGGTGATCGAGGAGCCGAGCCCGAACGGGTTGCCGGCGGCGAGGATCCAGTCGCCCACGTTGATGGTGCGGCTGTCGCCCCAGGTGACGGCGGTGAGCGGCGACTTGGGCTCGACCTTGATCACGGCGATATCGGTGAGCTCGTCCGAGCCGAGGATTTTCGCGGGGAGCTGGGTGCCGTCGGCGAGCGAGACCACGATCTTGTCGGCGTTCCCGACCACGTGGTTGTTGGTCACGATCACGCCGCTCGGGTCGATGATGAAGCCGGAGCCGGCGCCGAGCACCTGCTCGCGGCGGGCGCGCATCTTTTCGCGGAACTGGCGCTCGAAGGGGGTGCCGCGGAGTGCGGGCGGCACTTCAGGCATGGAGGCGTCGCTGGCGATGTCTTCGGTGACCGCGATGTTGACCACGGCCGGGACCACGCGCCGGGCGAGCGGGGCGAAGGTGAGCGGGCCGGAGCTGACCAGCGGGTTCGGGCCTTCGTCGCCGTCGTTGCCGCCGCCGTTGCCGCCAAGGGCGAATGCGGGGGGCGCCTGGCCGGGGCCGGCCGCCAGAGTTGCCGCGAGTGCTGCGACCAGAAGCATGCGGGCGGCGGGATGCGAGCGGCACGCGGGCTTGAGCAGGCGGCGCTTCCTCATGATCGTTCGTCGATCTGAGCACGCCACGGTTGCTCGGGCCAGTCATGCCGCGGGTAGCGGCCGCGCATGTCGCGCCGCATGTCGGCCCAGCCGCCGCGCCAGAAGCCAGGCAGGTCGCGGGTGAGCGCCGCGGGGCGGCCGGCGGGGGACAGGAGGGCGAGGGCGAGGGGGACGCGCCCGCCGGCGAGCGTGGGCGTGGTGTCGAGCCCGTAGAAGCTCTGCGCGCGGGCGGCGGCGACCGGCGGGTCGGCGGTGTAGTCGACCGGGGCGCGGCCGCGGGGGAGCGCGATGTGCGGCGGCAGGTCGCGGTCGAGGCGGCGGATGGCGTCGGCGCCGAGGTGATGGGCGAGCAGGGCGCGGAGATCGAGGCGGCGGAGGTCGGCGAGCCTGGTGAACCCTGCCATGCGGATCGCCGGCGCCAGGATCGTCTCGGCGGCGGCCGCGAGCGCGGCGTCCGTGAGGTCGGGCAGGCTCGGGTCGAGCCGGGCGCGGGCGAGGACGGCGCGGGCCTGCAACCCTCGTGCGGCCTCGGTCCAGTCCAGCGCGGTCGCGAGCGAGGCGGCGGCGGCGAGTGCCAGGGCGCGTGCCGCCGCGTCGGGATCGGCGGGGAGCAGGCGGTCCGAGAGCACCAGCGCGCCGAGGCGGAGGCGCTCGCGGGCGAACACGGCGCCGTTGGTGGGGTCGATGCCGCGCTCGACCTGGGTGGTGGCGCGGGCGCGGAGGCTGGCGGGGAGGTTCGCGGGATCGAGCGAGCTCGCGAGCGTGATGCGGGCCGAGCGGCCGAGATGCAGGCCGGCCGCGACCAGCAGCTTGGCGCGGGCGAGCGGGTCGGTGGGGGCGAGTGCGGCGCTGCCGCCGCCCGAGAGGCGGAAGTGGCCCGGCTCGCCGCGCGCCTGGCCCACGCGGTCGGGGAAGCCGGCGGCGAGCAGGGGGGCGGGGTCGCCTTCGGGCTGCGTGGCGTCGGGGACGCGCAGGCGGCGGCGGAAGCCTCGCGCCTGCTCGCGGATGCGGGCGAGAGCGCCGCGATGCGCGCCGGGCGCGTCGCCTGCGATCAGCGCGTCGATGCGAAGGGCCGCGTCGGCGCCGGGCGGCGGCATGCCGGGGCCGCCGAGCGGGTCGCGCTCCTCGAGCAGGGCGGCGAGCAGGCAGGCGAGGGCGCGTTCGCCTGGCGTGTCCGCCGCGAGCAGGAGGGCGGCGAGGCGCGGATGGGTGCCGAGCCGGGCCATCGCGCGGCCCGGCGTCGTGATGGCGCCGGTGTCGTCGAGCGCACCGAGCGTGCGCAGGAGGGCGGCCGCCGCGTCGAGGCTGCCGGCGGGCGGCTTGTCGATCCAGCGGAGGCCGGCGGGGTCGGTGCCCCAGTCGGACTCCCACACGGCGAGTGCGAGGCGGAGCGGGGCGAGGTCGGCGTCCAGGATTTCGGGGCGGTCGAACGGGGCGCGGCCTGCATGGGAGCTCCGCGTCCAGAGGCGGTGGCAGGTGCCGGGGCCCTCGCGGCCGGCGCGGCCGGCGCGCTGGTCGGCGGCCGCCCGGCTGATGGGGAGGGTGGCCAGGCGGGGAAGGCCGCTCGCCGCGTCGAAGCGAGGGGCGCGGCGCAGGCCGCCATCGACCACGATGCGCACGCCGGGGACGGTGAGCGAGGTTTCCGCGATCGCCGTTGCGAGTACGATGCGGCGGGTGCCGGGGGCGGGGGCGAGCACGGCGGCCTGGGCGTCGGGGGGCATCTCGCCGTGCAGGGGGAGCACGGTGGCGGGGGTGCCTTCGAGGGCGCGGGCGGCGCGGGCGATCTCGGCCTTGCCGGGCAGGAAGCAGAGGACGTCGCCGTCGCCGGCGGCGAGGGCGGCGGCGGCGGTGCGGGCGACGGCGTCGGGAAGGTCGCGGGGGTGGGCGAGGTCGCGGGCGGCGTAGTGGAGGGTCACGGGGTGGGCGCGGCCCTCGCTCGCGAGCACCGGGGCGTCGCCCAGCAGGCGGACCAGTGCGGCGGTGTCGGGGGTGGCCGACATCGCGAGGATGCGGAGCTCGGGGCGGGTGCGCTGGAGGTCGAGCGTGAGGCTGAGTGCGAGGTCGGCGTCGACGCTGCGCTCGTGGATCTCGTCGAACAGCACGGCCGCCACGCCGTCGAGGGTCGGGTCGTCGAGCAGGCGGGCGACCAGCAGGCCCTCGGTGATGGCCTCGATGCGGGTGGCGGCCGAGCCCGCGCCCTCGACGCGGGTGCGAAAGCCCACGCGCTGCCCGACCGGCTCGCCGAGCAGGGCGGACATGCGCATGGCGGCGGCGCGGGCGGCGAGGCGGCGGGGTTCGAGCACGAGGATGCGGCCGTCCGCGCGGAACGGAGCGTCGAGGAGGGCGAGCGGGACGCGGGTGGTCTTGCCCGCACCGGGCGGGGCGACCAGCACGGCGCGGGAATGGCGCTCGAGGGTCGACAGGATCTCCGGCAGCAGCGGCTCGATCGGGAGTGCGGACATGTCCATGGGTGCCCCGAGTACGGGCAAGCGGCCGCGCCGCCAAGCGGTGGAGCGATCAGGGTTGCCCCGAGGCGGGAATGGGCGCACGACCCGCGGTCTTTGCACCCTACGGGCGAAGGCGGATCGGGGATCATGAGCGCGCGCATGCAGACGGAGGGCCCGGTGGAACGAGCCGACTGGTCGCCGGACAGCTGGCGCGGATACGCCCTGCGGCAGGTGCCCGCCTATCCGGACCGGGTGGCGCTCGAGGCGATGGAGGCGCGGCTGCGCACCTACCCGCCGCTGGTGTTCGCGGGCGAGGCGCGGCGGCTGCGGGCGCATCTCGCGCTGGCCGCCGAGGGGCGCGCCTTCGTGCTGCAGGGCGGGGCGTGCGCCGAGAGTTTTTCGGAGTTCACCGCCGACACGATCCGCGACACGTTCCGGGTGCTGCTGCAGATGGCGGTGGTGCTGACCTTCGGGGCGACGCTGCCGGTGGTCAAGCTCGGGCGGATGGCGGGGCAGTTCGCCAAGCCGCGCTCGTCGGAGACCGAGACGCGCGACGGTGTCACGCTGCTGAGCTATCGCGGCGACATCGTGCACGGGCCGGAGTTCACGGCGGAGGCGCGTGCGCCCGATCCGGGGCGGATGGAGACCGGGTATTTCCAATCGGCAGGCACGCTCAACCTGCTGCGGGCCTTTGCACAGGGTGGGTACGCGAACCTGCACCAGGTGCATCGGTGGAACCTGGGGTTTGTGAAGCGTTCGCCGCTGGGCGAGCGGTATGCGGATCTGGCAGGCCGGATCGACGAGACGCTCGGCTTCATGGAGGCGTGCGGGATGGCCGCGCCCGGAGCGCCGGCGATCAACGAGACGGAGTTTTATACCAGCCACGAGGCGCTGCTGCTGCCCTATGAGCAGGCGCTGACGCGGATCGATTCCACGTCGGGCGACTGGTACGGCTGCTCGGCGCATTTCCTCTGGATCGGCGAGCGCACGCGCGATCCGGAAGGCGCGCATGTCGAGTACTGCCGTGGCATCCGCAATCCGATCGGTGTGAAGATCGGGCCGTCCACCACCGAGGCCGACCTGCTGCGATTGTTCGACATTCTCGATCCCGATCGCGTGCCGGGACGGCTGACGCTGATCAGCCGGATGGGCGCGGGGAAGGTCGAGGCGGCGTTGCCGGAGCTGGTGCGTGCGGTGCGGCGGGAAGGGCGGCGGCCGGTGTGGCTGTGCGATCCGATGCACGGCAACACGGTGTCGACCACGATGGGGGTGAAGACGCGGTCGTTCGAGGCGATCCTGGCCGAGCTGCGCTCGTTCTTCGACGTGCTGAGCGGCGAGGGCGTGCCGGCGGGCGGCGTGCATGTGGAGATGACCGGGCAGGACGTGACCGAGTGCATCGGGGGCGCCCACAGGTTGACGGAGGCGGACCTCGGCGCGCGCTACGAGACGTTCTGCGACCCGCGGCTGAACGCCGAGCAGGCGCTCGAGATGGCGTTCCTGATCGCGGCCGAGCTCAAGAAGCGGCGGGTGTCGTTCGCGGCCCGGGTCGCCGCGGAATGAGCAGCGATGCTTCGACGGATGCGTCGATCCGGGCGCGGACCGACGCGTATTTCAACCGCACGCGCGCGATCGTCGAGCGTTTCGGCGATGTCGCCGTCACCTACGCGATCTTTCTGCGGCGGCCGGTGATCGCGGCCTGCGGTGCGGCGCGGCGTTTCCTCGACGAGGTGGAGAAGCGTCGCGGCGTGCGCTTCACTGTCGAGGAAACCCATGAGGAGGGCGATTGGGTCGGTGCGGGCGAGCCGCTGCTGTTCATCACCGGCTCCTTCGCGGCGCTGACCGACCTCGAGACGCTGCTGCTGCAGAAGATCGGGCCCGCGTCGGTGGCCGCCCACAACGCGTATCAGATGTGTCTCGCTTTGCCGGGTGCGCAGTTCCTGGCGATGGAAGCGCGCCATTGCGCGGGCGAGGAGATGCAGGAGCTGATGGCCTACGGCGCCGCGGTCGGCAGCCGGGCGGCGCAGCGCGAGGGGGCGCGCGGCTTCATCGGCAACGCGAACGACGCGACCGCGCATTTCTTCGGGGCCGCGCGCGGGTTCGGGACGATGCCGCATGCGCTGATCGGTTATGCCGGATCGACCCTGCGCGCGTCGGAGATGTTTCACGAGGTGTTTCCCGACGAGCGGCTGGTGGTGCTGCCCGATTATTTCGGGCGCGAGGTGAGCGACACGCTCGAGGTTTGCCGCCGGTTTGGGGAGTTGGCGGGCGAGGGGCGAATGGCGGTCCGGCTCGACACGCATGGCGCGCGCTTCATCGAGGGGCTGGATCCGGCCGCGTCCTACGCGGTGCTCGAACGGCACACGCCGGGCGCGATCCGCCGCTATCGCAGCCAGGACGAGCTGCGCCACCTGATTGGAACCGGCGTTTCTGCAGCCGCGGTCTGGCATATGCGCGACGCGCTCGATCATGCCGGGTTTCCGAAGGTGACGATCGTGGCGTCATCCGGGTTCAGCGTGGCCAAGTGCCGGGTGATGGCGGATGCGAACGCGCCGATCGACGTGGTGGGCACCGGAAGCTTCATTCCCGAGATCTGGTCGGAGACGTTCGCGACGGCGGACATCGTGGCCTATGACGGTATCCCGCGCGTCAAGCTCGGGCGCGAGTTCCTGCTCCGGCGCGACCAGCCATGACCGAACCCGACCTGTTCGCGCCCGAGGGTGGTTGGCGCGTGCGCATTCTCGACCTCTCCGGCGGCAATGCGGAAGACGGCAATGTCGTCGAGGAAGTCGGCGGTTTTCCGACGCTGATGCACGCGAATGCGTTCGCGCGTGCCTATGTGCGTGACAGCGTCGAGATCTGCCGCGCGCCGGGCATGTCGCGCGACGAGGTGCTCAAAGCCTGGTTCGCGTTCGGCGAGGATGCGGAGGTGATCGACGCCGGCGAGCAGGGCTGGCGCAGTGCCGCCGAGCTCGATGGCTTCGCCGAGCGCCCCGCGGGTGCAATCGAGCGCGACTGGCGATCGCTCGATCCGCGTCGCGACGAGGACGCTTCGGACGAAGACGCGTGAAGCTGCGTTTCGCTCCGAGCCCGACCGGGCATCTGCATGTCGGCAACGCGCGCATGGCGCTCGCCAACGCGCTGTTCGCGCTGCGGCACGACGGCGCGTTCCAGCTCCGGTTCGACGACACCGATTTCGCGCGCAGCAGGTCGGTCGAGCTCGAGCCCGCGATCGAGGCCGATCTTCATTGGCTCGGCATCGCCTGGGGCGAGAGTTTCCGCCAGTCCGATCGCACGGCGCTGTATGAGGAAGCAGCCGCGCGTCTGCGCGCGTCGGGGCGCCTCTACCCGTGCTTCGAGAGCGAGGAGGAGCTGCGCTTCAAGCGCGAGGCGCGCATCCGTGCGGGCAAGCCGCCGGTCTATGATCGCGGCGCGCTCGCGATGACCGCCGAGCAGCGCGCGAAGGCCGAGAGCAACGGCAAGACGCCGTACTGGCGATTTCGTCTGTCGGGCGGCAGCGTCGGCTGGGACGATCTCGCCTCGGGCGCACGCTCGGTGAAGCTCCCGCCGGTGTCCGATCCCGTGCTGATCCGTGCGGACGGAACCGTGCTCTACACCTTCGCCTCCGTGGTGGACGATCTCGCGACCGGTGTCACGCACATTATTCGCGGCGAGGACCATGTCGTGAACACCGGCGTGCAGATCGATCTCGCGATGGCGCTGGGGGCGGCGGCCGACCGGTTCCGATTCGGGCACATGCCGCTGCTGCTCGACGAGCACGGCGAGAAGCTGTCGAAGCGCACCGGATCGGTGTCGCTGCGCGCGCTGCGGGCGGACGGAATCGAGGCCGAGGCACTCACCTCCTATCTCGCGCGGCTCGGCACGTCGGACGATCCCGAGAAGCTGTCGTTCGCCGAGCTCGCCGCCAGCCAGGATCTTCGACACGTCTCCCGCGCACAGCCGCGCTTCGACATGCGCCAGCTGCTCGGGCTCAATCGGCGCGTGTTGGCGAGCACCCCGTTCGCGGCGGTCGCCGAGCGCCTGCCCGCGGGTGCGAGCGAGGCGTTCTGGAACGCGATCCGCACCAATCTCGACCTGTTCGGCGAGGTGCGTGCCTGGTGGGACGTCGTTGCCGGCGAGATCGTCCCGCCGCCGCTCGAAGGCGAAGGCGCGTTCCTGCAGGAGGCGCGCGCGAACCTGCCGCCCGATCCGTGGGACGAGACCACCTGGGAAGGCTGGACTGCGGCACTGAAGACGTCGACGGGGCGACGGGGGCGGGCGCTGTTTCACCCCCTGCGCCTGGCGCTCACCGGCGAGGAGAGCGGGCCGGAACTACGTCTGCTGCTGCCGCTGATGGGGCGCGCGCGCGTCACGCGCCGGCTCGACGTGCCGAACGCCTGACGCGGGCGGAAGCGGCCCGGCGGCGTGTCGCCGAGCCGCTTCCTTCAGTTAGCGGGACGCGCGCTCGGTCGAGCCGGAGAGTTCAAGAAACCGCGTCGTCGTGGGCACGATTTGCTCCTCGATGAAATCGGCCATCGACTGCTCCTCGCCGAGCGACTGCTTCAGCAGCGGCACGGCGGCGGCGTCGCCCTGCGCTTCGGCCATCGCGATCAGGCTCGTGTAGGACGCGATCTCCTGATGCTCGAAGGCGAAGTTGGCGAACGTGTTCTTGAGGATCTCGTCGCTCGCCGGCGCGTGCAGGGCCGCGGCCACGTTCCCCACCACGCTGGTGACGGCGTTCTTCGCGGTGGACGGCGTGATGCCGTGCCGGTTCATGATCGTCTCGAGGCGTCGCGCCTGCTCTTCGGACTCCCGGCGGTGCGTCGTAAGACGTGCCTTCATCTCCGGATAGTGCTCGAGCCGCTCGACCTGGCGCTCGGTCAGCTCGATCGCCGACTGCTCCAGCGCGTGCAGGTTCTTCAGGCCCGTGTGATAGATCTCTTCGTGGACGTTGCCGTGTGCATCACCTGACATGGTGAGGATCCTCCTGGTTGGCCGGCCTCAACGTGGGCGGTCCCGAAAGAGATGCAGCCCGGGCGGTCGTTCACTCGCTTGTGCGAGGCGTCCGCCCTGGTGCGGATGCGGCCGCAGAAACATCCGCCGGTGATCATGCGACCTCCACGGCCGCGTGCAGCGTGCCGGTGTAGCGCGGCGAGGGGTTGCCGCTCTCGTGGAATGCCTCGGTGATGCGGGCGACGTGACCGGACGCGTCGATCGCGAAGGAGAGCGTCACGAAGCCGTTCAGAAGTTCGGCGCCGTTGCCGGACGGTGTGGCTACCTGCCACACGACCTGCGGGACGTCCTGCAGATCGGAGGCGAACCCGTAGGGCAGCGCGCCGTGGCCCAGGCATCGGCAGCGGGTCGTGGTCGCGAGTGTCGGCTGTTGCGGGTCGCCGACCGTGAGCGGGCTCGCATAGACGACCCCGTTATGGACGTGGCCCCAGTACCAGGCCTGCGGATCGCCGCCGAGTGCGGTGCGGAGCTGCGTCCAGAAGGCGGCAATGCTGCTCTGCTGTGTCGGCTCGCAATCGATGGCGACGGCGTTGTGGTGGGTGAGAACGATGACGCGGGACGGATCCAGTTTCAGGCTCGCGATCCACGCGGTCTGTTGCCTGGCGTCGGCGAGCTCGAGACTGCCATCGAGGTAGAGGTCGAGCGGATCGGCGTAGAAGGCGCTGTCGAGACCGAGCACCGTCCAGTCGCCGATGGCGATCGCGAACATGCTGCAGCAGCACTGTTGGGCGAACGGCGTGGCCGCGCCGGCGAGGGCCTCGAAATAGCCGAAGGCCCCGCTATACATCTCGTGATTCGAGTTCAGCGCGAAGGATCGTCCCGCGAATTGCGCGGGCCAGGGTGCGAGGAGGTTCGCCCGTTCCTCGCCCCGTGGTTCGAAGGGGCCGATCGCGGGCGTGCCGGAATAGTAGACATCGCCGAGATGCACGACGAGGTCAGGATCGGTGCCGACCAGCGTCTGCATCACCGCCTCGGCCGCTGCCGTGCCGGTGCCCCAGTCGCTCAGCAGCGCCAGCGTGACGCGCGCGTTCCGGGGTGCGGCCACGACCGTCGGGCCGGAAGTGGGCGGCACCGGCAGCTTGCCGTCGTTGAAGACCCGGCCTTCCACGATGCTGCGAACGACGTTGAAGAAGGCGCTCAGCCAGCGCTGGTCGTAGAGCTCGTACGCGTCGGTTCCGAGCAGGGTGCCGTCGCTGCCGGCCACCAGTTTGTTGGCGTCCAGCAGCGCGTATTGCGAGGCGGGCAGCATCGTGGGCGGGAGCGCCACGCCTTCGAGCACGAGCAACGCCTCGAAGGCGTCCGCCAGCAGCCGCACGGTCTCGTCGTCGATGAGCGGCTTGTGGTGCAGCAGGAACAGGACGGTGCCCCATTCGAGATCGCCGGCGGCGACGCGGCTGGTGGTGTCGGGCGGGGGCGCGGTCCAGATGCGCTCGGCGATCATCAGCTCGATCAGGCACTGCTCGCTGCTCTGCAGCCGGGCGACCGTCTGCTGCAGGAAGCCCGGGCTCGAGCCGATGCGGGGAGAGACATCATAGCCGCCGCGCCGGGGGATGAACGGTTCCATGGAAGCCCTCTCGAGGGCGCCGTTGTCGCACGGCGCGGACCAACCATGTAACCTTCGCCCCTGGTCGAGCGAAGCCTGTTGGGAGAAGGGAAGTTCAACATGCAGCGACGCAACCTCCTGGCCTTGTTTGCCGCCGTGCCGTTCGGGGTCTCCCGGGCGCGTGCCACCGAGACGGCCACCGTCACCCACACCGATGCCGAGTGGCGGGCGATGCTCACGCCGGCGCAGTACGACGTGCTGCGCCAGCAGGGCACCGAGACGCCGTTCTCGAGCCCGCTCGACCGTGAGACGCGGGCGGGACGCTACGCCTGCCGCGGCTGCGACCTGCCGGCCTACGCGTCGTCGACCAAGTTCGACAGCGGCACCGGCTGGCCGAGCTTCTGGGAACCGTTGCCGCACGCGGTGGTGACGCGCACCGATGGCAGCTTCGGCATGGACCGCACCGAGGTGCATTGCATGCGCTGCGAGAGCCATCTCGGCCACGTATTCGATGACGGGCCGCGGCCCACCGGTCTGCGCTACTGCATGAATGGCCTGGCACTTCGCTTTACCCCCGATGGAGGGACACCCTCATGACGCGCGCCCGTATTTTCGCCAGTCTGCTGCCGCTCGCCTTCGCTGTCGCGGGTCTCGGCGCGGTGGCAAGTCTCGGCGCGCATGCCGACGAGGCACCGCATGTGGTGCCCGCACCGGCGCAGGCCGCACCGGCCTCGTCGTCGCACACGCTCGTGCTGGGCGGCGGCTGCTTCTGGGGCGTCCAGGGCGTGTTCGAGCATGTGCGCGGCGTGACCCGGTCGGTGGCCGGCTATAGCGGCGGCTCGCCCGCCAACGCGACCTACGAGGAGGTCAGCACCGGCACGACCGGACACGCGGAGTCGGTCAGCATCACCTACGACCCCGCGGTGGTCGACGAGGGCAAGCTGCTGCAGATCTATTTCTCGGTTGTGGCCGATCCCACCGAGCGTGATCGGCAGGGGCCCGACACGGGCACGCAGTATCGCTCGGTGGTGTTCGCACAGTCGACGGCCGAGGCGGAGTTCGTGCGGCGCTACATCGCGTCGCTCGATACGGCGCACGCCTTTGCGCGCCCGATCGCGACCACCGTCGAGCCGTTCCACGGCTTCAACCGGGCCGAGACGTATCATCAGGATTTCCTCGCGCGGAACCCTGACGACGGCTACATCGCGATCAACGACATCCCGAAGGTGAACGCGCTGCGCACGCTCTTTCCGGCGCAGTACGATGCCCGGCCCGTGCTGGTGGCGAATTCGGGTTCGTGATGCGCAAACCTCCGGCGCCATGAGGGTGTGGCTCGAGCCGGCTCCATGAAAGCGGGGGTTGTGCACACGATCGAGACGAGCATGGGGCCGCATGGCACGGCCGAAGCCGCACATCGCCCGCGAACGCCGGGACCAACGCTGCAGCCCGCAGGCGCTAGCCGAGAAGGGCCGCCAGCCGCTGCGTGGTGGCGATCCTGTCTTCGCCGGCGATCAGTGCGAGTTCCGCGGTGAGGCGTTCGAGGGCCACGTCGAAGAAGCCGCGTTCGGTGGAGTTGCCGCCGCCGCCATTGACCTTCTGACGCAGGTCCCGGACCACTTCGGCGAGCTCGATCAGGCCGCCCGACGCGATCTTGTTCTGCATTCCCACGACGCGATGCCGCCACGGGCCGCTCTCGCTCTGCGGTGCGCCGGCGACGATGGCGAAGGCGCGTTCGGCCATCTCGGGGCCGCCGATCTTGCGCAGGCCGGAATCGGCCGCCTTCGCACTCGGGATGCGCAGGATCATCCGGTCGGACGCGAACGAGATCTGGATCACCTGCAGCAGATGCCCACCCACCTCCTGCAGACCGACCTTGTCGATCGATCCGACGCCGTGCGCGGCGTAAACCACGGCGTCGCCCTGCCGGAAGGCGGAGATGTCGTCGGCCTCGTCACGTCGCACGGTGCTCCTGATGGCCTCGTCCGCCATCGCTTCGGTCACCTTGCGGTGGGAACTCTGCCAATCTCGGCTCACGCAATCTCCTGTTCGCTCCACTTCGACAGCGACGTCGCCGGAGGTGGATGCACTAAAGAATCTGACGGGTTTGCACGTATATGCGCAGGTTTTGCTCCCATGCTCCACGCTGGAAGTGGAGGATGTCGTCCGTGCCCGCATCGGACCAGATGAGGCTCAGCACGGCATCGTCCTCGTAGGAGATTTCGAGCCCGTAAGGCATTTCGGCGTTGCTGCGCTGGCGCTGAAGTGCGCGGCGATAGCCGGGAGACGACGCCTCACCGGTGGACAGGGCGTTGAACGGCGTCCAGTGCAGGAACTTCCACGGTGGCTGGTCGAGCACCAGGAGGCGAAGCGGACTGTCCTTGCGGTCGCTGTCCTCGAGGGAACCGTCGGCGCGGAGCAGCGGAAGCAGGAGATCCCTGATCTGCACGGCGGGATCGAGATGAAGGGGAACAATCATCGCCCCCTCCTCTCGGTTCGAGAGAGCTGCGCGGCGGATGATCCGCTCGCGACAAGACTATCCCGATGTCACCATATGGATGGCCGATCGCCCTGGTTCAAGCCGGGTCGCTCGGGGACCTGGCAAGCCACCCGACAGCCCCGAAGAAGATCGCGGTCTGGCCTTGCAGCTGTCCGGCCAAGTCCTGCGGCATCATCCGGCCATGGGCCTCGATGCAGGGGACGTCGAACGCGTCGGCCTGCACGTCGAAGCCGTAGGCGGACGCGGCGGCACGGAGCACGCGAAGTCCCTCGGGCACGACCGCGCGGCCGATGCCGTCGCCGGGGATCGAGGCGATGCGGGTGCGGCGTTTCTCGGCCATGGGAGGACGTCCCGATCATGTAGGACGCGCATGAACGCGGTCGCCGGCCGCGGCGGCGGCGGGCATCGACGCGCCGTCAGGGCAGGACGGAGGTGAGCGCGCAGTTGAGCCCGGCGATGTCGAACGGTTTGCGGAGCACGACCGCGCCCGCGATGCCGTCGAGTGCCAGCGTGTCGGAGTAGCCGCTGACGAACACGATCGGCAGGCCGGGCCGGCGGGTCTGGGCGATGCGGGCGACCTCGGCGCCGTTCATCCCCGGCATCAGGAAGTCGATCACCACGGCGTCGGGGTGGAGATCGTCGAGCAGCGCCAGGCGGCTTTCGCCGTCGGGTGCATTGGCGACGTCGAAGCCGGCCTCGACCAGGGCGGCCACGACCGGGAAGGCACGTCATCCTACGGGATGTCGCACCGTTCCGCATTTCCCTTCCACGCGGCCGGCCGCATCGGAGGCACGGCCGGAGGGCGACACGACCGACGCGCGCGGTTAGGGTGGGCCATGACCGCCCGGACCCCATCCCAAGTCGCGCGTCGGCGGCCCCGGACATGACGGAGCGGGGCGTGATGCCGCCGGTTGCCGCCGACATCGAGGCCGACATCGCGCTGATCGGAGCCATCCCCGTGGTCCCGACCATCCTCGACGTGGTCTGCCGCACCACCGGGATGGGGTTCGCGGCCGTGGCCCGCGTCACCGCCGACCGGTGGATCGCGGGCGCCGTGCATGACGAGATCCGGTTCGGGCTCAAGGCCGGCGGCGAGCTGAAGGTCGAGACCACCATCTGCCACGAGATCCGGCAGAGCGGCGCACCGGTGATCATCAACCATGCGACCGAGGACGAGGTGTTCTGCCGGCATCCGACGCCCGCGCAATACGGCTTCGAGAGCTACATCTCGATGCCGATCGTGCTGCCCGACGGCCGCTTCTTCGGCACGCTCTGCGCGATCGACCCGAGGCCGGCGCGTATCGACACGCCCGAGACGGTCGGCATGTTCAGGATGTTCGCCGAGCTGATCGGTTTCCATCTCGACGCGCATCGCCGGCTGGCCGCAGCCGAGGAGGCGCTGCGCCGCGAGGCGTTCGTGCGCAGCCTGCTCGCCGCCACTCCCGACGGGGTGATGGTGCTCTCGGCCGAGGGGCGGCTCGAATTCATCAACGAGCACGGCCGCGCGCTGAACCGGCTCGCGTCCGACCGCGAGGTCCTGGGCCGCGAGTTCGCGACCCTGTGGCCGGAGGAGGCGCGGGCGGAGATCAGGGCGGCGATCGCGAGTGCCGCCGCGGGTGCCATCGCCCGCGTCGAGGGCCATGTCGCCATGGCCGATGGCGAGCCGGGGTGGTGGGAATCGCGTTTCGCGCCGTTCCAGCCCGAAGGCGGCCCGCTCCGGATCGTCGTGATCTCGCGCGACGCCACCGACCGGCGAGCGGCGGAGGAGGGGCTCCGCACCAGCGAGGCGGCGCTGCGCCTGCTCAACGCCGGTCTGGAGCGCGAGGTGGCTGACCGCACGCTCGAGCAGGGGCGCATCTGGCAGCTCAGCCCGGATCTCCTGTCGGTCATCGATCTCGAGACGGGTGCGTTCGACCGGGTGAACCCGGCCTGGGCCGCGCGGCTGGGCTGTGAGGCGGGTGCGTACGAGGGCACGCCCTACACCCGCCATGTGCATCCCGACGATCTTGCGGCCAGCCAGACGGCGTTTGAAGTGGCGCAGGGCGGCCAGCCCGTGTCGCGCTTCGAGAACCGCTTCCGCCATCGCGACGGATCGTATCGGTGGCTGTCCTGGTCCGCCGTGCCGGAGAGCGGCAAGCTGTACGCGCGTGCCCGCGACGTGACCGACGCGAAACGGACGGCGGACGCGCTGGCCCAGGCCGAAGAGCAGCTGCGCCAGAGCCAGAAGATGGAGGCGGTGGGCCAGCTGACCGGCGGCGTGGCGCACGACTTCAACAACCTGCTGACGGTGATCCGCTCGTCGGTCGAGCTGCTCAAGCGGCCGGATCTGCCGGCGGCGCGGCGCGACCGCTACGTCGCCGCGATCTCGGACACGGTGGACCGCGCGGCGAAACTCACCAGCCAGCTGCTCGCCTTCGCGCGTCGCCAGGCGCTCCGGCCGGAAGTGTTCGACGCCTGCGAGAGCGTGCGCGGGATCGTCGACATGATGGACACGCTGACCGGCTCGCGGATCGAGGTCGTGACGGAGTTGCCGGGCGCGGGCTGCTGCTTCGTCAACGCCGATCCGAGCCAGTTCGACACCGCGCTGGTCAACATGGCCGTCAACGCGCGCGATGCGATGGATGGCGACGGGCGCATCACGATCACGGTCGAGCCGGTCGACGAGATGCCGGCGATCGGCACGCATCCGGCGGCGCGCCGGCCGTTCGTCGCGGTCGCGATCGCCGATACCGGACACGGCATTCCGCCCGACACGCTCGAGCGGATCTTCGAGCCCTTCTTCACCACCAAGGCGATCGGCCAGGGCACCGGCCTCGGCCTAAGCCAGGTGTACGGGTTCGCCAAGCAGTCGGGCGGCGAGATCATGGTCGCAAGCGAGGTCGCGACCTCCGGGCGGGCTGGCGGCACGGTGTTCACGCTGTACCTGCCACGCGCGGAGGCACCCGTTCGCACCGACGGGGGCGGCGTGCCCGAGAGGCTGGCGGACGGCCACGGCACCTGCGTGCTGGTCGTGGAGGACAACCGCGAGGTCGCCACGTTCGCCACCCAGACGCTGGTCGAGCTCGGCTATCGCACCGTCTGGGCGGCGTCGTCCGCCGAGGCACTGGCGGAACTCGCCCGCGATGCGGATCGCTTCGACGTGGTGTTCTCCGATGTCGTGATGCCCGGCATGAGCGGGATCGAGCTGGCCGAACGGATCGGCCGCGAACATGCGGGGCTGCCGGTGGTGCTGACCACGGGCTACAGCCACGTGCTGGCACAGAACGGGACCGCGGGCTTCGAGCTGCTGCACAAGCCGTATTCGGTGGAGCAGCTGTCGCAGGTGCTGCGCAAGGTGATGCATGTGCCGCGACGCGAGCGGATCGTTCGGGGGTAGGAAGGCCAGGGCTCTGCCCTGGACCCGCCAAGGGACGGTCGTCCCACCGAACCCTGATTGCTTGGTTGTCCCGATCGTCGGCGACGCCTGTACTCCACCTCCAAGTATGGGGTTTTAAGGGCTGCGCCCTTAACGGGGTCCAGGGGCAGAGCCCTGGCCTTCCGGATGCCGCGCCGATTGCATCCGGATGCCGAGGTCGAGGCTTGCACCTGCTCATTCCCATGTCGTTGCGAGGCGGTGCCGCGTTGAATCGGGCGCCCGCGTGAGCCGCCTCGGCTTGCCGGCCTCATGGCCGGAGCGGCGTCGGCGCTGGCCACAGCAAGATGGGTTTTCGCATCTTG
>CAXTVZ010000041.1:0-20104 GCA_964247685.1 uncultured Acetobacteraceae bacterium
GGGGTAGAGAAGGCCAGGGGCGCTGCCCCTGGACCCCGCTGGGGCCTTGGCCCCAAACCCCACTTTATAATTGGCAGGTCCCTCGACGGCCTTCCCTCCTGGCGGGGTCTAAGGGGCAGAGCCCCTCTGCAACAATCGACTCAGTCTCGCCGACAGGAGAACCGCAGCCAACGTCAGCCCGACCAGCAAGCCGATCCACACGCCTTGCGCTCCGCCGTTCTCGCGCAACGCCAGAAACGCGCCGAGCGGCACCGCAACGCCCCAGTAGCACCCGGCCACGATCATCATCGGCACACGCGTGTCCTTCAGCCCGCGCAGCACGCCATTCGCGAAACTCTGCACGCCGTCGGACAACTGGAAGAACGCGCCCCATTTGAGCACCGCGGCGGTGGTCGCGATGACGCCGGCGTCGCTGCCGTAGAGACGCGCAATGTGCCGCGGCCACACGAGCAGCGTCAGCGCGGTGACGATCTCGGACGCCACCACCAGCGTGAAACCCAACCCGACGGTCCGCAGCAACGCGCGCGGATCCGAGCTTCCGACCGCATGTCCCGCCCGCACGGTGCCGGCCATCGCGATCGCCAGCGGCACGGTGAAGGTGATCGTCACGACGTTGAACGCGACCTGGTTGCCGGCGGCGGCGATCGGCCCGAGGGATGCGACGATCAGGCCGGCCGCGCTGAACATGCCCACCTCCATCAACAGGGACGACGCGATCGGCACGCCGAGACGAAGCAGCGCGGCCAGAAGCCGCCAGTCGGGATGCCAGGTGCCGGCGCGCCAGTCGACGCCGGCATAGCCGCGCGAAAAGCGGAGAATCGCGAGGTAGAGTGCGGCTTCCGCGGCCCAGGTGATCGCGGTCGCGATCCCGCTGCCCAGCACGCCGAGAGCCGGCATGCCGAACAGGCCATACATGAGGATCGCACCCAGCGGGGCGAGCAGGGCCAGGCCCGCGAATTGCACCAGCATGGTCGGAACGGTGCGGGACAGGCCTTCGGACAGGCCACGCGCCGCGCAGTAGATGCCGATCGACGGGATCGCGAAGCTGACGGCGTGGAGGAACGCGATCGCACCGGGCAGCAGGCGGGGTGCCGCACCCACGAGGCGAAGTGCGGCCGGTCCGAGCACGAAGAGCGCGACCCCGCCCAGGACGCCGCAAAAAACGCCGAGCATGATCGCCTGGCGGAAATAGGGACCGACGAGGTCGCGCCGGCCCTGCCCATCGAGCGTGGAAATCGTCGGCTGCAACGACATCATGATGCCGAGCACGGCCACGAAGGCGAGCACGTACAGCGACCCGCCGATCGCGGCCGCACCCAACGTCTCCGGTCCGAGATGGCCTGCGAGCATCGTGTCGACCAGCGGCACGCCGAAGGCTGCGAGCTGCCCTGCGGCGATCGGCAGCGCGAGTCGGAGAAGGCTCGCGAACTCGCCGCCGCCTGTCAGCGCGCGTGTCTCAGGGCTGGAGATGGACGTTTTCGTCCTCGACGGAAAAACCGAGCTTCAGCGTGACCTGGAAGTGATGCACGGCGCCGTTCTCGATGTGGCCGCGGGTTTCCACGACCTGGAACCAGCGCAGGTGACGCACCGTGTTCGAGGCCTTGCTGACGGCGGATTTGATGGCGTTCTCGATGCTGTCGGGGGACGAGCCCACGACCTCGATGACGCGGTAGACGTGGTCGGTCATGCTTGTTCTCCGTCTTTTCGCGAAAGGGGCGAACGAGCGTGCACCGCACGCGGTTGCGTGGCCGGGAGGCATCTAGCCGTCTTCGCCATTGTCGGCGGGCTCGGGCTCATCCGACGCAGACGCCGTGGTTAGGGCTCCGCTGGCGTGGAGCGCGTCCGCGTCGAGCGTCGCGCCGTCGACGATGCGACGGAGCAGGTCGGCCTGGGCAGGCTCCAGCGCGACCAGGCGGGTCAGCACGCGCAGCACGGCGAGAAGCTCGGTGGTGTATTCCGGCAGCCACGTGTCGGGCTGTATGCGGTTGAGTTCGGAGGGTGGACGACGATCGCCCATGGGCGGCTTGGAGCGGTCGTGGCGGCGGTAGCTCCACCACTGGCTCATCACCCGCTTGCCCGACACCTCATAGGCCCAGACGGCAGGCGAGACGTTGGCGACGTGGCCGGTGCCGATCCGCAGCCTGCGGGTGGCGGCGTCGTAGTCGAGCTCGTGCGGCAAGGCGTCGAGGGAGGATGGCAGCGCACCGCCGGCGGGGATGGTCGGCTCGTCCGTCGCCACGCGCGGCGCGCCGGGTGGGCGCCCTTCGGCGAAGCGTTCGCCGAAGGTGTGGAGCCAGACGATTTCACGCCCGAGGGCGACGGCTTCGGCGAACAGCGCGCGGTCGGCGGTGAACGGGATGCGCAAGCCGGGCTGCTTGAGTTGCACTCGGAAGCATTCGGTGTAGCCCGGGTGTGCGGCGACGGCGGCGAGGTAGGCCATGACGTCGGGCGCGGACACCTCGCGGCCGTAGCGGATGGACAGCTCGGCGAGGAGTTGGGGCGAGATGTTCGGTCGCGTCGCCGCAGCGTCTGCCCAGAGCGGGAAGACGCGGCCGCCGAACGAGCCTTTGTAGTGGTGGAGGTCGGGGACGAGCGCCGTGAAGGTGACGGCCGGTCCCGACGTCGGGGCGTGGGCCTGCAGAGCTGTCAGATAGACTTGTTTGCTGGAGTGCTGAAACCAGAGGGTGGGGTTTGGCTGATTGAGCAAGCGCGCATCCGCGAGTAGCCACTGACGATCGAAGCTGCGGAACGCGTAAGGCACGGGTGTTGCGACGGCTCCCTTGTCGTCCTTCACAGCCACACGCGCATGCGGGTGTCTTGCGAGAGGCTTGTCGACCAGCTTGCCAACATGCTTGTCACCGGGTTTTCCATCACGAAGATGCGGATGGAAAAGCGCCTCCTTCCTCGCCTGATCCTTTTCGTCGATCAATCGCGTCCAACGCAGTGAGAGCGACCCTGCGTCGGGTGCGATCACCCACGTTCGCCCGGCCATCACGCCCGATCCATTATAGACGAAGAGGTCTTCGAGTGCCGGGTAGCCGATCCAATCCGCAGCGCCGGCCGGCAAGAACGGAGCGCGATCTTCCGACGGCGCGTCCTCCCAACCGCCGTCGTCCAGCGACAGCTCCGAAAGTGCTGCAAACTTCCCCTCCCGCGAACCCTCAGGCAACGCACGAAAACGGACGCGCGCGTTGCCCGCCTCGCGCTCGCCCTTGCGGCGCGCAGCCAGCACGATGCAGACCGGCTGTTGCACGCCCTCAAAAACACGGCTGCGAACCGGCGGCTGGTGGCCTTCGGGCGAGCAGTCGATCACCCAGATCTCGTCGGCGTCGCGACGCAGGTCGGCGCGCATCTTCTGGAAGCCGGGACCGTTGAGGAAGCCCGCGACCGTGATGAAGGCGACGACGCCGCGCCGCTCCGTCCAATCCCGCAGCTCGGTCTTGTCGGTCCCGCTCCGGAACGTGTCGCCCCCGAACACCTTCCACGCCGCCCAGCGCCAGAAGTAGATGTAGAGGTTGCGCAGGTGCTTGGCGTGGGCGCCGACGCCCCATTGCGGCGGCGGCTGCCAGTCGTCGAGCGGCGCGCGCAGTCCCGAGCCGCGATCCTCGACCCAGCCGCCGCGCCCGCGGGCCTTTTCCTTGTAGGGCGGGTTGCCGAGCACCACGGTGATGGCCTCGTGGCGCTTGACGTGGTTGGCCCGCTTGCGGGACTCGGCGACGCTCCTGAGGCTGGACGGGATCCAGGCGGTTTCCTCGTCGGGGTCGGCGAGCGTGTCGGCAATGTAGAGGCGGAGCTCGGTGCTCAGCGCGCGGCGCAGTTCTTCGGGCGCGTTCGCCTCCGTCCCGCCTTGTGTCACGAGGTCGAGGAGCTCGGCGAGCACGCGGAGCTGCGCCACCGCGAAGGGGCCGAACTGCAGTTCGAAGCCGATCACGCGCTTGAGCGACGCGGCGACCGCGGCCGGGACGGCGCCGGCGCCCTCGTCCGTCTCGACGATCGCCGCCATCCGGCGCAGCACGCCGAGGAGGAAGGTGCCCGTGCCGACCGCCGGGTCGGCGATCGTGATCAGGGGCGAGGCGAGGCCTTTCGGCAGGTCGAACCGCGCGGGCGACGTCAGCACCTCGTCGACCAGCCGCACCATCGCGTTCACCACTTGCGGCGGCGTGTAGTAGGAGCCGGTGCGCTTGCGCAGCGTCTGGTCGTATTGCTGCAGGAACAGCTCGTAGAAGTAGAGCCACGCCTCCGGCTCGCCCTTGCTGAGCCGAGCCCAGTCAACAACGCCGAGCACCGCCGTGAGAGTTTTGAGCGAGGTGTCGAGCGTATGCGCCTCGTCCACCTGCTCGGTCAGCAGCCCGAGCGCCGAGCCAATCAGCGAATTCGACCTGCGCAGCGTTTCCGCCGCATTCCTCACCCCGTCGTCGAGGGTGATGCCGCGGGCGCGGGCCATCAGCAGGCCGAAGGTCACGGCCTGGGCGTAGCCGTCGGCGAATTCGGCGTCGGTCGCGTGGGGGAACAGGAGCTGGCGCCAGTCCTCCTTCAGCGCCGTCAGGCCGGGCGCCTTGAGGTCGAGCTGCTCGGAGACCTCGTCGCGCAGCAGCCGGCAGAGCCGCGCGGAGACTTCCGCGAGCTGGCGGGGCGAGCGCGGCGGGATCGGGTTCCAGCCGAAGAAGGTCGTGAACAGGTCGAGGAGGTCCGGCGGTGCCGCGAGCTTGTCGCCCGCGCTCTCGACGTCGCCGTCCAGCCTGACGACGGGGCTGGCAAGCTTGCCGTCGCGGGAAAGGGCGAAGCCATTGCCGTCGGTGTAGATGAGGTTGGGGAGCGCACGCAGCTTCTCCCATTGCGCCTTGTCGCGCTTGTCCCGTAAGCGCGTCGGGTCGGCGCCTTTGCCTGGCGCCTTGACCTCGATGAAGCCGATCAGGGCACCCTTGCATGTGACCGCGAAGTCGGGGCGAACGGCCAGGTCCTTGAGGCTAGTCTCGCCGACAAGCTCGATCCCGCCCGCCTGTCCCGACAGGGCGGCCAGCGCCTTGATGAGCTTGACCAGCGGAGTGCGGAGCTGCTCCTCCGGCTCGCCTGGAATGGCTGGATTGGAGAGCGTCGCCTTGACCTCGGCGCCGAAGGTGGAGACGGCTTTGGCGAAGGGGGTCGCGGAAATCATGGGTTGCGAGAATCGGGCGGCTGGTTGTTAAGCTCAGAGCCTTCCCACCTCGCGTCCGTGTTGGCAACGGACTGCGGCCCCCCAAGGAGCGTGTCCTCCGGCATGAGCGAACCCGTCGACCTTTTCGGCCGTTCGGCCGGCCCCGAGCAGCTCAGCATGTTTGGCGATGAGGGAGAGCGGACGGCTGCGCCGGACTTCGCGCCTGATCCAGCGGTGATCCGCCATAGGCTAGGTGCGCTGCTGACGCGCGCGCGCGAGGCGAGCTCAATGCCATGGCCCGAACGCGACGCCCGCATGTGGCAGACCGTCTTCCCGCAGATGGCAGACTGGCTGCCAGCGGCGGAGGCCGACCAGCTCCGCCTTGCGTTCGCCGAAGAAATCGAGCGTCTGAAGGCAGCCTGAGCGCCTACCGCGTGCCGAACAAGCGATCTCCCGCGTCGCCTAGCCCCGGCCGGATATACCCGTGCTCGTCGAGCCCGCGATCGACCGCCGCAGTGAAGATCATCACGTCCCCATGCGTCGAACGGATCACCTCGATTCCCTCGGGTGCGGCCAGCAGGCACACCAGCCGGATCTCGCGCGCACCGGCGTCGCGCAGGATGCCGATCGCCGCCGAGGCCGAATGTCCGGTCGCCAGCATCGGGTCGACGATGATCGCGGTCCGGTGCGCGAGATCGTCGGGCAGCTTGCGGTAATACTCGACCGGTCGCAGCGTCACGCGATCGCGATAGACGCCCACATGGCCCACGCGCGCGGACGGCACGAGGTCGAGCATGCCGGCCAGGATGCCGTCGCCGGCGCGCAGGATCGACACGAAGCACAGCTTCTTGCCCGACAGGAACGGTGCCTCCATCCGTTCGAGCGGCGTGTCGATCGCGCGCATCTCGAGTTCGAGACCGCGCGTCGCCTCGTAGCCGAGCAGCAGGCTGATCTCGCGCGCGATCTGGCGGAACGCGCCGGTGGGCGTGTCACGGTCGCGCAGCAGCGAAAGCTTGTGCTGCACCAGCGGATGGTCGAGCACCACGACACCGCCGTTCATGCCCGCACCCTCATGCGAAATCATCGCTTCCTTCCACGAGCGCTGCCGCGATGCGCTCCAGCAGCACGCGCTCCGGCTCGCCAAACCGGCCGGGCTCCGGACTGTCCAGATCGAGCACGCCCCGTAACGTTCCGTCGCGCAGCAACGGCACCACGATCTCGGAGCGCGAGGCCGCATCGCAGGCGATGTGGCCGGGGAAATCGTGCACGTCGGGTACGATCACGGTCTCCCGCCGCTCGGCCGCGGTGCCGCACACGCCGCGTCCCACGGGAATGCGCACGCAGGCGGGCTTGCCCTGGAAGGGGCCGAGCACGAGCGTGTCGCCGCGCCGCAGGTAGAAGCCCGCCCAGTTCAGACGGTCGAGACCGTGGAACAGCACGGACGCGATGTTCGCCGCATTGGCGATAAAGTCGCGTTCGTCCGCCAGCAGAGCGCCGACCGTGTCGAGCAGGTCCGCGTCGGTCTCGATCAGGGCTGACCCTCCGGCTTGAAGTCGAGCGCCGCGCCGTTCATGCAGAAGCGCAGGCCGGACGGCTGCGGACCGTCGGGAAATACGTGGCCCAGATGGCCGCCGCAGCGCGCGCAGTTCACCTCGACGCGGCGCATGCCGAGGGTCGTGTCCTCGGTGGTCGAGACCGCACCTTCCACCGGCGCATAGAAGCTCGGCCAGCCGCTGCCGCTCTCGTATTTCGCGTCGGAGCCGAACAGCGTGTTGCCACAGCCGGCGCACAGGAACAGGCCCTCGCGCTTCTCGCGGTTGAGCGGGCTCGAGCCGGCATACTCCGTGCCGTGCTGGCGCAGCACGCGATACTGCTCGGGGCTCAGCCGCGCGCGCCACTCGGCGTCGCTGAGCGAGATGGTCCCGGGTGCGAGATGGTCGGTCGCTGACATCGTTTTCTCCTGGTGGGGCAGACGCAATGTGGGGGGTCGGGGGGCCGGAGGGAACCGCTCCGCCTCGCTTCGCGCTGATCTCGCAACGCAGGCAGGGAGGATCCGCATGAGCGGCACGAACGACCCCGAGGAAGAGCAGGACCGGGACGACGTCCTGGAAGACACGTTCCCCGCCAGCGACCCGCCGTCACATGGCGGCAGCACCGGGCCGAACGAACCCCCGCGACCCGGCCAGACGCCGGAGGATCACGCCGCCTCGCCGCGGACGTAAGCGCCGTAGACGGGTTCCCAGATGCGGGCGTCGACCAGGGCGTCCGCCTCGCCTTCGGCGTGTCCCAGCCCCTCGCGGCGTGCCTGCTCGACCACGCGGATCGCGACGTGGCGGGCAACGCGGCGAAGGTCCGATACGGGTGGGAGCAGGGTGCGGCTCGGGTCGTCGCGCGACGGCGAGAGTTCGGCCAGCGCGCGCGAGGCGGCGAGGAACATGGTGTCGGTGACGCGGGCGGCGCGGGCGGCGATCACGCCGAGGCCCACGCCCGGGAAGATGTAGGAGTTGTTCACCTGGTCGATGGCGATCCTGCGACCCTCGCGCTCGACCGGCGCGAACGGGCTGCCGGTGCCGACGATCGCACGGCCGTCGGTCCACGCCATGATGTCGGCGGGTGCGGCCTCGCTCCGTGACGTGGGGTTCGAGAGCGGGAAGATCAGCGGGCGCTCGGCGTGGCGCGCCATCGCGCGGATCGCACGCTCCGAGAACAGGCCCGGCCGGCCGGTGACGCCGATCAGGACGGTCGGCTTTGCGTGTTCGATCACCGCCTCGAGATCGCCGCTCGAGGCGCCACCGGTGCGGGCAAACGGGCGCTGCTCGGCGGTCAGGTGCGGCAGGTCGTGCGTGAGCAGCCCCTCACGGTCGACGAGGTAGAAGCGTCCTGTCGCCTCCTCTTCCGCAAGCCCCTCATCGACCATGCCCTGTCGGATCAGCGAGCAGATGCCGATCCCGGCCGAGCCTGCGCCGACCAGCACCACGCGCTGGTCGGCCAGCTTCCCCTTCGCCGCCGCGACGGCCGCGAGCAGCGTGCCGGTCACGATCGAGGCGGTGCCCTGGATGTCGTCGTTGAAGGTGCAGAGCTCGTCACGGTAGGTCGCGAGCAGCCGCGCGGCGTTCGAGCCCGCGAAATCCTCCCATTGCAGCAGCACGTGCGGGAAGCGCCGCTTCACGGCGTCCACGAAGGCGCGGATGAACGCGTCGTAGTCCGCGCCGCGCACGCGCTCGTGGCGCCAGCCGATGTAGAGCGGGTCCTCGTAGAGGTCCTCGTTGTCGGTGCCCGTGTCGAGCAGGACCGGCAGCGTGCGGCTGGGATGGATGCCGCCGCAGCCGGTGTAGAGGGCGAGCTTGCCGATCGGGATTCCCATGCCGCCCGCACCCTGGTCGCCGAGGCCCAGGATGCGCTCGCCGTCGGAAACCACGATCACCTCGACCGCATCGAAGCGGGGATGCGCCAGGATCCGGTCGAGCCGGTCGGCATGCGGCGGCCCCAGGAACAGGCCGCGCGGCTTGCGATAGACCTGGGAGAAGCGCTGGCAGCCCAACCCCACGGTGGGCGTGTAGACGACCGGCAGCATCTCCGCGAGGTTGCGGGTCAGCAGCGCGTAGAACAGCGTCTCGTTGGTGTCCTGCAGGTCGCGCAGGACGCTGTAGCGGCCGAGGTCGTCTTTCGTGTTGCGGAAGGCGGCGAGGCGGCGGCTGACCTGGTCGTCGAGGCTGGCCACATGCGGCGGTAGCAGGCCGTGCAGGTCGAAGGCGTCGCGCTCGGCGGTGGTGAACGCCATGCCCTTGTTCAGGATCGGGTCGGCCAGGAGCTCGTAGCCCGACCGGCTCGTCGTCACGGTGCTGCTCATGCTCGGCTCCTGCTTCCCCTCCCAACGGCGGGCGCTCTCTGAGATGATGCACCGCCACGCCCGCATCGAGGAGACCCCAGCATGAACGTTTCGCCCCGCCCTCGCCCCGTGATGCTGGTGATCCTCGACGGGTTCGGCTGGCGCGAGGCCGACGCCGACAACGCGGTGCGCCTCGCGCGCAAGCCGCGATTCGACGCGCTCTGGGCGGCGGGACCGCACGCGTTCCTGCGCACCTGCGGCGAGGATGTGGGCCTGCCCGAGGGGCAGATGGGCAATTCCGAGGTGGGCCATCTCAACATCGGCGCCGGGCGCGTGGTGATGCAGGAGCTGCCCCGGATCGGGCGCGCGATCCGCAACGGCTCGCTGGCCGCAAACCCGGTGCTGGCCGAATTCGTGGCCAGGCTGGTTGCCACGGGCGGCACATGCCACCTGGTGGGACTGGTGAGCGAGGGCGGCGTGCACGCCCACCAGGACCATGCCGCCGCCCTCGCTCACATCCTTCGCGACGCCGGCGTGCCGGTGGTGCTGCACGCCTGGACCGACGGCCGCGACACACCCCCCGACAGTGCGCGCGGCTTCCTGGGCAAGCTCGCGGCGACCCTGCCGGCGGACGTGCCGGTCGCCACGATCTGCGGCCGCTACTGGGCGATGGACCGCGATGCGCGTTGGGAGCGGGTCGAGCGCGCCTACGACGTGCTGGTGGATGCCGCCGCCCCCCGCTTCCCCGACATCGCCGCCGCTCTCGACGACGCGGCCGTCACCGGCAAGACGGACGAGTTCATCGAGCCCGCGGTGATCGGCGACTACCGCGGCATGCGCGACGGCGACGCGGTGCTCTGCTTCAACTTCCGCGCCGACCGGGTGCGCGAGATCCTCGCGGCCCTGCTCGATCCCGGCTTCACCGGCTTCGCCCGCCGCCGCGTGGTCCGCCTCGCGGGCGCGGTCGGCATGACGCGCTACAGCGACGCGCTCGCGCCCTTCCTCGGTGTGCTGTTCGCCTCCGCCTCGATGGACGACCTGCTGGGCGACGTCGTGAGCCGCCACGGCCTGCGCCAGCTGCGGATGGCGGAGACCGAGAAATACCCGCACGTCACCTACTTCCTGAACGGCGGCCGCGAGCGCGAGCTGCCCGGCGAGGACCGCATCATGGTGCCCTCCCCCAAGGTCGCGACCTACGACCTGCAGCCGGAAATGTCGGCCCCCGAGCTCACCGCGCGCGCGGTGGCCGCGATCGAAACCGGCACCTACGACCTCGTGGTGCTGAACTTCGCCAACCCCGACATGGTCGGCCACACGGGGGTCCTCGCCGCTGCGATCAAGGCCGTCGAGACGGTCGATGCGGGGCTCGGCCGCATCGCCGACGCGGTGGCGGCCCAGGGCGGAGCGCTGCTGGTCACCGCCGACCACGGCAATTGCGAGACCATGCGCGACGGCGAGACCGGCGGCCCGCACACCGCCCACACGCTCAACCTGGTGCCCGTGCTGCTGTCGGCGGCCGGCCACGCGGCCGGCATCACGCTCCGCGACGGGAAGCTTGCCGACCTCGCCCCCACGCTGCTCGAGCTGCTCGGGCTCGAACAGCCGGGCGCCATGACCGGGGAGAGCCTCCTCGTCCGGCGCGGGGGCTGACCGTCCGGACGCGGCACCTTCCGCTGCTGGCGGCCCTGCTGGTGCTGGGTGCCGCGGCGCGGGGACCGGCGTCGAACCTGCCCCGCTCGCTCGCCCAGGCCCGCGCCGAACACCTCGCCGCCCTCGCCCACGCGCGCGAGGCCGCACTCGCGTTGGCGGCCGCGCGCCGGCAGGCGGCGGTGCTCGAGCAGCGTGGCGTGCGCGAGGCGGCGAGACTGCGTGCGGCCGAGCAGCGCGAGAGCGAGACCGCCGACCGCATCGAGGCGCTCGCGGCAGGGCGCGAGGCCGACGAGAAGCGGATTGCGGCGCTCACCGCGACGCTCGCCGCCGCGATCCCGGCGATGGAGGTGCTCCGCGCCGCCCCGCTCGGCACCGTGCTGGGCCTGCCGGGCGCGCCCGCGACCAACGCCGCGGGCGCGGCCGCGGTGGGCGGCATCGCCGCCGTGGTGGGCCGCGAGCTCGCCGAGCTCCGGGCGCGGCGCGCCGAGGCCGATCGCCTGGGCGCGAGCCTCCGGGACGAGCGTGGCCGCCTCGCGGCGGAGCACGACCTCCAGGTGGCGACCGCCGATCGGATCGAGGGCGCGGTCCGCACCGCGCAGCAGGATCAGCGCGCCGCCGCCTCGGCCGGGACCGCCGCGGCCCAGGCCGCCGCCGCGAGCGCGGCGCACGCGTCCTCGCTCGCGGACGCGATCGCCTCGCTCGCGGCCGCCCAGCGCCAGGCGGATGCGAGGCTGCGTCGCACCGTGCCGTCCCGCAGCGCGGCTCCGTCACCCGCCGAACAGGGCGGCCCAGGGCTGGGTGCTCCGGGGCTGGGCACTCCGAGAGGACTGGGCGCGGGCGCCGTCATCCCCGTCGCCGGTCCCGTGGTGCAGCGTTACGGCGCCAGCACCGATGCGGGCCCCGCGAGCGGGCTCTCGATCGCGCCGCCCCCCTCCTCGCTGGTGAGCGCGCCCTGCCGCGGCACGATCCTGTTCGCAGCCCCCTTCCGGAGCTACGGGCGGATGGCGATCGTCGATTGCGGGCAGAACTGGCGCTTCGTGCTCGCGGGCCTCGCCACCGTCGACGCCGCACCGGGGGCGCATGTCCGCGCGGGCGAACCGATCGGCCGCATGCCCGATTTCACGCCGGGCGCGACCGGGCGGCCGACCCTCTACCTCCAGCTGCGCCACGGGAGCACCCAAGTCGACCCGGCTCGTTATTTCCGTTAGCGTTCCCCAAACCTGTTCGTGGTTTCATGGGGTGGGCATGAAGCCTCCCGTCCCATCTGCTACATGGTCGCATTCGAGTTGTCGGGCGCCGGCGTTTCAAGCCGCCCCGCACGGGAGAGCTTGTCGATGAGTCTCAGGAACGGCCTGCTTCTCGGCGCCGCCTTCACGGCCGGCATCGCACTGGGCCCCGCATCCCCCTTTCTCGCCCGCGAACTGGGGGTTGGCGTGCCGCTGCCCTTCGCCCGCGCCTTCGCCGAAGTCTCGCCAGATGCGGGCGGGCGAGCGCAGACCTACCACCTGCTCGACCTGTTCGGGATCGTGTTCGAGAAGGTGCGCGCCGACTACGTCCAGCCGGTCTCCGACGAGGACCTGATCGACAACGCCCTGAATGGCATGGTCAGCGGCCTCGATCCGCACAGCTCCTACATGACCAAGAAGGAGTTCGCGGACATGCAGGTGCAGACGCACGGGCAGTTCGGCGGGCTCGGCCTCGAGGTCCAGTCGAGCGACGGCGCGATCAAGGTGGTCTCGCCGATCGACGACACGCCCGCGGCCAAGGCCGGCATGAAGCCCGGCGACTTCATCCTCGGCATTGACGGCAAGAGCGTCGAGGGCATGCAGCTCGACGACGCGGTGGCTCGCATGCGCGGCGATCCCGGGAGCTCGATCCAGCTCACGGTCAAGCGCATCGGCGTCGACAAACCGCTCGAGATCAAGCTCACCCGCGAAATCATCCATCTGCAGGTGGTGAAGTCCGCCCTCTACGGCCACACCGCCTATATCCGGCTCGCCCAGTTCAACGACGACACCGACTCCGGCCTGCACACCGCCTGGAACAAGCTCCGCGCGCAGGCGGGCGGCCATCTCGACGGGCTGGTGCTCGACCTGCGCAACAACCCCGGCGGCCTTCTCGACCAGGCGATCGCGGTCTGCGACGACTTCATCGCCTCGGGCGAGGTGGTGTCCACCCGCGCGCGCCACGCCGAGGACAGCCAGCGCTGGGACGCCAAGGGATCCGACATCACCGGCGGGCTGCCGATGGTGGTGCTGACCAATGGCGGCTCGGCCTCGGCCTCCGAGATCGTCGCGGGTGCCCTGCAGGACCACCACCGCGCGCTGATCCTCGGCACGCGCTCGTTCGGCAAGGGCTCGGTGCAGACGGTGATGCCGATCGACGACGACGGTGCGC
This sequence comes from uncultured Acetobacteraceae bacterium, assembly GCA_964247685.1. Taxonomy (GTDB): domain Bacteria; phylum Pseudomonadota; class Alphaproteobacteria; order Acetobacterales; family Acetobacteraceae; genus CAXTPV01. The sequence continues at coordinate 13,011 of CAXTVZ010000041.1, forward strand.
TGCGCCTGACCACGGCGCGCTACTACACGCCGTCCGGCCGGTCGATCCAGGGCCTCGGCATCAGCCCGGACATCGACGTCAAGGAGGAGCACGGCGAGGTCGACAACCTGCCCGACCGCGAGGCCGACCTGATCCACGCGCTCAAGAACCAGGGCGGCACGCCGCCGCCTCCGCCGAGCGCCCACATCACGCCGCCGGCGGTCGCGAGCACGATCCCGAAGGAGCCGCCGGCGAACTGGCCCGCTTTCGACCTCACCAAGCCCACCACCGACTTCCAGCTCCAGCAGGCGCTGAAGGTGGTGGTCGCCATGCCGCCCGCCTCGCCCACCGACACCGGCGGCGGCAGCGTGGCGCTGAAGGGTCATGGCTAGGCCCGGAGCTGGACGGATCAGGGCGGGCGGCTTCCGCCTTCTCGGCTTCACCTGGCTCGCGATCGTGGGGGCCCTGGCTGCGACGGGCGTCGTGCTCGCCGTTCTCGGGCCGCCGAAGCACCGGCACCGACCGACCGCGGTCGCCGGCGCGCGGCCGTCGGCGGCGCACCGGCTGCCGGCGCCGGCGAGACTGGTCGCTCTCGCCCCAGCACCGCGTGCCCCCGACCTGTCGCTCGCGCCGGTCGATCCCGCCCTGACCGAGCCCGCGCCGGCTCCGCTCGGCGGCACGCTGCCGGTGATCGGCCCCGACGGACGCCGCGCGTCGGTGGTCTACGCCGCGCGCGTGCCGCGCGTGCTCGCCGGGCAGTCGCGCATCGCCCTGGTGCTCGACGGCGTCGGGCTCGACGAGGCCGAGAGCCGGCGCGCCATCACCGAGCTCCCACCCGCCGTGACGCTGGCCCTCTCCCCCTATGGCGAGCACCTGGCACCCCTCGCGGAGGCCGCGCGCCAGGCCGGCCACGAGATCCTGATCTCGATCCCGATGGAGCCCGAGGGCAGTCCGATCACCGACGAGGGCGACCGCCAGCTCCGCCCCGACGCCGACCCCGCCGACAACGCGCGCAACCTCGACTGGGCGCTCTCGCGGGTGGAAGGCGCGGCAGGTGCGACCGGCGGCGAGGCCGGCCAGAGCGGCGCGCATGTCTCGAACGCCGCCGACGTGCTCACCACCGTGACCACGGAAGCCGCCGCCCGCGGCCTGTTCTATCTCGAGCCCAACCCCGGCCACCCGCTGCCCGCCGGCGCCGACGGCCTGGTCGCCGATACGCTGATCGACACGCGCGACACGGTCTCGACCGCGTCCGATCTCGCGGCGTTGGCCGACACCGCGATCCGCGTCGGCCACGCGATCGGCGTCGTGGGGCCGCTCACCGACCGCACCCTCGTGTCGGTGGAGGCCTGGACCCGCACCCTGCCGGCCAGCGGCATCGTGCTCGTGCCGGCGAGCAGCCTCGCGCGCAGAGCCCCGCCGGCCGAGGCAGGCCTCGCCACCACACCCTGACCGAGCCTATGGGTGACGCATGACCGCCAGCGACCTTCCCTACCGCCCCAATGTCGGCGCCGCCCTGTTCAACCGCGACGGGCGCATCCTGGTCGCACGCCGCGCCGACCTGCCGCACGGCGAGGGCGACGAGGGCGTCTGGCAGCTGCCCCAGGGCGGGATCGACGAGGGCGAGGACCCGCGCACCGCCGTGATCCGCGAGCTCGGCGAGGAGATCGGCATCGGCCCGGACGATGCCGCGATCATCGGCGAACATCCCGACTGGCTGCACTACGACCTGCCGCCCGAGCTGATCGGGCGCGCGCTGCGCGGCCGGTATCGCGGACAACGCCAGCGCTGGTTCGCGCTGCGCCTGCTCAGCCCGGACTCGGCGATCCAGCTCGATGCACACAGCGAGATCGAGTTCGACGCGTGGAAGTGGATCGCGCTGAGCGAGCTTCCGACCCTGCCCGTGGGGTTCAAGAAGCCGATCTATGAGATCCTGGCATGGGATTTCGCAGCCTACGCGCAAAGGTAAGACTGGGGCTTCGTGTGCAGCACGCCTTCGGCATGACGCCCCCGACCCCACCAGGATCGTGTCGATCCTGGACCTCCCTGACTTAGGAGCAACGCCATGAAGATCGACCTGTCGGGAAAAACCGCCCTTGTCACGGGCTCGACCGAGGGGATCGGGTTCGCGGCCGCCAAGGGCCTGGCCGAGGCCGGCGCCACCGTGGTGGTGAACGGCCGCGGCCGGGAGAAGGTCGATGCCGCCGTCGCTCGTCTCGGCGGGCACACTCGCGGCGCGGCCGCTGATCTCGCCAGTGCGGAAGGCTGCACGGCGCTCACGACAGCCGAGCCCGCGTTCGACATCGTCGTCTGCAACGCCGGCATCTTCCAGCCGGGCGATTTCTTCGACACCGACGACGCCACCTGGGACCGGCATTGGCAGGTCAACGTGATGTCGGCCGTGCGCCTCGCGCGCTTCTACCTGCCGCGTATGCAGGCGAACGGCTGGGGCCGGTTCATCACGCTGGGTTCGGAGTCGGCGTTCAACATTCCGGTCGAGATGATCCATTACGGCATCAGCAAGACCGCGGACGTGGCGCTCGCGCGCGGCCTCGCCAAGCGGATGGCGGGCACCGGGGTGACCGTCAACTCGGTCCTGCCCGGTCCCACCTTGTCCGAAGGCGTCGCCGCCATGCTCGAAGGTGAGCGCGCCAAGACCGGCAAGTCGCTCGAGGAGCTCGCGGCGGACTTCGTCCGCGCGCATCGCCCGAGTTCCATCCTGCAGCGCGCGGCGACCGTCGAGGAGGTCGCCAACATGATCGTCTATGTCGCGTCCCCGCAGGCCGCCGCGACCACGGGTGCGGCACTCCGCGTCGATGGCGGTGTGATCGATATGATCATGTAGAAGGCCAAGGGCTCCGCCCCTGGACCCCGCTGGGGCCTTGGCCCCAGACCCCACTTGCATTGGCAGGTCCAGGACTGCTTGTCCTGGCGGGGTCAAGGGGCAGAGCCCCTTGCCTTACTTCCACTGCTCCGCCGCATCCCGCGCAACGTCGCGATACGACCGCGCCGACGACGTTGCCACCGGCCAACTGGTGCTGTGGGGTGCGCTCGTGGAGCCGCCGATGGAGATCTGGGCGCTGCAGAGCTCGCGCCGGGCGATCGGCGCCAGGGTGCGTGCCTTTCTTCAGGTCGTCGCGAAGGGTCTCGCCTCGGGCGATCCAGGCATGTCGTAACGCAGGTAGATCGAAGATGATGCGCAAGCGTCTTGAGGTAAGCCTCCGTTAATGTCCTTTCGCAATGATGCGTCCGCCGCGTCGTTCGTGACGCCTGAACATCCCGGAGCAGAGCGACACGGAATGGAAGCCGCGAAAAGTCTTGAGCTGATCGCACGGGATCGCTCGACCCTTGCACGCGTCGTGGAGCGCCTGCCCACCTATATCAGCGACTTTCGGGAAGATCCGAGATGGCTGCTGATGTTCGTCATGGGACGGACATCGCTGGGCCGCGCGCTGCACGCTCATGACAGCAGGAAGGCACGGACCGCGGTGACGTCCTTCACGTCGATGTTCGACGCGAGCGAGCCCGCGATCCTGGCAGCGCTCGAGTCCGACGGCGTGTTCGACGACCTGCAGCTTCCAGGGCAGGTGACCGCGGAGATCCTCGACTTCGCCCTGAACACCGGCTGCTTCGGCAATCACGACCGCAGCCTCGACCTCACGCCCGACCAGATCGCCGCCCGCCAGAGCAGCCGCAACCCGATCACCAGCGGCCACTACTTTGAACGCGTGGAACGATGCGACGCGGCCATGCGGATCCAGTCGGACGGATTGCTGCACGCGGTCGCCCGCGATTATCTTGGCCCGAAGGCGGGTGTCATCAGCACGCGCCTGTGGTGGAGCTTTCCCACGGAGGCGGCGTCGTCGACGCAAGCCGCACCCGAGCCGCGCGAGATGCTGCATTTCGACCTCGACGACTGGCGGATGCTGAAATTCTTCTTCTATCTCACGCCGGTCGACGGAGACTCCGGGCCGCATCTGTATCTGCGCGGCTCGCACAAGCGCCATGTGCTGAAGCATCAGCTCTCGGTCACGGTCGGCCGCCCGATGGACGAGGTGCTCGCGACCTATCCTTCGAGCCGGCTGGCCTGCATCTTCGGCTCGGCCGGATCGGGCTTCGCCGAGGACCCGTACGGCTTTCACGCCGGCGCGCTGGCCCGCGCGTCACGCCGGCTGATGCTGGAAATCGGCTTCGGGATCACCCCGCCCAACCGCCGCCGCTTCTTCGGAGAGCGCGTCGTCAAGTAGCGCACAGGCCTGCTTTGCCGCCGGCTCCATCCTGGCGTCCGACTTTCATCCGCGAGCCGCAACGGGATAGAAGCGTCGGCCACGCGGGGGAGAACCATGTGCAGCTGGCCGCCCTTCGCATCTATCCGGTGAAGTCGCTGCGCGGGCTCGATCTCACCCAAGCCGCGGTCGAGCCGTGGGGCCTGGCGCAGGACCGGCGCTGGATGGTGGTCGACGTGACCGGTCGGTTCGTGACCCAGCGCGAGCACGGGACCATGGCGCTGATCGAGGCGACGCCGACGCCTGCCGGCCTGCAACTCGCCGCGGGCACGCGACGGGTCGAGGTCGCGACCCCGGATGCGGACGCCGAACGCGTGCGTGTCACCGTATGGGGCGACACGCTCGGCGCGCGTGTGGCCAGTCCCGCGGCCGCGTCGCTGCTGAGCGAGGCGATCGGGATCGCCTGCCGCCTGGTCTGGCTCGACGACCCGCTTTCCCGACCGGCCGATCCCGCGTATGCGCCGGCCGGCAGCACGGTGAGCTTTGCCGACGGCTTCCCGCTCCTGCTGACGACCCAGGCCTCGCTCGACGCGCTGAACGCGCGGCTCCCCGCCCCCGTCACGTGCGCGCGCTTCCGACCGAACGTCGTCATCGCAGGCTCGGAACCCTGGGCGGAGGATGGCTGGCGGCGGATCCGCATCGGAGCCGTCGCCTTCACGGTCGCCAAGCCTTGCGAACGCTGCATGGTGACGACGGTCGACCCGGACACCGGCCTCCGGCCCGACAAGAGCGAGCCGCTGCGCACGCTCGCGCGGTTCCGGCGCGATGCGCGTGGCGGGGTGATGTTCGGGCAGAACCTTGTGCCGGAGCAGGACGGAACGATCGCGGTGGGTGATCCGGTGGTGGTGCTCGAACTTGGGGAGGCCAACGTCGAGATTGTCGCGGAACGGGAGGGTTGAGAAGGCCGGGGCTCTGCCCTGGACCCGCAAAGGGCCTTGGCCCTTTGATCCCGCTTGGTAAGGGTCGGCGGGCTGGCGTGGGCGTGTTGCGGCAGATCGTCGCTGCCAGCCAACAGATCTGGCCGCGCGAACGCACGCCGCCGCACCGGTAGCCGCCGGAGATCCACGCTGGCGACATCTTCGGGACGCGGCGCCTAGTGCCCGCCCCCAGGCTTGCCGCCGCCGGCCTTGCTCGGGGACATCAGGAAACAGAACGGCACCACCAGGAACGCCAGCACCGCCACCATCCCGAACACGTCGTTGTAGGCGAGCACCTGCGCCTGCTCGATGAACTGGGCGTGCACCTGGTTGACGGCGGTCGCGTGCACGCGGCTGGACGCCACACCCATCGCGCGGGCGGAGGCCTCCGTCCGGGTAATCAGCGAGTTGTATCCCTGCCGGAACGGCGTGGTCCATTGCGACAGATACGCCTCGCGGATCTGCGTGCGCTCAGTCACCTGGCTGTTGGCGATCGAGATGCCGATGGCACCGATCACGTTGCGCGACATGGTGAACAGCGCCGACGCGTCCCCGTTCAGGCTCCGCGGGATGGTCGAGTAGGCGATCGTGCTGATCGGCACGAACATGAAGGCGAGACCGAGGGTCTGGCTGATGCGGATGAACACCAGCGTGCGGAAGTCGATCTGCGGGTTGAGCGAGGACGAGTAGATCAGCGAGCAGCCCATGATTGTGAAGCCGGTGGCGATCAGGTAGCGCGTCTGCACCCTGGGCATCAGCCGGCCCACGACCGGGATCAGCATGATGATCACGATCGCGCCCGGCGACAGGATCAGCCCCGCCAGGATGGCGTTATAGCCGAGCACCTGCTGCGCCAGCTGCGGGATCACCACGGCCGCCGCATACAGGACGAAGCCCAGCGCCCCGATCATCAGGAAGCCGTTGGCGAAGTTGCGATCCGTCATCACGCGGATATTGACCACCGGCTTCTTCGCCACCAGCAGCCAGCCGATCGCGCCGAGGATGCCGAGCACCGCACCGAACGCCATGACGCGGATGAAGTTGGAGCCGAACCAGTCCTCGTCCTCGCCGCGATCGGCCATGACCTCCATGCAGCCGATGCCGATCGTGATCAGCGACAATCCCACCCAGTCGAGGCCGGCACGCTGCTTCTTCGCCCAGGGGGGGTCCTCGACCAGATACGCCACCGCGAAGATCGTGAAGATGCCGATCGGCACGTTGATGAAGAACACCCAGCGCCAGGAGTAGTCGAAGGTGAGATAGCCGCCCAGCGTCGGGCCGAGCACGGGGGCCACCACGGTCGCGAGTGCCGTCAGGCCGAACGCGGCGCTGCGCCGGGCCGGCGGGAAGGTGTCGAGGATGATCGATTGCTGGTTCGGCTGCAGCCCGCCGCCGAAGAAGCCCTGCAGGAGGCGGAACACGATCAGCTCACCGAGATTCTGCGAGATGCCGCACAGGAACGAGCACACCGTGAACATCGACAGGCAGATCATGAAGTAACGCTTGCGGCCGAGCACGCGCGCGAGCCAGCCGGAGATCGTCAGCACCACGCCGTTCGATGCGAGATACGAGGTCAGCGCCCAGGTCGCGTCGTCGTAGGAGGTGCCGAGATCGCCCGCGATATACGGCAGCGACACGTTGACGATGGTGGTGTCCAGCACCTCCATGAAGGCCGCGAGCGTCACCACCACCGCGATCAGCCACGGGTTGGCCTTCGGCTTCCAGTCGTCGCGCGTGCTGCCTGTGGCCATCGCCCTGTCGCGCTCAGCTCGCGGGTCGCGTGCCGAGATGCACGGTGGGCTCCACCGACAGCCCGATCGGCAGCGGCACCTGCGGATCCATGCCGCTGTCGATCAGGATCTTCACCGGCACGCGCTGCACGATCTTGACGAAGTTGCCGGTCGCGTTCTCG